>JBDSDZ010000019.1:0-15796 GCA_039920345.1 Croceibacterium sp.
ATCGTGTGCGATTCGATTGCCGAGGCGGTGCTCGCCACCCGCGCCGGGATCGGCAACCCGCGCGAAGTGGTCGACCTGACGTTCGACGCGTTCGACCGCGAAGGCGGCGGCGCGCTGGCCAGCTGGATGATCCTCTCGGGCAATGAAGATGCGCTCGACCCGATCGTCGAGGCGATCGACGAAGTGGTCAACGAACTGCACCCGCAGGAAGGCGAACCCGGCGCGCAGCGCACGATGCATGAGGCAACCCTGGCATTGGTCCTGATGGCGCTGGGCGATGCGCTGATTGGCGAGCGGCTGGCGCAATCGATGCGCGTTGGCCGCGATACCGCCCGCGAACGCGCGACGGCGATGCTGACCGGCACGATGCTGCAGGTCGGGGACTTGCGCGGCTAAGCGGTTAGCCAGTCGGGCCGCTGCGCAGGGTCGAGATCTTCGCTGCGCAGATGGTCGATCGCCAGCCCGAGCTGCGGATAGGCCACTTTGCGGCGTTTTTCTTCCGACTGGGCGAGCGGCACAACGACCAGCCGCCGGTTGACCTTCTGGCGCCAGTTCATCCGCGCGGTATTTTCCTGCCCGACATAGCAGCCCTTGGAAAACGAGACGCCGCCCAGCTCCGCGGCATTGGTTTCGAGCCACAGGACGTCGCCAAGCTCCGCCGCGTTTTCGGGCACACCGAGGCCGAGCCGGTGAGCCAGCCACGCGTCGTCCACCGCCACGTCCTCGCTCGACACCATTGCCACCCAGCGCTGCCCGAGCGCGGCGAGACGCGGATCGGGTGCGCCGCCATCTCCCAGTTCGGCCTGCCAATAGACGCCTAGCGTGGGATCGACCGCGATCGAAAGCTGCCGCCGCAGCCGGTACATCGAGAGCCGCTTGACAAGGTCCGCCGCCGCCGAGGCCTCGCAGTCGAGCAGCAGCGAGCCATCGCTGCCCGGCCACACGATCATGTCGAACAGCGCCTTGCCCTGCGCGGTCAGCAGCCCGGCATAGACCGGCAGCACGCCCGCCACATCGTTGGTCAGCAGGCCTTGCAGGAACTGCGCTGCATCTTCGCCATCTGCCGTGGGCGCGACGCGCACCAGCGCGCGGGAAAACAGTCTTTCATGGGCCATGCGCCCCACTTGGGCGGGCACTGGCGATAGTCAAGCGGCTGTGCCATGGCCGGGGGATGAGCGAGACGCTGATCATCCGCCGGCCGGACGACTGGCACGTGCATTTGCGTGACGGCGAAATGCTGCAAGCCGTGGTCGGCGCCACCGCCCGGCAGTTCGCGCGCGCCATCGTGATGCCCAACCTTTCGCCGCCGGTCACGCGGGCGGCCGACGCTGCGGCCTATCGCCAGCGGATCATGGCCGCGCTGCCAGTTGGCACGGATTTCGCGCCGCTGATGACCTGTTACCTGACCGATACGACCGACCCGGACGATCTTGCCGCCGGGTTTGCCGATGGTGTGTTCACCGCGGCAAAACTCTATCCCGCGGGCGCGACGACCAATTCGGCCAGCGGGGTGACCGGTGTCGCCAATATCCGCCGCGTGCTCGAACGGATGCAGGCTATCGGGATGGTACTGTGTGTCCACGGCGAAGTGACCGATCCCGAGATCGACGTGTTCGACCGCGAGGCGGAATTCATCGACCGCGTGCTGACCCCGCTGCTGCGCGAGTTGCCGGGCCTCAAGGTCGTGTTCGAACACGCCACCACCGAGGAAGCGGTGGCGTTCGTCGAAGCAGCGGGGCCGAATGTCGCGGCCACGATCACCCCGCAGCACCTGCACATCAACCGCAACGCCATGCTCGTGGGCGGCATTCGCCCGCATGCCTATTGCCTGCCGGTGGCCAAGCGTGAATTGCACCGGCTTGCACTGCGCCGCGCCGCCACATCCGGCAGCGCCAAGTTCTTTCTCGGCACCGACAGCGCGCCGCACATGCGCGAGACCAAGGAATCGGGCTGCGGCTGCGCGGGTATTTTCAACGCCCCGTTCGCGCTCGAAAGCTATGCCGCCGTGTTCGAAGCCGAAGGCGCACTGGACAGGTTCGAAGGCTTTGCCAGCGAACATGGCCCGCGCTTCTACGGGCTGCCGCTCAACGAAGGCACGATCACGCTGGAGCGCGGCGCGGCAAAGGTCCCCGCCGAAATTGCCGGGGTCGTGCCGTTCCATGCCGGCGAGACGCTCGGCTGGCGCTTTGCCGGTTAACTCGCCGCGCCGCGGCTGGCGGCTTCATCGCCCACCGGCGGCTTGCCATTGCCGCGCACCATGTCCCAGGTGAACAGCCCGGCGGCCGCCCAGATCATCACGAAACAGGCCAGCTGCGCCGGGCGCAAGTCCTCGCCAAATACAAACAGGCCCATCAGGAACACCACCGTCGGCGAGGCGAACTGGAGGAAGCCGATCACGGTATAGGGCATCCGCCGCGCGGCGATGGCGAACCAGATCAGGGGCACTGCGGTCATCGGCCCACCGCCGACGATCGCTGCCGTCTCCACGGCATCGCGTCCGAAGGACGACCCTTGCGGACTGGCGGCATACCACACCGCAACGCCCGCCGCCGGCAGCAGCAGGAGCAGCGATTCGACCGTCAGTCCGGTCAGCGGGCCCGCCGCGACGGTCTTGCGCAGCAGGCCATAAAGCCCGAACGTCACCGCCATCGACAGGCTGACCCACAATGTGGTCAGCGCGCCGATTGCCAGCGCGGTAACCCCGATCCCGGCCAGCGCCACCGCGCCCCATTGCCGCCGGGTCAATGTCTCGCCCAGCACGACCATGCCCAGCAGCATCATTGCCAGCGGCAGGATGTAATAGCCCAGGCTGGCGGCATAAACGTGGCCGCTGGCGATCGCCCAGACGTAAAGAAACCAGTTGATCCCGATCAGCGCCGCGCTGGCGAGCAGCGTCAGCACGGTGCGCGGATTGCGCAGGATTGCGCGCAACTCGCCCCAGCTGCCCTGCCATGCCAGCGCCGCCAGGCACAGCGGCAGGGTGAAGATGATTCGCCAGGCGACATATTCCAGCGCGGGCACCTGATGCACCAGCTGCAGGTACAGCGGCATCGAACCCCACACCGCGTGCGCGCCCAGCGCGAAGGGCAGGCCGCTCTTTTGGGGGGAGGTCGGGGTCGTCACCGACAGGGCGTTAGGCTGCTGCGGCAGGCAGAGCAAGGTGCGACAAATGGGTGCAAAACTGACAGGCGGGTTGCGGTCCGTTCAGAAATAGCGCTGTAAAGCTGAACCATCGTTCGGGAAGTCCGATGGAGTAAACGACATGAAAAGCCTGATCAAGAATTCCGCCATGGCCTTTGCTGCAAGTGGCCTCGCCCTGTCAGCCGTGCCCGCAGCGGCCGCCGACTTCCACATGCCGACCCACGGCGTGCACGCCGCGCCGCAGGCCGATGCGTGGAACAAGCACCGCCGCGATAACCGCGGCAACCGCGGCTACCAGAATTACCAGAGCGGCTACGGCTACAACAACAGCCGTGTTGCCTATGACGAGCCGGTCTATCGCAACACCCGCGTGTGGCGTGGCAACGATGGCCGCCCTTATTGCCAGAAGAAAGACGGCACCACCGGCTTGATCATTGGCGCTGCTGCCGGCGCGCTGCTCGGCCGCGAAGTGGATGGTGGCCGTGACCATACGCTCGGCACCGTCCTCGGCGCCGCCGCTGGCGCGCTGCTGGGCAAGGAAGTGGCGAGCGGCGGCAACCGCTGCCGCTAAGCCCTCGCTAACCGGCCTGGTCACTACCCCTGTGGGGGCCAGGCTGGAGCGCGGCTGTTCCGGGTCGTATCAAGGACGGCCGCGCCAAGACGCTCGTGCAGCGATGCACGGGCGTCTTGTTCTTGTCAGCGGACGGTGGACTTGCGGTCTTCGCTGAAGCCAACGCCCAGGCTGGCGCGGGGCTGTTCCATTTCGGTGCTGGCGACCGGGTAGGCGCAATAGTCGGCGGCATAGAACGCGGCTGGGCGGTGATTGCCCGAAAGCCCGACACCGCCGAACGGGGCGGCTGAGGAGGCCCCGTTGGTCGGCCGGTTCCAGTTAACGATTCCGGCGCGGATATTGGCCCAGAAACGGCTGTAATCCTGCTTGTTGCCGCCGATCAGCGAGGCTGACAGGCCAAACCGCGTGGCGTTGGCTTCGGCGATCGCGTGGTCGAAATCGTCCACCTTGATGACCTGCAGCAGCGGCCCGAACAGCTCGACGTCGGGCCGCTCGATCATCGCGGTGGTGTCGATCAGCCCGGGGGTAACGAACGGCAGGTCGCCGCGCGGGCGGCGCATGTGCGAGATCGCCTTGCCGCCGTGCGACAGCAGGTAAAGGAAACTCTCGGTCAACTGGTCGGCCACCTGCGCGTCGATCACCGGTCCCATGAACGGCGCCGGATCGTCGAACGGTGCGCCGATGATCATCCGGCTCGACAAGCGCTTCACTTCATCGATCGCCTGGTCATACAGGCTCGCCTTGACGATCAGCCGCCGCGCCGCAGTGCAGCGCTGCCCGGCGGTGGTGAAGGCCGATTGCACGATCAGCGTGGCGGCATCGTGGATCTTGGGCGTGTCCCACAGCACGATCGGATTGTTGCCTCCCATTTCGAGCGCGACGACTTTGCCCGGGCTGCTGGCCAGCGCGCGGTTGATGGCGATGCCGACTTGCGCCGAGCCGGTGAACAACACGCCGTCGATCCCGTCATGCGCCACCAGCGCCTTGCCTTCATCGGGTCCGCCAATAAGGACCTGCACCGCGTCTTCGGGAATGCCCGCGCGCTGCAAGCAGCGGATCAGGAATTCGCCGGTGGCAGGGGTTTTCTCGCTCGGCTTGAGGATTACCGCGTTGCCCGCGATCAGCGCCGGGACGATGTGGCCGTTGGGCAGGTGCGCGGGGAAATTGTACGGCCCCAGCACCACCATCACCCCGTGCGGTTTGTGGCGCAGCGAAGCTGTGCCCTGCAGCGCGCTGTCGAGCCGCCGCTGGCCGGTCCGTTCGGCATAGGCACTGATCGAAATTTCGACTTTGGCGATGACTGCCGCGACTTCGGAATTGGCCTCCCACAGCGGTTTGCCGGTTTCCCGCGCGATCAATTCGGCGAATGCGTCCTGCTCCTTACGCACTTCGTTGGCGAAGCGGCGGACCAGTTCAATTCGCGTGGCGAGCGGCTGCGCTGCCCACGCCGGCCAGGCGCGGCGGGCGGCGGCGACGGCTGCATCCACGTCGCCAATGTCACCGCGCCAGAGTTCGACGCCGGTGGCCGGCTCGAAAGAGATAAGCTGGGTTTCGCTCACAGGCTCAAGGGCAACTTGTCATCATCCAAAGGTCAGGTCGGCGATCAGGGTTCGGGCCTTTATGCAGGAGCATGCCCGGCGGGTCCCGGTGGTTCGCCCAGCGCGTCTCCCAGCGCGCGCACGGCGTCGATCTTGGCGGCCAGCGGATCCCAGTCGTCATGTTCGGCGATCGATGACCAGATCATTTCCACTTCGTCTATCAGCATCGCTTGCGGCGCGCCACTCGACCAATACGGATGCGCATCCGGAACGGGTGCATAGTCCGACAGGGCGTCTGCCAACGGACCCGTCGTGGCGCGACCTGCGCGGTGGTCAAAGAAGAACGCATCGGGCCCCTTACCGCTTTCGCGCATGGCTTGTTCGGCTGCTTCGATCAGCTTGAAATCGGCCGCAACGCCGCGGCTTTCCACGCCCAGCCGCCAGGTGAAACGCCGGCTCATCGCTGCGTGATAGAGCGTCGGAAAACGCTCGAACGCCGCCACCAGCGCCGGTCCCTCTGCAATCCGGCTGAGCGCGACGCCAAGCTGGGCGAGGTTCCAGCGGATCGCTTCGGGCTGGCGGCCAAATGAATAAAGCCCGCTGTGATCGAAATAAGCGGCGGTGAAGCTCGCGTCCCACGTCGGCAGCCAGCGCCACGGACCGTAGTCGAAGCTCTCGCCGGTCAGGTTGATGTTGTCGGTATTGAGCACCCCGTGGACGAACCCGGCGACCATGTAGCTGGCGGCAAGGTCGGCCAGCCGCTCGGTCGCCTGGTGCATCAGAATTACGGCCGGATGGTCCGCGTCCGGGGCATCGGTGGGCGGCAGCGGCCCGGGAAATTGCGCCAGGCAGTAATCGACCAGCGCGGCCATGTGCGCATCTTCCTCCAGTGCGGCGAGCCGCTGGAAAGTGCCGATGCGGATGTGCGAATGGCTCAGCCGGACGAGCACCGCGGAGCGGGTGGGCGAGGGCTCGTCGCCGCGTACCAGCGCCTCGCCGGTTTCGACCACCGAGAAGGTCTTCGAGGTGTTGACGCCCAATGCCTCGAGCATTTCGGTGGCGAGGATCTCGCGCACCGCGCCTTTCAGTGTCAGCCGCCCGTCCGCCGTGCGGCTGTAAGGCGTCAGCCCGCTGCCCTTGGTGCCAAGGTCGAGCAGCCGCCCGTCACCGTCGCGCAACTGGGCAAAGGTAAACCCGCGCCCGTCGCCGATCTCGGGATTGTAGGACCGGAACTGGTGGCCGTGATAGCGCAGCGCCAAGGGCTGCGGCAGGTTATCCGGCAGCGGCTCGAACCGCGCCATGTGGCCCACCCATGCCTCGTCCGACAGGTCGCCAAGGCCGACCGCCTGGTCCCACCGCCGGTTGCGAAAGCGCAAGTCATTGCGCGGGAACTCAGCCGGCGCCACCGCGTCACCAAGCCACGCGGCGAGGGCGAGGATTTGCGGATCGGGCCGATACTCGGCGGCTTGCGGTTCGGCGCGCATCCTTTCATTAGTGGGGGCGCGGAGGCCAAGGCGCAAGCGGCGCCTCCCGCCAGGAACAATCGGAAGGATCGATGGCGCAGGCTGCCTACAGCGAAGGCGAGTGGACCAGCGCCGACGGGCTGGTGCTGCGCTATCGCGATTACGCCGGGCCGCCTGACCGGCCGCCGCTGCTGTGCATTCCCGGCCTGACCCGCAACGCGCGCGATTTCGAGCCGGTGGCCGAGCTGCTGGCCGGCCAGTGGCGGGTGATCTGCGCCGACCTGCGCGGGCGCGGGCAAAGCGATTATGCCAAGGACCCGGTGACCTACATGCCGGCTTATTATGTCGGCGACATTGCCGCGCTGATTGAGCACCTTGCGGCGCCGAAAGTGGTACTCATCGGCACGTCGCTCGGCGGCATCGTGGCCATGCTGCTGGCGCTTTACGCGCCCGACCGCATCGCCGGGGCGGTGTTGAACGATATTGGACCCGACATTGAACCCGGCGGCCTGGCCCGAATTCGCGAATATGTCGGGCAGGGGCGCAGTTTCCCCACCTGGATGCATGCGGCGCGCGCGCTCAGGGAACAAGGCGGAGTGGCCTATCCCGACTTCGACGCGGCAGACTGGCTGCGGCTGGCCAAGCGGTTGATGGCGCTCGGCAGCGGCGGCCGCATTGCGTTCGATTACGACATGAAGATCGCCGAGCCGTTCCAGCAGGAACCGAGCGGCGAACCGTTCGATATGTGGCCGGCCTTTCGCGCCCTTTCGGGCCGACCGGTGCTGGCGGTGCGCGGCGAACTGTCGGACATTCTCTCGGCCGAAACGCTCAGCAAGATGGCCAGCGAAATGCCCGAACTGGAAACCGTCACGATTGCGCGAACCGGCCATGCTCCGACGCTCGAGGAACCGGCGGCACAGGCGGCGATCACCCGGCTGCTGGCGCGACTGGCATGACGAAGGGCGCGCTGCGTCCGCGTCTGCTCCATATCCTGGGCACTGGCGATGACGCAGCGGCGCGGCGCTGCGTCCGGCTGGTCAAGGCGCTGAACGCGTTTGATCACGCGGTCGCGCACGATCCTGCGTTCACCGTGCCAGGGGATCGTCAATCGGTGCCGTTTCCCCCGCTCGACGGGAAGCCATGGCCCGGCCGCCTGCTGCGCCTTGCCCGGGCGATGGAGGGCTTTGACCTGATCTGTACCCACGGCTGGGGCGCGATCGATGCGGCGCTGGCGCACACGCTGTTCGCCGATGTCGTCAAACTCGCGCCATTGGTGGTGCACGACGATGATGGGCGCTCGCGCGGCACGGTTCGCGAATACTACCGCCGCATCGCGCTCGGCCGCTGCGCGGCGCTGGTGGTGCCGTCGCGCTGGGTGGAACGGATTGCGCTCGAGCGTTGGCAACAGCCGCGCAGCCGGGTGCGCTTGATCGCCGATGGCATCGACCTGCGGGCGGTGAACCGGGCGCCAAAGCGCGACGCCTTGCCGCGAGTGATCAAGCAGCGCGACGAACGCTGGATCGGCACTTTTGCCGGCATCGACGGCGGCAACGACTTGCCGCTGCTGGTCCGCGCCTGCGCTTCGCTCGGGTCCGACTGGCACCTGGTGATCCTGGGTGACGGTGCGGGACGCGACCGGGTCATGGCCGAAGCCGAGCGCTGCGAGATGTTCGACCGGGTCCACTGGTCCGAGCCACCCGCCGAGCCGGGCAAAGTGATTGGCCTGTTCGACATCTACGCCCAGCTGGGCGGCAATGCGCCGGTTCCCGAACCCGTGGTACAGGCGATGGCGGTTGGCTTGCCGGTAATCGCTCCGCGCGCAGGCGAGATCGCCGCGGCGCTGGCGACGCAGAACGGCCCCCTGCTCCACGCCTCCGGCGACGGGCCCGCGCTGGCGGCAGCGCTGGATACGTTGGCGCGCGACCCTGCCTTGCGCAAGGCGATCGGCGAGGCAAACCGGACGAAGGCGCGGGCCGAATTCGATGCCGCGCGAATGATCGAGCAGTACCGCGCACTCTACGCCAATTTGCTCGGCCGTCCTCCGGCGGCTTAATCGGTCGTTCACCGTCCGGGGGACAGGCACAAGGTTCACAATTGAATTGGCGCGGTCTTTCGTTAAACAGCGCGCCGACCGGTTAAACAGCACCAGAAGCGACCTTAGTGGCCCTCAAACCCGATTCCGAAGAAGCCCGCACCCAACAACTCGCCGTGCAACGCGCGGCGGAGCACGACGCGCTGATGCGCGAAGTGGATGAAGGCGTACGCCATGACCAGATCGGAACGGTCGCCAGGAAGTACGGCATTGCCATCGGTGCGGTACTGGTGCTGGCACTCGCCAGCTTCGGCGGCTGGCTGTGGTGGCGCGATCACCAGGAAGGCCAGCTCGAAGCAAAGTCGGAGCTGCTGACCACCTCGTTCGACAAGCTCGATGGCGGCCAGTTCCAACCGGCTGACGATCAACTGGCCCTGCTGGCTGCCGATGGCAGTTCCGCCACCGCTATCTCAGCCAAGTTTGCGCGTGCCGCGATTGCGCTGCGCGACAACAAGCGCCCCGAAGCCATCGCGCTGTTCGAAGGCGTGGCCAAGGATGCCAACGCACCCAAGGCCTATCGCGATCTGGCCAGCATCCGGGTAATGGCGCTGCAGTTTGATACGCTCCAGCCGCAAGTCGTAATCGACCGGCTGAAGCCGCTCGCCGTGCCCGGCAACCCGTGGTTCGGCAGCGCCGGCGAACTGGTCGGAATGGCCTATCTCGCGCAGGGCAAGAACGAACTGGCGGGCCCGCTTTTTGCCGCCATCGCCAAAGATGAGAAGGTTCCGCAATCGCTGCGCTCACGCACGCGCCAGCTTGCCGGCGTGCTCGGCTACGATGCCGTGGTCGATGTCGACAAGACGCTGGCCGAACTGCAAGTCGAAAACACCGATCCCAACGCTCCGGTGCCGGCGGCTGGCCAATGAAAATGGAACTATCGATGAATTCCAAGTCGCGCCGCCCCTCGCGGGCTCGTCTGTTCATTCTTCCCCTGCTCGTGGCTGGCCTCGCCGCCTGCGGGACGCTCGGCATTGGCGGTGACAAGAAGCCGTCCACCCCCACGGTTGGCAATCGCACGCCGATCCTGTCGCATATCGCGGCCGATGTAACGCCCGATCCCTTGCTGGCCAACGTGGCTGTCGCGCTGCCCGCGCCTCAGGAAAACGCCGATTGGCCGCAAGCGGGGGGCAACGCCTCCAAGGCAGCAGGCCATGCCACGCTCGGCGCAGCACCGGTTGAAGCCTGGAGTGCGAACATCCCCGGCAGCAGCAAGCGCCGCCGGCTGGCCGCCGCGCCTGTGGTTGGTGGCGGGTCGCTTTATGTCGTCGATACTGACGGGCAGGTCCACGCCTTCGACACCGCGACCGGTGCACAGCGCTGGACGTACAGCATGGCCGTGACCAGCGACCTGCAGAGCGCTGCGTTCGGCGGCGGCGCCAGCTATGCCGATGGCAAGGTCTTCGCCACCAACGGTGCCGGTGACGTCGTCTCGCTTGACGCGGCCACGGGCCGCGAACTGTGGCGTGTCCGGCCCGCCGGCCCGCTGCGCGGATCGCCCACCATCGCGTTCAATGCCGTCTATGTGATGACGCAGGACAACCAGATCCATTCGCTCAAGGTCGAAGACGGCAGCCCGATCTGGCAGGACAATGCCGCGACCGCGCCGTCGGGCGTGTTCGGCGTGGCGGCACCGGCCGCTGGCCAGGGCACAATAATCGCCGGTTATTCCTCGGGCGAGCTGGTCGCCTATCGCTACGAAAACGGTCGTAACTTGTGGTCCGACGCGCTCTCGCGCACGTCGATTTCGACCCAAGTCGGCACGCTGACCGATGTCGATGCCGATCCGATCATCGACAACGGCCGCGTCTATGCGCTGGGCCAGGGCGGCCGCATGGCGGCGTATGAACTGGTCACCGGACAGCGCATCTGGGAACTGAGCCTGGCGGGCATTTCCACCCCGGCGGTGGCCGGCGAATGGATTTTCACCCTGACCGACGATGCGCGGCTGCTGTGCATTGCCCGCGCCACGGGCCGGGTGAAGTGGGTCAACCAGCTCGATCGCTGGCGCAATCCGCGCAACCACACCGGTCCGATCTTCTGGACCGGCCCGGTGCTAGCCAACAGCCGGTTGTGGGTTGCCAACTCGGAAGGCCAGGTGATGTCGGCTGATGTCACCACTGGCGCGGCGTCACCGTTTACCGAACTCAAGAGCGCGGTCTCGCTGCCGCCGATCGTGGCCGGCAACACGCTCTATATCTTCGACGACAGCGGCCGCATCACCGCCTGGCGCTAATCCGTCAGGCGTTGCCGACCACCAGGCAGGCGGCCGCCACCAGCAGCCCGGCAAACCGGTTCGAGCGGAACCGGGCGAGGGGATTGTGCGGGTCTGCCGGATCGAGCGTGAACGCCTGCCACATCAGGTGAACCGCGGCGGGCAGCAGTGCCACCAGCGCAATCCAGTCGGCGCGCAAGAGCCAGAAGGCAAGGCCCCACAGGCCGAGCGCGGCGGCGTAGAACGCGATCACGCCAGCTTTGACCTGTGCGCCGAGCCGCAAGGCGCTCGAGCGGATGCCGACCAGCGCATCGTCCTCGCGGTCCTGCAACGCGTAGATCGTGTCGTAGCCCATGCACCACAGCAGGCTCCCGGCATAGAGCGCGGCCAGAACATCGAGATGGTCGAGCCGGATCGCCGTCCACCCGACCGGCGCGCCCCAGGTAAATACCAGCCCGAGCCACGCCTGCGGCCACCAGGTAATGCGCTTCATGAACGGGTAGGCGGCAACCAGCGCCAGGCTCGCCAGCGCCACCAGCTGCGCCTGCCAGCGTAGCTGCAACAGCACCACCAGCCCGACCAGGCACAGCGCGCCCAGCCACAGCCACGCGGTCGTTGCGCTGACCCTGCCGCTCGCCACCGGGCGGACGGCGGTGCGCGCAACCTGCCGGTCAAGGTCCGCATCGACGATATCGTTGTAGACGCAGCCCGCGCCGCGCATCGCCACCGCGCCCAGCAGCAGCCACGCCATGAGCTGCCACTGCACCCCTTCGCCCGCCAGCCACACGCCCCACGCGCAGGGCCAGAACAATAGCCACCAGCCGATCGGGCGGTCGAACCGCGCCAGTTGCGCCAGGTCGCGCGGCAGCTGCGGCAGGCTGGCAACAAGGCCGCGATGTTCGCTGTCGGGGACGATGGTGTCGCTCACGCTTGCCTCCTAGCCGGGGCCGGCGATAGTGCCTAGCCATGCCCGCCACCCCCGCCTGGCCCCCGCGCAGCGCGCCGCGCCTGTTTGTGGCAGGCCCGCTCGCCTTGGGCACGGCGATCACTGTCGAGGGCAACCCGGCCCATTATCTCGCCAAGGTCATGCGCGTGGCGCAAGGCGACGCGGTCGTGCTGTGCGACGACGAAACGGGCGAATGGGCGGCGCGAATCGTCTCGGCCGGCAAACGCGAGGTCACGCTCAAGCTCGTCGAGCGGCTGCGGGCGCGCGAACAGGTGCCCGATTTCTGGCTCTGCGCTGCGCTGCTCAAGAAGGACCGGTTCGACCTCGTGCTCGAAAAGGCGACCGAGCTTGGCGTGCGCTGGATCCAGCCACTGATCACCCACCGCTGCGTGGCCGACAAGCTCAACCACGAGCGCGCGCGGGCGATTGTAACCGAGGCGGCCGAGCAATGCGCCCGCACTGCCTTGCCCGATCTGGCCGAGCCGCTGAAGCTCGACGCCCTGCTGCGGGATTGGCCAGCCGACCGCGCGCTGTTCTTTGCCGACGAGTTGGGCGGTGCCCCGGCTGCCGAATCCTTCGCTGCGCACGATGGCCCCGCTGCGCTGCTGGTCGGCCCCGAAGGCGGGTTCGACGATGGCGAGCGCGAAGCCGTGCGCGCCCACCCCCAGACCAGCGCCATTTCGCTTGGCCCCCGCATCCTGCGCAGCGAGACCGCGGCCATCGCCGCCACCGCGCTGTGGATGGGCGCAGCAGGCGACTGGAAATAATAGGTTTCACTTCACAACAAATTTGCACTGGCAAGGATTGCCCGGCTCGCCTAACGGCCCGCCATGAGCACGCGCAAGGCGTCCGAAGGGGCAGAACCCTTTATCGAGCGGCGCGAGCAGCTCGTGGCGCCGATGCAGGCGGGCGAAAAGCCGCGCGAGCGCTGGCGCATCGGCACCGAACACGAAAAGCTGGTCTACAAGCAGTCGGACCACTCCGCCCCGTCGTATGACGAGCCCGGCGGGATTCGCGATATCCTGATGGAATTGCGCCAATTTGGCTGGGAGCCGGTGGAAGAGGGCGGCCATGTCATCGCGCTCAGCGGGGATGACGGCGCGGTCAGCCTCGAACCTGCCGGCCAGCTCGAGCTGTCGGGCGCGGCGCTGCAAAACCTGCACCAGACCTGCGCCGAAACCGGCCGCCATCTCGACCAGGTGAAAGCCGTGGGCGAGCAATGCGGGGTCGGGTTCCTCGGCCTCGGCATGTGGCCCGACAAGACCCGGGCCGAGCTGCCGATTATGCCCAAGGGCCGTTATGAAATCATGCTGCGGCACATGCCGCGCGTCGGCAGCCTCGGCCTCGATATGATGCTGCGGACCTGCACCATCCAGGTCAACCTCGACTATTCGAGCGAGGCGGACATGGCCAAGAAGTTCCGCACCAGCCTGGCCCTGCAGCCGCTGGCCACCGCGCTGTTCGCCAATTCGCCGTTCACCGAAGGCAAGCCGAACGGCTTTTTGAGCTATCGCAGCCACATCTGGTCGGACACCGATCCGCACCGCACCGGGATGCTGCCGTTCGTGTTCGATTCCAGCTTCGGCTACGAACGCTACGTCGATTACATGCTCGATGTGCCAATGTATTTCGTCTTCCGCGACGGCAAGTACATCGACGCGGCGGGACAGAGCTTCCGGGATTTTCTCGTCGGCAAGCTGCCCGCTTTGCCCGGCGAACTGCCGCTCGAAAGCGACTGGATCGACCACCTCTCGACCGCCTTTCCCGAGGTGCGGCTCAAGACTTTCCTCGAAATGCGCGGCGCCGATGGCGGCCCGTGGAACCGCATCTGCGCGCTCCCCGCGCTGTGGGTCGGCCTGCTGTATGACGACGCCGCGCTCGACGCCGCGTGGGACCTGGTCAAGCACTGGACGATGGACGAACGCGAGGCCTTGCGCGACGCGGTCCCCCGGCTGGCGCTGGGCGCACCGATCCCGGGCGGCGGGACCTTGCAGGATCTTGCGCGCGACGCGGTCGATATTGCCCGGCAGGGTCTCAATGCCCGCGCTGCCCTCAATGCCGGCGGGGACAGCGAAGCAGGCTTCCTCGAACCGCTGCAGGAAATCGTCAGCAGCGGCAAAGTTCCCGCACAGCGCCTGCTCGACAAGTTCCACGGCGAATGGGGCGGCGATATCAGCCGGGTTTACGAAGAGAGCTTCTGATGTTCGCCGTGCTCGGCAGTTTCCGCTTCCCGCCTGAATCGCTCGAGCGCGCGATGCCGCAGATGCAGGCCCTGATCGCCGCCACGCTGACCGAACGCGGCTGCCGGACATATGCCTATTCCGAAGACGTGGCCGATCCCGGGTTGTTCCGGGTGATCGAGCTGTGGGACACCCGAGAGCAACTCGCCGCGCATTTCGAAACCCCGCACATGCAGGTCTGGATTGAGCAGCGCGAGGCGCTCGGGTTCTACGACCGCGAAGTCGAAGTGCACGAAATCGGCGCCACCGAATCGCTGTGAGCGTCAGGCATAGCTGACCACTTCGAACTCGATTCCGTCCCAGTCATAGAAATAGAACCGGCGGCCTGGTTCGTAGTCATCGTGACCCCACGGCTCGAGGCCCGCCTCGACAATCACCTGCTCGGCGGCATCGAGATCGTCCACCTGCAGCCCGACATGGTTCATTGGTCGGCCCTTCATCTGACCGGCATGATCCTGCCGGTCGGTGTACAGCGCGAGGTAGCTGTCGGCGGTCCCGACGTGGATCGTCTCGCCGCCATTCATGGCCGCGCCGCGCCAGCGCTGGTGCCAGCCGAGCAGCGTTTCGAACAGCTTGGCAGAACGATCGATATCGCTGACGGTGAGGTTGACGTGTTCGATACGACCTTGGCTCATCTTGAAACTCCTGCGGTAAACTGTTGGCAGGGCGCGATTTAACGCTCCTGCTCGTAGCGATGCGAATCATCGCGCTAGCCCCTTGTGCAACCTCAAGCTAACTTGAGGTCAAGCGTTTTTGGCAAAACGGGACAGGATCGCGCATGATCGAGGATCGCTTCATCACCATCGGGCAACTCGCCAGCCGCACCGGTGTGGCAGTGTCGGCGATCCGCTATTACGAGGACAAAAAGCTGCTCCAGGCGCTGCGAACCGGCGGCAACCAGCGGCGATTTTTGCGCAGCGATATCCGCCGGGTCAGCTTTATCCTGATTGCCCAGAAACTCGGCCTCGCGCTCAATGAAATCGAGGCGCAACTGGCCAACCTGCCGCAAGGCCGCGCCCCGACCTTGAGCGACTGGCAGCAGATCAGCCGCCGGATGCGCTTCGAAATCGACCAGCGCATCAACCTGCTCACCCGGACCCGCAACCAGCTCGACCAGTGCATCGGCTGCGGCTGCCTGAGCCTGAGCAAGTGCCAGCTGTACAACAAGGATGACCGCATGGGTGCCAAGGGCTCGGGCCCGCGCGCGATTTTGGGGTGACGCTTACGCTTTAGCCAGATCAGATTTGGGGTAGCCTTCGCTCCATTGGCGAAAATCGTCGATCATGTTCGAAAGCTGCAGCGGCCCCCCGGCGGCGTTGAACTGCCCGTCTTCGACCCAACAGATCCGCCACTCCAGTTCATCGCCGTAGTTTACGGCCACTCGCGACAAACAGCGGCCTTCCAAATCTGTCCCGTTCAAGTCCACAGTCAACGACCAGCCGGGATTATCTATCGTGTCGATTCGGACACCGAAGCTGTGTTCCCAAAGACCGTCGCACTGGCTGTTGTACCATTCAGCCAGCCAATCGAACGAAGTTTGGGCGTTCATGACGCCTACTCCGCCGCCAGCAGGTCTTCCGCGCCGCCAAGGTC
>JBDSDZ010000020.1:0-11733 GCA_039920345.1 Croceibacterium sp.
CGGCTCGGGGCGATGCGCGCCGAATACCCGGTGCTGTTACTGTTCGCCGCGCTGGGCATGAGCATCATGGTCTCGGCCGGCGATCTGATGACGCTGTACATCGGGCTCGAGCTCAACTCGCTCGCCGCTTACGTGCTCGCCGCGTTCCTGCGCAATGACAGCCGCTCGGCCGAAGCGGGCCTCAAGTATTTCGTCCTCGGCGCGCTCGCCAGCGGCATCCTGCTGTTCGGGATGAGCCTGACGTATGGCTTTGCGGGCACCACCAGTTTTGACGGCATTCATGCCGCGTTTGTAGCGGGTCTGCCGACGGGCGCGGTGTTCGGCCCCGTGTTCATGCTCGCTGGCCTCGCCTTCAAGGTCAGCGCGGTGCCGTTCCACATGTGGACGCCCGACGTGTACGAAGGCGCCCCCACCCCGGTCACGGCGTTCTTCGCCAGCGCGCCCAAGGTCGCCGCGCTGGCACTGACCGCGCGCGTCGCCATCGAGACGTTCGGTAGCCAGGTCGATGCCTGGCGCCCGATCGTGATTTTCGCTGCGCTTGCCTCGATCGTTGTCGGCGCGCTGGGTGCCATCGGTCAAAGCAACATCAAGCGGCTGCTGGCTTATTCCTCGATCAACAACGTCGGCTTCATCCTGATCGGCCTGGCCGCCGGCACGGTGCAGGGGATCAGCGGGATGCTGGTTTACCTTGCGATCTACGTCGCGATGACCGTCGGCAGCTTCGTTGCGGTGCTGATGATGCGCGATGAAAACGGCGATCAGCTCGAATCCATCTCCGACCTTGCCGGCCTGTCGCGCACGCGCCCGGCGCTGGCGCTGTGCCTGGCGATGCTGATGTTCAGCCTTGCCGGTATCCCGCCGCTGTTCGGCTTCTGGGGCAAGTTCGTGGTCTTCCAGGCCGCCGTTCAGGCCAATCTCGTGATCCTCGCCGCCATCGGCATCGCGGCCTCGGTAATCGGTGCGTTTTACTACATCAAGATCGTCAAGATCATGTTCTTCGACGACCCGGTCGACACCGTTCGCGGAAAGAGTGACTGGGCCCATTGGGCGCTGCTGGCGGTGAGCGCGGTGGTCATCTCGCCGCTCGGCTACCTGCTGACCGCCTGGCTCGGCACGCTGGCGGACCGCGCCGCGGCGGCGCTGTTCCTGCTCGCCTGACGTTGCCCATCCGGATCGAGACCGTCCGCGAGACCCGTTCGACCAGTGCCGATCTGCTCGCGCGGCTTGCTGCGGGCGAACTGGTTCCCGAAGGCCACTGGCTTATTGCTGACCGGCAGACCGGCGGGCGCGGGCGGCAAGGGCGCACGTGGCTCGACGCGCCGGGCAATTTCATGGGCTCCACCGTCGTTCACCTGACCGCGCAGGAGCCGCCCGCCGCCAGCCTCTCATTCGTAGCCGCGCTGGCGACCTACGAGGCCATCTTGGCCCATATCTCCGCGCCGCATCTGGTGCAGTTGAAATGGCCCAACGACGTCATGCTGGCGGGCGACAAGCTCGGCGGCATCCTGCTCGAACGCGCCGGCGATGCAGCGGTAGTCGGGATCGGCGTCAACCTCGCCGCCGCGCCCGACTTGCCCGACCGCACAGCCGGAAACCTGGCGCAGGTCGCCCCCGTCCTTGGCCGCGACGCGTTCGCCGCCGAGTTGGCAACCTCGTTTGACCGCGAGCTAGATCGCTGGCGCCAGTTTGGCCTCGCGCCCATGCTGTCGCGCTGGCTCGCCGCCGCGCACGCGCCGGGCACGCCGCTGGCGGTCCACGCATCGGACGGTGCGCGCGTTTCCGGATCGTTTGCCGGGCTCGAAGCCGACGGCGCGCTGCGGCTGCGCTTGGCGGACGGCAGCAGCCGTGTCATTCACGCCGGCGACGTCACGCTGGAAGGGAACTGAGCCATGCTGCTCGCCGTCGATGTCGGTAACACCAACGTGGTTTTCGCGCTGATCGAGGGCACGCAGGTGCGCACCCGTTGGCGGATCGCCACCGATGCCCGCCGCACCAGCGACGAGTATGCCGTGTGGCTGCTCCAGTTGATGGAGATCGAGGGGATCGACCGCGCCGAGGTGGACCGGATGATCGTGTCCACCGTGGTCCCCCGCGCGCGCCACAACCTCGAACTGCTGGGATCCAAGTATTTTGGCGGCGTGCCCTTGTTTGCCGGGGAAGGCGCCGCCAGTTGGGACTTTCCGATCGATGTCGACGAGCCGCGCTCGCTCGGCGCTGACCGGGCCGTCAACGCCATTGCCGCACACGCTGCCTATTCGGGTGACCTGATCGTGGTCGATTTCGGCACCGCGACGACGTTTGACGTGATCGACTTCAACGGCGCCTACAAAGGCGGAATTATCGCGCCGGGCATCAACCTGTCGCTCGATGCGCTGGTCAACCACACGGCCAAGCTGCCGCGCATCGCGATTGAAAGCCCGCGGACCAATTCCGTCACCGGGCGCAACACCGAGGATCAGATGCTGATTGGGGTATATTGGGGTTACGTGGCGATGATGGAGGGCCTGATTGCCCGCCTGCGCGCCGAAATCGGCCGCCCGGCCAAGGTTATCGCCACCGGCGGCCTGGCGCTGCTGTTCGACAAGAACACCGAGATTTTCGATGCCGTCGATACCGACCTGACGCTGAGCGGTCTTGCGATCCTCGCCGGGAAAGCCGGCGCGGCGTGAAGAAGAATTTCACTCCCGAAGACGAACTGCTGTTTCTCGCGCTCGGCGGATCGGGCGAGATTGGCATGAACGTCAATCTTTACGGCTGCCGCGGCAAGTGGCTGATGGTCGATTTGGGGATGAGTTTCGGCGCTGCGGAGTATCCGGGCACCGAGCTCATGTTTGCGGACCCGGCGTTCATCGAAGAGCGCGCCGACGACCTGCTCGGCATCGTCCTGACCCACGCGCATGAAGACCACATCGGCGCGGTGCCCTATTTCGCGGCCGACCTTGGGGTGCCGCTCTACGCCACGCCGTTCACCGCCGATCTCGTGCGCCGCAAGCTGGCCGAAGCCGGGCTCACCGGCCAGGTCGAGCTCAACGTGATTCAGCGCGACCACGGCAGCATTCAGATCGGCCCGTTCGAAGTCACCTACATCCCGCTCGCGCACTCGATTGCCGAGGGCAACGCCGTGGTCATCGAAACCCCGTTCGGGCGGGTGTTCCACACCGGCGACTGGAAAATCGATGAAGAGCCGATGGTGGGTGAGCCGGCGACCGAGGAAGAGCTGATTGCCATCGGTGACGAAGGCGTGCTGGCGATGGTGTGCGATTCCACCAACGTGTTCAATCCCAGCGCGTCGGGCTCGGAAGGCGCGGTTTATCGCGGGCTGATGGACGAAGTGAAGCGCCATTCGGGCAAGCGCATCCTGGTGACCACCTTTGCCTCCAACGTCGCGCGGTTGCAGACTCTGGGGCACGTGGCGCAGGCCACCGGGCGCGAGCTGTGTGTCGCGGGCCGCTCGCTCGACCGGATCATCGAAGTGGCGCAGGACGCCGGCTACCTGCAGGATTTTCCCGAGACGGTCAATTTCGACACCGCGATGAAACTGCCGCGCGGCAAGGTGATGATCCTCGCCACCGGCGGACAGGGCGAACCGCGGGCCGCTCTCGCCCGCGTGGCTGAAGGCAACCACCCAATCAGCCTGTCGGAAGGCGATGTGGTTCTATTCTCCAGCCGGCAGATCCCCGGTAACGAACTCGCAATCGGCAAAGTGCAGAACCAGTTGGCGCTGCGCGGCATCATCATGGTGACCGATCGCCAGAACCTGATCCATGTTTCCGGTCATCCGGGGCGGCCTGAGCTTGAGGCAATGTATGGCTGGCTGCGGCCCGAGATCCTCGTGCCCGTGCACGGCGAGATTCGGCATATGCAGGAACAGGCACGGCTCGGCCTGGCGAGCGGCATTCCCACCACGGTGTTCCAGAAAAACGGCGATATCCTGCGGCTTGCACCCGGCAAACCGGGCAAGTTGGCCGAAGTGCACACCGGGCGCCTGGTGCTCGATGGCGATGTGATCGTCCCGGCCGATGGCAATGCGATCACCACCCGCCGCCGCCTGTCGCGCGACGGGCTGCTGATCATCGCGGTCGACCGCAAGGGCGGGGCCCAGGTTCACGGCATCGGCCTGCCGCTCGATGAAGACTATGATGCCTTCATTGCAGAGGCTGAAAAGGATGTGGCCGAGGCGCTGCGCAAGCTCAAGGGCAAGCGCAGCCCCGATGAAGTAGCCGAAGCGGCCCGGCTCGCCGCCCGCCGCGCGGCGCAGCGCTGGTCGGGCAAGAAGCCGCAGACCAAAGTCCTTTTACCCACGGAGTAAGCCCATGCGCTGGACATCGGTCCTCGCCATCTATTCGCTGTTCTGGGTGCTCAGCGCCTTCATGCTGCTGCCGTTCGGCATCAAGACGCACGACGAAGCCGGGATCGCGAAAATCCCGGGCCAGGCTGACAGCGCCCCGGCGAATTTCCAGCCCAGGAAGCTGGTCATTCGCGCAACCATCGTCGCGGCGGTCTTGTGTACGCTCTACGTCACCAATTACGTCGAGGGCTGGGTCGTGGCCGACGACCTCAACCTCTACCGCAGCATCGATCCCTACCGCGACAATTAGGCTCGCAGGCGTTCGATTGCCTGGGCCAGCGCAACGTAGAGCTTGCCCATATCGGAGGAGAGCAGCGTGACCGCCAGGGTATTGCCGTCGCGGGTCGACAGCACGCTGCGCAGCATCGCCTCGAAATCGTGGATGTAACGGTTAACCGTTTCGCGGAAATCGCCGTCGTTCTCGTAAATATCGGCCACCGCGCGCGCCGCCTGGTTGTCGAGCAGCCGTACCGCACGGCGGGTGAAAATGCCCCGGTCACCGCGCAGGTAACTGGCCCAGGCCGAATCCGCCACGTCGTTGGCGAAGGCTTTGGAGATGTCGATCGCGCTTGAATTGAGGCTTTCGGTAATCAGCGCCATGCGGCGGGAGAAGTCGTTGTCGACTTGCTCTTCCGCCTGCTGGCGGGCGTGCGCCACGCGCCGTTCCAGGTTACCGGCAAGCTCGTTCACCACCGACAACTGGTCACGCAGCGTGATCGCGGTGGCACGGCCGGCTTCGCCAGCTTGCTGTGCGGCGCTTTCAAGTTCGGCGATGGCGCCGGCGGCATGCGCCCGCAGCGCGCCGTCAATTGCTTCGCCGCTCTGGCTGGCGATCTTCTCGGCCATGTCGCGGATCGCCCCGGCCTGCTGTTCGTGCAGGCCGGTGAGGACATTGCGCGAAGCCTGCTCGAGCGAGGCCATGGCTTCGCCCAGTTCGCCGCGCGCCTGCACGGCAAGCGCATCCGAATTGCGCGCCAATTCGGCCAGCCGGCCTTCCAGTTCGCCCAGTTGTTCAATCGTGCTCGACCCGCTTTGCCGGGCATTGTCGACGTGGGTGGCGAGCAAGGCGCCCTTTTCGCCCGCGTCGGTGATCAGCCCATGCAGCGCCTGGGCCTGCTGTTCGAATGCGGCCAGGCGGCGCTCCGCCTGGTCGAGGGCTTGCGGGATGTCCGATTTGCCGTGCTCGGCACTCGAACGGATCAATTCGAGCAGGCGCACGCTGTCGTCGGTCAGCCGCGCGACTTGCGCTCCACTGGCCTCGATCAGCGACCGGCTTTCGGCCAGCCGACCAGTCAGAGCTGACGCGGCCTCGGCCACGTCGGCCCGCGTACTGCTGCCCTGCGCGGCCAGCGTTTCCATCTGCCCGCTGAGTTCGGCCAGGCGCTGCGCCAGCGCGTCGCCGCGTTCGGCCAGCCCGGCGACATGGGCGAGCTGTTCTTCCTGCCGCTCGGTCACTTGGCCATCGAACGCTGAGAAGCGCTCGCCCAGCGCGGCCAGCGCCGCGTCTTCGCGCGCGCGGATGTCCGCCGAACGGGCCAGCAACTGGGCGTGGAACGTCTCTGCCCGTTCGGTCATCGTGGTGTCGACCCGGTCGGCCTCGTCGCGTAGCGCAACCAGGCGCTGGCGGGCGCTTGCCATGGCCTGCTCGTCGACCGAGGCGATGCGCTGGATGGCTTCGAGCATGCGCGCTTCCAGCGCTGTGATCGCGGCCGACCACGCCCCGGCCGCATCCACTTCGCCCGTGCGCAGCGATTCGGCGATCCGCGTGCCTTCGTCGCGCAACTGGGAGAGCCGCGCCTGCAAGGCGTCAGAGGCGGTCGTCTCGGCGGTTTCAAGATCGCTCCGCCGCGCGTCGAGTTCGCTGGTCAGCGCATCGGCCCGGCGGCGGATCGCGGCAAAGGCATCGACCTCGCGCCCGTCGAGCTCGGCCCGGAAGGCGGCGCTGCGTTCGGCCAGTGCGGCAAAGCGGTTGCCGGCCACGTCCTCAAGCTGGGCGGCCTGCGCTTCGAACGCGGCCAGCGCTTCGTCGACCTTGCCGCGCAAGCTGGCGACTTGCCGTCCGCTCGCTTCGCCAAACTGGTTGAGCCGGTTGAACCCGCTCACCAGTTCTTCGAGCTGGTCCTTGGCGACGCTGCCGGCCTGGCCGATCTGGCTGGCGACATCGCGCGCCGAGTTGGAAATGACCGGCAGGCCATCGCGCAACCGGTCCATGTTTTCGAGCGCCGTGGTGCTGACCCGGCCGATCGCGTCGACTTGCGCGCCATTGTCCTGAATCAGGCCCTGCAACCGGTCGGCATGGGTGGACAGCCGTTCACCCGCCACGCGGCCGAGCGATTCCAGGTCGCGCGATTGCGCGGCGATGAAGTCGCGCGCCAGGCTAAGCTCGCGGTTCACCGTAATCAGGCGCCGTTCGAGCAGAATGGATTCCTGCGACAAGGCATTGGCCGCGCTGGCAAAGCGGGCGGCTTCGCGGCGGCTGTTGCGCATCGCCAGCAGCCACAATCCGATGACCAGCAGCACGGGAACCGACCAGTCGATAATCCACTGCGACCACTGCGCCGGGCTCGCCCCCGCAACGATCGAGCGCTGGTGGACCCAGCCGAAGAAACCGGTCCAGCCCGCAATCGCCAAAATCGCCAATGCCGGCACCAGCCAGCCAAGGCGGTCGCGCAACGGGCGCCTCACTTCCTCGATCCACGCGTCTGCTTCAGGTTCCAGAACCTGGTCGAGTACGAGGGCGTCATCGGTCGCCGTCAGGTCAACCGTGTCGTCCGGGGCTTCGGGGCCAATAGCCACGAGGTTCTTTCTGTCCGCCATGCCGCGCAGGATACCACACGCTGAGATATGATAAACACCGCGTTAACTTGTCTATCCACCATGGCGCGGACATGACGCGGAAACGGCTTCAAGGCGGCGTTGCCACAGGGCAGGTGGCCGCTCTGGCGGGTTGGCAGCCGCGGCCTGAACGCTTAGGCGGGCGCTTCAAGCGGCAGGAGCAACCGGGTGCGCGCGGCCCTGATATCGATCGATGGCCAGCCGCAGGGCGCGGGCGGAGAGACCGGACGGATGCTCGCCGGCAAAACGCTTGCCCAGCGCCAGCTCGCTTTCGCCCTGGCAGCGGGGGCGGAGCGGATATTCCTGCTGA
Source organism: Croceibacterium sp. (assembly GCA_039920345.1). Taxonomy (GTDB): domain Bacteria; phylum Pseudomonadota; class Alphaproteobacteria; order Sphingomonadales; family Sphingomonadaceae; genus Croceibacterium_A. The sequence goes on from JBDSDZ010000020.1 coordinate 7,494, forward strand.
GCGCGGGCGGCTCTGAGGCAGAAGCGTTACGCAAGGCCGCCGAAACCGCCGGGTGCAAGGTGCAGCCGATTGCCGGCGGCCGCGGCCTGCTCGGCGCGGTCAGCGTGGCCGACGAACTGCTGGTCCTGGCGCCGGGGCTGTTGCCCGAATCCGCTGTAGCAGTCGATTTGCTGGCGAAGGGCAATTGCGTGCTCTCGCTCGCCGCTGGGCACGGCATTGCTGCGGGCTTCGAGCGGATCGACCTCGAGCGGGTATGGGGCGGGGCGCTGGTGCTGCCCGGCAGCCTGGTCGAGCGACTGTCCGAACTTCCGCCGGATATTGAGCCTGCTGCGGCGCTGCTGCGGATAGCCTTGCAAGCCAAAGTGCCCGAGCGGCGATTGCCCGACGATGCGGTTGATAACGGGACCTGGGCGATGGTCGCAGCGGGCGATGCGGCCGCCTTGCAAGACGACGCCTGGCTGGCGCGAAACCTCGCCCTGCCACCGCGCAATCGCCTGACGGCATGGCTGGCGCTGCTCGGGCTGCGGCCGCTCGCGGTGCGGCTGCTTGGACAGGCGCGGGCCAAGCCGGCGTTACTGGCTGCTGTCGTCGTGCTGCTGGCGGGCGGAATCGCGGCCACGGCCTATGGTCTTGCCCCGCTCGGTTTCGTGCTGGCCGGCGTGGGCGCGCTGGCGGCTGAGTTTACCGCCCGTTTCAGCGGCCTTGCCACAGCACCGTTCGGCAAACCGGGCCGGTTCGACTGGCCCGCGTTCACCGACTTTGCGGTCGAACTGGTGATCACGGTCTGCGCGGTGCTGGCGATAGAGCAGGACTGGTTGCACCGGCTGTTCCCGTCCTTGGTCCTGTTCGGCCTGCTGCGTGCCTTGCGTCCCGCGCGCTGGCAGGGCTGGGCCGCGCTGTATGGCGATCCGCTGGTCGTGGCAGGCGTGCTGGCGATAGCGGCCGCGTTTGGCGGGGTAGAGGTCGCGGTCATGGGCCTGGCGCTGCTGCTGATAGTGCTCGAGGCGGCGAAATCGCCCACCCCACGCGGATAACGCGGGCTTAACCCTATTTGCGCTATGGAAACGCGATGAACGAGGCACCGACGTCTGGGCAATCCGCGGCATCGGTCGAACAGGCCTTGCAGGACGAAATGGCGCGCGGTGATGCTGTCATCGCGGACGCCGGATCAATCCTGCGCCGCCTGCTGGACCATGGCGATCGCGCGCTGTTCAGCGACGCGGCGATTGCGCGCGTGCACGGCATGCTGCTCGACCTCGCCGCGCGCCTGCTCGCGGGCGATGCAGCCGGGCGTGAAGGGACGGCAATCTCGCACCCGCAGCAGGACCAACTCGCGCTGGCGCTGGCCGACGAACCGGCCTTGCTGGCCCATGCCCATGCCCTTGCCCTTGAAGGCGAGATGGCGGAGCGCCTCCAGCAGCGCAGCGGGATCGATTCGGCGGTGTCGCCGCTCGTCGCCGAACGGGCCGCAAGCGACACGCCCCTGGCCGGCGTGGCCGGCGACCTGCTCGCCTCACAAGCGCGTTTCCTGCGGCATTTCCGCCGGATGGAGCTGCCGCTGAACGAATTGCCGCTCGAACTGTTCGAAATAGCAATGCGAACACTCGGCTCGAACGTCCATGCGGGGACGGATTACGACGAAACCAGCAGCCGCCTCGGCCTGCTGGCGCGATTTGTGATGAGCCTCGATCACGGTGCCCATCGCGCGCTGTCGATCGAGCAGGCCGGGCTTGCTGTATTTGCCAGCGCGCTGGCCGATGCGTCAGGCCAGTCGCGCGACCGGACGGTCCTGTCGCTTTCGCGGAGCCAGTTTGCCCGCTTGGCACTGGCGCTGCGGGCCGCCGGGCTCGACCAGGCCGCGACGGCGCGCGAATTGCGTCTGATCCACCCCGACCAGACCTTGCCGCACGGTTTCGAGAGCGTGCGCTCCGATTTTGCCGCCGCCACGCTTTCGGGCGCGGCCTTCGAGCCCGCAGGCTGACGCGATGGTTGCCGGATCATCCCTGACGGCGCGGGCGCGGACCGATGCGCGCGACTGGCTGGTCGAAGCGGACGAACCGCTCGCCGGCCTGCAACTGCGCAGTGGCGGCGAACTGCCGGGCATCATCGCCTCGCCCGCCTTGCTCGAACTGGTACGCCGGGCGCGTCTGGCCGGTGCGCCGATGGCGCGTTCCATCCATGCGCAGGATGATCACGAGCAGGTCACGGCCTGGGTTGAAGTGCTGCCGGATGACTTGGGCGAAGGCTGCGCGGTCCGCTTCAGCAACTGGCAGGTTGCGCCGCTGGCCGACAGCGATGGCAGCCAGGCAGCGGCTCGCCGCACCGCCATTGCCCGCGAACTGGCAGAGATTTCCGCCCGGCTGGGGCCGCAGCAGGAATTGCTCTCGGTCGATGCGGCGACGCAGGAACTGCAGGCGTTGGCCGCCCGGATGCGCGCCGGGATAGGCTCGGCGTGGACCGATTTCGTCGCACTGGAAGGCAATGCCCACCAGCAACCGCTGCATTGGCGGCTGCTCGATGGCGCACGGCTGCGCCTGGCAGGGTCAGACCGCCACTGGAAGGCGCACCTCGTGCCGCTGGGCGAAGCCCCGCAGGGCAGCGACGGGTTCGAACTGCACCTGGTGGCCGAAGAAGCCGCCGAACCCGTGGCGGAAGCCGCGTCGAAGGCGGACGACAGCGCGTTCAACCTCGTCATGGGACGCGAGATCGCCCCCGTGCTGCGCCAGCCGATCGCGCGGATCATCGCCAATGCCGAGACGATCAGGGCCCAGCTCGCGGGTCCGATCAAGGAAGAATATAGCGCTTATGCGGCCGACATCGCCGGAGCCGGGGAACACCTGCTCGGGCTGATCGACGACATTGCCGACCTCGAAGTGGTCGAAGACGAGCAGTTCTCGACCGCCGCGGAAGCCATCGACCTGGCCGACATCGGCCGCCGTGCCGCCGGCATCCTGCGCGGCCGGGCGCAGGAACGGACCATCACCATCGATGCGCCCAAGACGGGCGAAGTGGCGCCCGCCATCGGCGAATTGCGCCGCGTGCTGCAGATCCTGCTCAACCTGCTCGGCAACGCGATCCGCTATTCACCCGAAGGTTCGCAGATCTGGCTGCGCGTCGAAAGCGACAGCGCGCGCGCGCGGATCACCGTTGCCGATCAGGGCGAGGGCCTGTCGGACCAGCAGCAGGCCCGGATGTTCGACAAGTTCGAACGGCTCGGCCGCAGTTCCGACGGCGGTTCGGGCCTTGGCCTGTACATCTCGCGCCGCCTGGCACGTGCCATGGGCGGGACGCTGCACGTCGAAAGCGCGCCGGGGCAGGGCGCCCGTTTTACGCTTGATTTGCCCGCCGGCGAGGCCAGCGAGGCCTAGTTCAGTTGCGTCTGTCGAGCGGGACGTAATCGCGCTGCGTCGGCCCAGTATAGAGCTGGCGCGGCCGGCCGATCTTCTGCCCCGGGTCCGAAATCATCTCGTTCCACTGTGCCACCCAGCCAACTGTGCGCGCGAGCGCGAACAGCGCCGTGAACATCGTCGTCGGGAAGCCGATCGCCGAGAGGATAATGCCCGAATAGAAATCGACATTGGGGAACAGCTTCTTCTCGATGAAATACTCATCGTGCAGCGCCAGTTCTTCCAGCCGCAGCGCGGTTTCGAACAGCGGATCGCTGACCTTGAGCGCATCGAACACCTCGCGCACGGTCTTTTGCATAACCGTCGCGCGTGGGTCGTAGTTCTTGTAGACCCGGTGGCCGAAACCCATCAGCCGGAACGGATCGTTCTTGTCCTTGGCGCGCTCGATATAGTGCGGGATGCGGTCGGGCGTGCCGATCTCCTGCAGCATGTTGAGCGCGGCCTCGTTCGCCCCACCGTGCGCCGGCCCCCACAGACAAGCGATCCCTGCCGCGACGCAGGCGAACGGGTTCGCACCCGAGGATCCCGCAAGACGAACCGTCGAAGTCGAAGCGTTCTGCTCGTGGTCGGCATGGAGGATGAAGATGCGGTCCATCGCCTTCTCGACCGCCGGATGGAGCTCGTAATCCTCCGCCGGCACACCGAAGGTCATGCGCATGAAGTTGGCGGTGTAGGAGAGTTCGTTCTTCGGATAGACGAACGGTTGCCCGACCGAATACTTGTAGGCCATCGCCGCGATCGTGGGCATCTTGGCAAGAAGGCGGTGGCTGCTGATCTTGCGGTGAGAGGGATCGGAGATGTCGGTGCTGTCATGGTAGAACGCGCTGAGCGCG
>JBDSDZ010000021.1:0-14884 GCA_039920345.1 Croceibacterium sp.
GCCGCCAGCGCATCAGAGGCCCGGCCACCAGCACCGCCAGCATCGGCAGCAGGAACACCGCGCTCATCGGGTTGAAGTACGGCGGGCCAACCGACACCCGCACGCCGAACGCTTCGGTCAACAGCGGATACAGCGTGCCGAGCAGGACAATCCCCAGGATCGCGGACAATGCCACGTTGTTGACCACCAGCGCGCCTTCGCGGCTCATGACGGAGAACCGCTCGCCTTCTGCCACCGTGCCGGCGCGCGCGGCGAACAGGATCATCGCGCCGCCGATATAGATCGTCAGCAAGACCAGGATGAAGGTGCCGCGGGTCGGATCGACCGCAAACGCATGAACGCTGGTGAGGATGCCCGAGCGGACCAGGAACGTCCCAATCATGCTCATCGAAAAGGCGACCACGCCCAGCAGGATGGTCCACGCGCGCAACGCATCGCGCGCGGCCAGCACGCTGGCCGAATGGAGCAGCGCAGTGGCGGCCAGCCATGGCATCAGGCTGGCGTTTTCGACCGGGTCCCAGAACCACCAGCCGCCCCAGCCAAGCTCGTAATAGGCCCAGTAACTGCCGGCAGTGATGCCAAGCGTGAGGAAGATCCACGCGCCGAGCACCCACGGGCGCATGACCTTGGCAAATTCGGGCGTGACATTACGCGTCAGCAGCGCGCCAACGGCAAAGCTGAACGCCACCGACAGCCCGACATAACCGACATAGAGTGTCGGCGGATGGAACGCGGCGCCAATGTCCTGCAGCAGCGGATTGAGGCCATTGCCCTGCGGCGGGGCCACCAACAGGCGCTCGAACGGATTGGAGGAAAACAGCAGAAACGCGTAAAAGCCAATGCCGACAAACGCCTGCGCACCGAGCGTGGCGAGCATGGTCTTTTCGGGCAGCCGCCGCTCGACCACCGCGATCATTCCGCCGGCGACCGACATGACGGTGATCCACAACAGCATCGAGCCTTCGTGGTTGCCCCAGGCGCTGACCAGCCGGAAAATCAACGGCTGCTCGGCATGGGAATTGCGTGCCACCAGCGCCACCGACAAGTCGGTTCGAGCGAACAGCAGCAGCAGGGTGCCAAAGGCAAACGCACACAGAATCGCCTGCACCGCCGCCGCCGGGCGAACCAGCCCGGCCAGCTCCGCCCTGCCCTCGCGCTGTCCCGCAATTGCGCCGAGCAATTGCAGGCCGGCCAGCGCCGCAGCTAGCCACAGGGCAACAAGGCCGATCTCTGCTATCACCTGGAGGTCTCGGCGATAGCTTCGCGCTTTTGCTGTGCGGTCATGTCCGCCAGCTCGCGCGGGACATAGTTCTCATCATGCTTGGCGATGATCGTATCGGCGACGAAGCCACCGTTGGCCGCAAGGTGCCCTTCAGCGACCATCCACGAGCCTTCGACAAACAGGTCGGGCACAATGCCGCGATAGGTGACCGGGATATGCGCCTTCTCATCGCTGGCCATGAAATCGATGGTCACGCCGTCGGGCCGGCTCTTTAGCGAACCCTTGTCGACCATGCCCCCAAGCCGTCCGGGCTGGTCGGGCGAGGGATGCGCCGCCAGCAGTTCGCTCGGCAGGTAATAAAAGCTCGCCTGGGTGCGCAGGCCCCACGCCGCGAGCAGCGCTGCGCCGATCAGGACCGTGAACGCGATCGCCAGCAGCACCAGCCGCTGGTGTTTGGGCTTGAGCGCGCTGGTCATGTCTGCCGCCCTGCCTCGCGCCGTCGTTCAGCGGCGCGCATGGCGAGCCAGCTCCAGCCGACCAGCAACAGCGTGCCGATCACTGTCACGGCATAGGCCGCGGCCACATAGTTCCATTGGTCCAGCGCCTCCCGCATTGTCAGCCCGTCTAGGCCTCCTGCGCCCTGCGCCGCAACCGTGCTTCGGCCTGTATCCCGGCGAGCAGCGTGCGCATGCGGGCAAGGATGACGCCGCCGAACAGCAGCGAGAAGCCAAGCGTGCTGGCGAGCACGCCCCACAGGAAGGCGGGTGCCATGGTCGATCCGCCGGTGGTGATGCTGGGCGGCTGGTGCAGGCTGTTCCACCACACCACCGAGAAATGGATGATCGGGATGTTGACCGCGCCTATCAGGCCGAAAATCGCCGGGATGCGGCTCGACCCGCCCTCGCGGTCAACCGCGTCAGCCAGACCGATGTACCCGAAGTAGAGGAACAGCAGTACCAGGAACGAGGTCAGCCGCCCGTCCCACACCCACCAGGTGCCCCAGGCCGGGCGGCCCCAGATCGAACCGGTAGCCAGCCCGATAGCTGTAAAGGTGGCGCCCGGAACAGCGGCAGCGCGCGCGGCGATGCCCGCGAGTGGATGGCGCCAGACCAATTCGACGAAGCTGGCAATCGCAATCGTGCTCCATCCGGCCATGCCCAGCCAGACTGTGGGGATGTGCACGAACATGATCCGCACTGTCTCGCCCTGCAGGCGTTCAGCGGGCGCGAAGTACAATCCATAGATGACCGCCGCGGTCGCAACTATGAGGCCCGACGCCAGCAGTGCCGGGGTCAACCAGCGGGCGATTCTCAGGAAGCGGGCGGGATTGGCGAAGCCGTGCATTTTCTGGGCGCTAGGGTCCGCGCTGCTTTGGCAGGTGCGAGCGCGGCCCGCAAGCGGAACAGGTCAGCCGCGCCCGATCAACGCCTGTGCCATGCGGTCGGCGACAACGTCGGACCGTTCGCCCGTCGCGTCGCTTTCGCGCCAGATCGCAGTCAGCCGGTCCGGAATCTGGGCGATGCGTGTGCGCACTTCGTTGATGTCGCACGGCCCGCCGTGCTGGCGGCACAGGTATTCGAGGCTGACGTTGATGATCCCGCCGGCGTTGATCACATAGTCTGGCGCGTAGAGAATGCCGCGGTCGGCCAGCAGCGCGCCATGCGCCGCCCGGGCGAGCTGGTTGTTGGCCCCGCCGGCCACAATCGGACAATCGAGGCGGGCAATGCCCTCCTCGTCGAGGATCCCGCCTAGCGCATTGGGGCTGAACACGTCGCAGGCGGTGCCCATGATCGATTCTGGCGCAACAGCCTCGCCGCCTACCTCGGACGCCAGGGTCCTGGCCCGCTCGGCATCGACATCGGCCACCGTCAGGTGTGCGCCATCTTTGGCCAGCAACCGGGCCACGCCGCCGCCGACTGATCCGCAACCCTGCATCGCCACGCGCACGCCCTGCATCGAACCGGTCCCGAGCTTGTGCTCGACCGCGGCCTTGATCCCGAGGAAGATGCCCATCGCGGTGAACGGGCCCGGGTCGCCGCCAATGGCCCCTTCCGCCGCGGGCAAGCCGCTGACATGGGGTGTCCGTTCGGCAATCGCGACCATGTCAGCCACGCTTGCGCCAACGTCCTCGGCGGTTACGTAACGTCCGCCCAGCGCGTTGACCGCATCGCCGAACGCCGCGAGCATTTCGGGGGTTTTGGTGTTTTCTTCATCGAACAGGACGACAGCCTTGCCGCCGCCCATGGGAAGCCCGGCCATCGCGTTCTTGTAGCTCATCCCGCGGCTCAGGCGCAGCGCATCCTTCATCGCGCCTTCGGCATTGGCATAGTGCCAAAAACGGGTGCCGCCGGCCGCCGGGCCAAGATGGGTGGAATGGACCGCGATGATGGCGCTCAGGCCGGAAGCCCGGTCATGCACCAGTTCGACCAGCTCATGCTCGTCGTAATCCGCTTCGGTCCAGAAAGCCGCCATCGGTATCGCCCCTCGCAAAAACGTCTGCGCAAAGCGGCTGTATTGAACAGGAATGGGGCGATTGACGGGTCTTGAACCCGCGACCTCCGGTACCACAAACCGGCGCTCTAACCAACTGAGCTACAATCGCCACAGCCTGAGCCGCGAGTGGGCTGTTAAGCTGCCGCGCCTACCGGTCAAGCGGCATCGGCGCGGGCGCGAGCCTGTTGCACAGCGGGCCATTCAAGCAAAGCAAAAACTGCGCAAAACAGGCCTCAACGTAACTTTATTACGCAGGCTTTGCGCGCTATCAATGAGCGCGATGGCGACTCCGGGCGAAACCTCTGCAACCCAGCTCATGGCTTACCCGGGCGTGCGCCGTGTGCCCTCACCCAAGGTCGAGCTGTTCGACCGCCCGGGCTTCCTTTCGCCCGCGCTGTGCGCCGAACTGGTGGCGGTAATCGACCGCGACCGGCGCCCTTCGACGATCGCCGACGAGAACGGCGACAACTACTTCCGCACCAGCGAAACTTGCGACCTGCCGGACGACGAGGCCTGCGTGCAGGAACTGGCGCAGCAATTGTTCGCGCTGAACGGGATCGACCCGGCCTATGGCGAACCCGCCCAGGGGCAGCGCTACGAGATGGGCCAGGAATTCAAGGCGCACACCGATTATTTCGAGCCAGACGGACGCGATTTCGACAAGTACTGCAGCGTCGCCGGTCAGCGCACGTGGACCTTCATGGTCTATCTCAATCACGTCGAAGCAGGAGGGGCGACGCGGTTCAAAGTGATCGACAAGATTTTCCAGCCGGACCTGGGCAAACTGGTGTGCTGGAACAACCATCGGCCCGATGGCACGCTCAACGCCGCCACGCTCCACCACGGGATGAAAGTGCGCAGGGGGACCAAGTACGTGATCACCAAGTGGTACCGCGAGAAGATCTGGGGATGGTAAGCGAGACGTTGCACACACGGGCCGGCGCCTGTCATTGCGGGGCGGTGAAGTTTGCCGCCCAATTGCCCGAAACCCTGCACGGCGCGCGCTGCGATTGTTCGATCTGCAGTATCAAGGGAGCGGTCACGGTCGGCACCACGCTGGACGGCCTGGAGGTGACGGAAGGCGAAGACGCGCTCACCTGCTACCAGTTCAACACCGGGGTCGCGAAGCACTACTTCTGCTCGCAGTGCGGGACTTACACCTTCCACCAGCGGCGATCAGACCCCAACACCTTTGGCATCAACGTCGCCTGCCTCGAGGGTCTGCACCCGTATCACGACTTTCCAGATGTGGCGGTGGTCGATGGCGTCCATCATTCGCTCGATAGCGGCAAGATGCGGCTCGCCGGACGCATGAAGTTCGAAGCCAACACTAAGGAATGATTGGGGCCGAATAGAAAAGGGCGGCCCTTGCGGACCGCCCTTACCTCTCCCGTATCCGGGAAGCGGCTCAGCTCTTCTTGAGCGAGAGTCCGCCAAACCGCTTGTTGAATTGGGCCACGCGGCCGCCGTCTTGCAGGCGCTGCGGGCCACCGGTCCAGGCCGGGTGGCTGGTGGGGTCGATTTCGAGCGACATCGTGTCGCCTTCCTTGCCCCAGGTCGAGAACGTCTGGAACTCGGACCCGTCAGTCATCTTGACGTTGATCAGGTGATAATCGGGATGCGTATCGGCCTTCATGGCAATCAGTCCTTCGTGCATGAGACCGGTACCGACCGGCCTGGCAATATCGGGGCAATATCTGGAAAGCGCGCGCCTTAGGGGCGGTTGGCCAAAATGGCAACCCCGCGCGCGATACGCTCAGCTGTCCTTGGGCGGGTCGGCAACCATGGCGGTGAAATTCACCTCGCAGGTCACTTTGCCTTCGACGCTCGCCTTGCCCCAGAACTTGCACACCCTGGTGCGCCTCTGGATGAAGCCGACATTGAGGTCGAGCAGGCAGCCGGGTTCGACCGGCGCGCGGAACTTGGCGTCTTCGATGGCCATGAAATAGACCAGCTTGCCGCTGCCCGCGAGTTCGAGGGTTTCGATCGCAAGAATCGCGGCCGCCTGAGCAAGTGCTTCGATCTGCAATACGCCCGGCATGATCGGGCGGCCGGGGAAGTGACCCTGGAAGAACCCTTCGTTGAAGCTGACCGCCTTTAGCGCGTGAATCTCCTCGTCGATCTTGAGGCTCAAGACCCGATCGACGAGGAGCATCGGATAGCGGTGCGGCAGGGCATTGAGAATCTGCGCGATGTCGTACGTCTTCGCGTCAGTCTCACTCATGCCCTGCGCTCCTCGTGTTCGCCTAGCGGCCCTGGACCGGCTGCGTGGGCGCGGCCTGCTGCTGCGCCGCAGCCTGCTGCTGGGCGGCGGCAAGCAGGACGTCGCTGACTTCCTGGTACACCGCAACCGACTGGCGCTGCGGCTGCCATCCGGCAGGCACCGCGGTCGAAACCGCCGGAACCAACGTGTTCAGCGCGGCGGTCACCTTGTCGGTGATGTCGACCGAATTGCCGAGATAGACCACCGAGCTGGGGTTGAGAACGAGCTGGACGTTGTTCTGCGACACGACCTGCTGCAGCGCGGTGTTGTACTGCATCAAAAGCTGCTCGACCACGTAGACGCGGGCGGCGGCGATCGGCTGCTGGACCTGGTTGATCTGCGCTTCGACGCCCTGGATCTGCTGCATCGCTGCGGTGTTCGCCTGCGCTGCTGCTTCTTCGGTGTCGCTGATCTGGCCATCGTTGTTAGTGTCGAACTGGCGCACCAGGCCGGCCCGCTGCGTTTGCAGCGTCTCGAGCTGGGTCCGCACCGACGCAAAAGTCGTGGCGATCTGGCTGAAACCAGTCTGCAGTGCCTGCGAACCGGCAAGCGCGATCGCTGGATCGGTCACGGCAACGCCGTTGACCTGCGCGGCGGCAGGCATTGCGCAAACGACAGTGGAAGCCACCAGTGCGGCGGCAAGGATACGAGTTTTCATCAGAACTGAGTCCCTACGTTGAACGAGAAGATCTTGGTGTTGTCACCCTTCTGCTTGAGCAGCGGGTAGGCAATATTGATGCGGAAAGGTCCGAACGGCGAATTCCAGTTGACCCCGAACCCGATCGACAGGCGCGGCCTGGCGGAATTGCCATAGAATTCTTCCACAAACGGCGGCAGTGAATTGCCCAGCGCAGCGTTGGTTGCGTCGGGCAGACAAGTAGGCGGCATGGGATTAATTGGGTTGGTGACGACGGTCACGTCGCCAGCGTTCGCGCCGATCGTGCAAACGCCGCTGTCATTCGGCGCGGCGACGTTGATCTGAGTGTAAAGCGCGTTGCCGTCGGTATCGCGCGTCGGCACAAAGATGCCGTCGGGATAGGGGCTGTTGGTGAGCGTCGGGCGCCGGACGCCAAACACGGCACCGGCATCGATAAAGACCGACGGACGGATACCCATTTCGCGGGCACCCGCACCGAGCGGAATTTCCAGCTCGGCACGGCCGAGATAGAACGCGGTACCGCCCAAGGCATCGTCGGCGGTCGTCTTGTCGGTTATCGGCAGCAAGACCGGATTGCCGGCATCATCGACGTCATAGAACCGGCGCACCACGCGTGGGCCGACGCCGCGAATATCGAAGCCGCGAATTTCCGGCTCACCCAGGAAGAAGCGGTCGGTCAGCAAGACTTCGTCGCCGCTCGACGAACTCTTGCGCAAGCCCTTGATATATCCGGTCTCGCCAGTGAGCGAGAACACGAAGCCGCTACCGACCCGCCAGAAGCGATTGATCGTGCCCGCGAAACGGGCGTAGCGGGTCGAGCCGCCGAGACCTGCAAAATCCGCGCTCAGGTTGGCGCTCATCCCACGAGTAGGGCGCTGGCCGCTGTCGAGCGAATTGTAGATCAGCGAAGCGCCAAGTATCGAGCTTGTGCGAGTGCCGATGGCATCACACAAATAGCGCCCCGCCAGCAGCGGCTCGCACGTCTGGACGCCGTCGCCGTCGAAATCGGCGAAATACTGGCTCTCGTTAACCGAGATCACATCGTAATTGAAGGTGTAGCGGCCCAGCAGCGACATAAACTCGCTCAGCGGCACGCCCGCGCGCACCTGGAGGCCGGTCGTCGCCTGAGAATAAGTGGCCGATGCGCGGTCGTAATAGCCGTTGTTGTAGTCGCGCCGGTAGATGTCGACACCGGCCGAGATGTTCTTGTCGAACACGTTCGGTTCAGTGAAGCTCAGCGAGGCGGAACGGCTGTAGCGCGAATAGTTGACCGACAAGCCAACCGTCTGGCCGCGCCCGCGGAAGTTGCGCTGCCGGATCGAGCCCTGGAAGATGAAGCTCTCGAGGCTGGAGAAACCGGCCGACAGCGACAGTTCGCCCGTCGCCTGTTCCTGCACGTTAGCTTCGAGCACGATGCGGTCGGGGGCGGAACCATCGACCTGGTCGACCTTGAAGTTTTCCTGGAAGTAGCCGAGCGAATTGATCCGCGCGGTCGAACGTTTGACCGACTGAGAGTTGAACGCATCGCCTTCTGCAAGGCGGAATTCGCGGCGCACGACCTTGTCCTGCGTCAGGGTATTGCCGTTGACGTCGACCCGTTCGACATAGACGCGCGGCGCTTCGTTGATGACGAACTTGACGTCCATCGTCTTGGCTTCGGAATTGCGCACGTACTGCGGCCGGACGTCGGCGAAAGCGTAGCCAAACGTGCCGGCGGTCTCGTTCAGGTTCTCGATCGTGTCTTCGACCAGCTTGGCGTCGTACCAGTCGCCGGTGTGCATTGGCAGGGCGTTGGTCAGGACCGTGCTGTCGAAGTCGCGTATCTGGCTCTCGACGCTGACATTGCCGACCTTGTAGCGCTCACCTTCTTCGACCACGAAAGTGATGATGAAGTCGCGCTTGTCAGGCGTCAGTTCGGCCACGGCGGAAACGACGCGGAAATCGACGTAACCGTTCTTGAGGTAGAACGCGCGCAGCTGTTGCTGGTCGTAGGCCAGGCGATCGGGGTCGTAGCTGGTCGCGGAACTGAAGAACTTGGTGATCGAGTCCTGCTTGGTGATCATCTCGCTCTTGAGTTCGCCGTCGGAAAACACCTCGTTGCCGAGGATGTTGATCTGGCGAACCTTGGACTTGGGCCCTTCGTTGATTTCGAACACCACATCTACACGGTTCTGGTCGAGCTGGACCATCTTCGGTTCGACCGTGGCGGCAAAGCGGCCCTGCCGCTTGTACAGCTCGATGATCCGGGCAACGTCGGCGCGAACTTTGGAGCGGGTGAATATCTGCCGCGGAGCAAGATGGATTTCCGGGGTAATCTTGTCATCCTTGAGGCGCTTGTTGCCTTCCAGGATGACGCGGTTGATAACCGGGTTTTCCACCACCGTGATGACCACGTTGCCATCGTTGTTCTGGATGTTGAAATCCGAAAACAGTTCCGTCGCGGCAAGATCTTTCAAGGCATCGTCGGCCGCGGCGGCGGTGAAAACCTGGCCGGGGCGCAGCTTGATGTAGCTGACGATGGTTTCGGGCTCGAGCCGCTGCGCACCGGCGACGCCGATAGTCTTGATGATGACGTCCTGCGCCGGCGCTGCGGGAGTGGGCGCGGGGGCGGGTGCAGCAGCGGCTGGCGTCGCCGGCGGCGTGGGCGCATCCTGCGCCATAGCGACGCCGGGAACGCCACCCAGAATTGTGCATCCCAGCAGGGCTGCCGCGAAATGCGAGGCTGCGATCGTCTTGGCCCTACCGCTCATTAATCCGTCCGTTCATTCGACTTTGCCGGTCCAAGGCGTAGCACATGTTCGCCCTGCCCTCCGGGCGACTTTTACCGACTGCGGCGTCCTTGCCGCGTGGCGAGGAGCGCCCTTGCCCGAAGTGAGGCAAGCGTTCAAGCGAACAAGCCGGAAATGCGCCGCCCTACCGTCCTTTTCCCCGCCCCGACCAGCCGGAGCGACGCCACTTGCTCCGCTATCCGCTGAACAGCGGCAGTGAAGCGATATCGTTGATGGTCACGAACAACATCAGCGCAAGCACGAGTGCTATGCCGGTGCGGAACGCCCACTCCTGACTGCGCGCCCCGGCCGGCTTCCGGCGGATCGCTTCTGCCGCGTAGAAAGCCAGGTGCCCGCCATCGAGGGCCGGAATTGGCAGCAGGTTAATGAATGCCAAGTTAATTGAAACCAGCGCCACGAAATGAATGAACTGCGGCCACCCCAGACTGAGCTGTTCGCCGGAGAACTGTGCGATCTTGAGCGGGCCGCCAAGCTCCTTGGGAGAAATTCGACCAGTAACAATCTTCCACAAGCCTGTGGCCATGGTACCCACGATCTCGCCCGTATCGCGCACCCCGAGGACCGCTGCTTCACCAGCGCCGACCGGCACTATCTCGCCTGGGCCGGGGCCAATTCCAATTTGGCCAATGCGATATTCGTGTCCAAAGTTGTCGTGCCCGACGACTTCAGGAATTACGAACGTGAAACTGAGAGCTTTGCTTTCGCGCGATATGTCGAGAGTCACGCGCTCGCCGGAAGATAGCTGAAACTTGCCCGCAAGTTCGTCGAATTGGTCAATCGGATCGCCGTCAACGGCGACAATTCGGTCGCCCAAGCGGATCCCAGCCTTGGCGGCGGCACCGCTTTCCGACATCACCCCAACGACCGGCGGATAATCAGCCTTTCCGTAAACAAACGCAAACGACCCCAGGATCGCGATGGCGACGATGAAGTTGGTCAGCGGCCCGGCGACGACGATCAGCGCGCGCTGCCAAAGCGGCTGTGCCTGGAAGGTCTGCGCGCGCTCTGCCTCGGGCAGCGCCAGCCATTCCTCGGTCGGCTGGCTGGCGGGGTTCATGTCGCCGGCGAATTGGACATAGCCGCCCAGCGGCAGCAGCGAGACTTTCCAGCGCGTACCGCGCCGGTCGGTCAGGCCAAACAGCTCCTTGCCGAAGCCGATCGAGAACACGTCCGCCTTCACTCCGCACCAACGGCCGACCAGGTAATGGCCGAGCTCGTGCACGGTAACCAGTGGCCCCAGCATCAGCAGGAAGCCGGCGATAAACATCCACCAAGGCACGGTATCAGGCAACGCGGGCATGCTCCAATAATTCGGCGGTGCGCACACGGGCTTCCGCATCGACGGCGAGCACCTCGGCGAGGGTCGTCGGCGGCGGCGGCAGCGTGCGCGCCAGGCTCTGTGCCACCAATGCCGCGATATCGGTGAATGCGATGTGACCAGCAAGGAAAGCGGCGACGGCTATCTCGTTGGCAGCATTGAGCACAGCCGGGGCCGCACCCCCTTGTTGCGCTGCCTCGCGCGCCAGCCGGGTCGCCGGGAAGCGCGCCTCATCCGGCGCCTCGAAGGTCAGTTCGCCAAGCGCCGCAAGGTCGAGCGGCTCGCACGGCGTGTCGATCCGCCCCGGCCAGGCAAGGCACGAGGCAATCGGCACGCGCATGTCCGACGGGCCGAGTTGCGCCAACGTCGAGCCGTCACGGTATTCGACCATCGAATGGATCACGCTCTGCGGGTGGATCACGATGCGCAAGGCGCCAAGCCCGACCGGGAACAGGTGATGCGCCTCGATTACCTCGAGCCCCTTGTTCATCATGGTCGCGGAATCGACGCTGATCTTGGCCCCCATGTTCCAGTTCGGGTGCGCCACGGCCTGCGCCGGGGTCGCGGCCTTGAGCTGCGCGTGCGACCATTGCCGCAAGGGCCCGCCACTGGCGGTGAGCGTAATCGATTTAACGTCTTCGATCCTGTTGCCCGCCAGGCATTGGAATATCGCGTTATGCTCGGAATCGACCGGCAGCAGCGTGGCACCATGGCGCGCGACCGCGGCGGTCAGCACCTCGCCGGCCGAAACCAGCGCTTCCTTGTTGGCCAGCGCGACGATGCCGCCCTGCTCGATCGCGGCCATCGTGGGGGCAAGGCCCGCGCAGCCGACAATCGCCGCCACGGTCAAGTCCGCGCCCAGCGCAGCCGCTTCGACAAGCGCTGCGGAACCGCAGGCGCAGGTCACGCCGCTGCCAGCCAGTGCGTCGCGCAGTTCGGGCAGGCAGCGTTCGTCAGAGACAACCGCCAGCTCGGCCCCGAATTCGCGCGCCAGTGCGGCCAGTTCGGCAGCCTGACAGTTCGCCGTCAGCGCCTTGACCTGCCAGTCAGCGCGATTGCGCCGCACCAGGTCGAGGGTGGAGGCGCCGATCGATCCGGTCGCGCCAAGGATGGTGATCGAACGCACAGCCAGATCGGTCCTAAGGCATCATGTAGCTGGCATAGAGGCTGGCGACGATCGCCACCGGGATCAGCCCGTCGATCCGGTCAAACACGCCGCCGTGGCCGGGGATCAAGCCCGAGCTGTCTTTCACCCCGGCGCGGCGCTTGAGCCAGCTCTCGAAGAAATCGCCCATTTGCGCCACCACCGCCAGCACCGCGCCGAGCAGGATGCTGCCAGTGGTGTTCTCGACCGACATGTTGAGGTCGATCTCGAACCCAGAGCCGATAAATGGCAGCTGCAGGTCGATCAGCTTCATCCAGATGAACACCCACGCGGTGGCTGCGACCATGCCGCCGACCAGGCCTGCCCAGGTCTTCGAAGGACTGATGCTGGGTGCAATCTTGGGCCCGCCGATCGTGCGCCCGGCAAAATAAGCGCCGGTATCGGTAAACACCGTGATGCCCAGTACCAGCACCAGCAGGAACTTGGCTGCGCCGACCAAGACCGCCGCGGCAAAACCGAAGTAGAGCAGGCCCGCCAAAATCGCGAGGAGCCGCATCGCTGCACTAGGCGCCGCGCGCAGCACCAGCTTCACGAATTCGACGAACCCCGCGATCGCGACGAGGATGATAAACGCATCGAGCACGGACCCGCCGGCCAGCACCGCTCCGCCCGCAACGACCAGCATGATGGCTGCCGAGACCAGTCGCACGTTCAAGTCTGAAGTGCGCACCTTCAGCGGCAGCGCTTCGGCCACCGGGCCGCCCTCATCGATGCTACCGCCCGCCATAGCGCCGCTCCCGTCCTGCAAAGCTGTCCAGCGCCTGTTCGAGGTGCGCCAAGGTGAAATCCGGCCATAGCACATCGGTGAACCACAACTCCGAATAAGCCGCCTGCCACAGCAGGAAATTCGACAAACGCTCCTCGCCCGAAGTGCGGACCAGCAAGTCGAGCGGCGGCAGGTCGGCGGTGTCGAGGTGTGCCGAGATGGTCTCGGTGGTCACTTCGCCCAGCGCAGCTGCCGCCGCCGCCGCCCGGGCAATTTCCTGCTGCGAACCATAGTTGAGCGCAACCGCAAGCGTCTGCTTTCCGTGCGCCGTGCGCGCCAGTGCATCTTCAAGCATTTCGACAATATCGGGTGCGAGGCCCTTGTAATCGCCAATAATCTTGAGCTTCACATCGTTCGCTATGAATTCGGGCAGGTCACTGCGGATAAACGCGCGCATCAAGCCCATCAGGTCGGCAATCTCGTCTTCCGGCCGTTTCCAGTTCTCTGACGAAAACGCGTAGAGCGTCAGGCATTCGAGCCCGAGCGGCTTGAGCGCGCGCACCAAGGTCCGCACCGCCTCGACCCCGCGGCGATGGCCCATGACCCGCGGCAGGTGGTGCTGCTTGGCCCAGCGGCCGTTGCCATCCATGATGATCGCGACGTGACGCGCGCCGTGCCCGGCGCCCGCGCCCAGATCCGCATTCGTTTGTGGCGGACGGGTCGACGCACCCAGTTTCACCATCGCAGCGTCATAGCAGAAAATCGCCCGCTCACTGTGTGAGGATTTCCTTTATCTTCTGCGCGGTGACAGTGTCCACTTCGCCGACGAAGCGATCGGTCACCTTCTGCACGTCTTCCTCGGTGCGCTTGCGTTCGTCTTCCGAGATGTCTTTCTTCTTCTCGTCCTCCTTGAGCGCTTCCATGCTGTCGCGGCGCACGTTGCGGATCGCGATCTTGGCGCCCTCGGCATATTTGCCCGCCAGCTTGGCCAGTTCCTTGCGCCGTTCTTCGGTCAGGTCGGGCATCGGCAGGCGCAATGTCTGGCCGTCGGTCATCGGGTTGAGGCCGAGGTTGGCGTGGGCAATGCCCTTTTCCACCGCGGTCACGTTCGATTTGTCCCACACCTGCACGCTGAGCATGCGCGGTTCGGGCGCGTTGACCGTGGCAACCTGGTTGAGCGGCATCATCGAGCCGTAAACTTCGACCATCACCGGATCGAGCAGCGCCACGTTAGCCCGGCCCGTGCGCAAGCCGCCGAGATCGCTCTTGAGGCTGTCAACGGCCCCGTTCATCCGGCGCTCGGTGTCGGTCTTGTCGTACTTCGGCATATCAGGCTTCCTTTTGTACGATCGTCTGCACCCCTTCGCCCGCAAGCACGCGCGCGAGGTTGCCCTTCTCCCGAATGGAGAAGACCACGATCGGGATCCCGTTGTCGCGGCACAAAGCCACGGCGGAGGCATCCATTACTCTGAGATTGTCTGCCAGCACCCGGTCGTAACTGACAGTATCGAAACGCTTTGCGTTGGGATTTGTCTTCGGGTCGTCGTCATAGACGCCGTCCACGCTGGTGCCCTTGAGCAGCGCATCGCAATTCATTTCCGCCGCTCGCAGCGCGGCGCCGCTGTCGGTGGTGAAGAACGGGCTGCCGACACCGGCGGCGAAGATCACCACCCGGTCCTTGGCCAGGTGGCGTTCGGCGCGGCGGCGGATGACCGGCTCGCACACCTGGTCCATCTGGATCGCCGACTGCACGCGCGTGTGGACGCCAATCTGTTCGAGCGCGTTCTGCATTGCCAGCGCGTTCATCACGGTGGCCAGCATGCCCATGTAATCGGCCTGCGCCCGGTCCATCCCCTGCGCCGCGCCGGCCATCCCGCGAAAGATGTTGCCGCCGCCGATGACCAGGCAGATTTCGAGGCCCGAATCCTTGGCCGCCTTCACTTCTTTGGCCAGTTCGGCCACGAAGGCGGGATCGATCCCGAACTGCTGATCCCCCATCAGCACTTCGCCCGAAAGCTTGAGCAACACGCGTTTGACGGCAGGCATGGGCATGGGGTGCAAATCTCTCCAAGGGGCGGATTTGCGGCCCTTATAGAGCGCAAGGGGGCGGTGCCAAGGGCGGGATTGCGTCCTTGTGGCTCATACGAAAAAGGCCGCCGAACCCAAGTCCGACGGCCTCCTTCAAATCGATGATCGCGAGGATTAGCCGGCGACGGCGGCGGCCACTTCGGCGGCGAAGTCGCTTTCTTCCTTCTCGATGCCTTCGCCGA
>JBDSDZ010000022.1:0-3907 GCA_039920345.1 Croceibacterium sp.
CCCAGCGGCTGAACGCGCCGCCTGCCGGAACCCACTCACCGTCGCGCCGATCGAGGAAGAACAGCACGATCGCGCCGGGGGCAAATTCGCGCCGGATGCAGGCACCGCCGTAAGCCGACGGGTGCGGCCTTTCCAGCTCGAGCGGCTCGCTCGGGGCCATCGACGGGTCGAGCGCCATGCCGCGCAAGGGGAAATCCTGCCCCGGCAGCAGGCCCTTCAGTGCGCTGATCGGATGGACCGAAATCGCCGGCTCGTTACCGATCTTGCCAGCCACGGGCATGACCTGCCCGATCACGATCGCATCGGCTTCGCCCGCCAGCGCGAAGTTGGTCGGCACCCGGTAGCCTGGTGCGGGCGAGCAGGCGAGTGCGGGCGTGGCGGCCAAGACAAGCAGCGCGGCGAGCGTCGGGGCAAGGAGGCGGAAGACCTTCATCGTGCGCATCTTAGCGCAGGTTTTGCCGGTGTAGGAAAATGGTTTTGCGAGAGGAGTAGTTGAGAAGGGCCCACCCCTAACCTCCCGCAAGCGGGCGGGGGACGCGCTCCAGTCTCCCCTCCCGCTGGCGGGAGGGGCCGGGGGTGGGTGCGTCGCCGCACCGCCTTCCCTCCATTCCGGACCGAAATTCCTCCACCCCGCCCCGTAGCGACCCTCAATCGCGCGGCGGCGGCGGGCGGGGCAGGATCGGGCATGACCCCATCGCGCTCGCTCCTGCTTCTCGCCCTGTCCTTCGCCGCGCTCACCACAGGAGGCGGACCAGCGAGGGGCGGGGCGGCCCACCGGCTGCGCGCTGCGCCCGATGTGGAAACGGCCCAGTTCGCCCCATGCACCCGCACCCCGCGGATCGACTGCGTCGTCGATGGCGACACCTTCTGGTACCACGGCCGCAAGATCCGCGTGGCCGACATCAACACCCCCGAAACGGGCCGCCCGCAATGCCCCGCCGAAGCCGCGCTGGGCCACCGCGCCACGGCCCGGATGCAGGCGCTGCTCAACCAGGGCGCCTTCACCCTCGCCGCCAACGCCGACGGCACCGGCCGCGATACCGACCGCTACGGCCGCCTGCTCCGGGTGGTCAGCCGCCACGGAGCCAGCCTGGGGCAGGTGCTGGTGGACGAGGGGCTGGCCGAAGTATGGCACGGACGGCGCGGGACCTGGTGCTGAGCGCCGCGCCGCCGGCCCCTTTTCGCCGCCAGAAGTGCACGCTTTTGCGTTACGCATCGGGCCGTCCTAAGCCGCGTGACTTTTGCCCCTCGCCGCTCTGAGATCCCGCCCCCCGGTCGAGCTGCGCGAGGTGCTGCAGCAGCGCATCTTTGTCGTCTTTCCAATAGGTTCCGGTGTAGCGCCCGCGCTCCATCACCACTTGCATCAGCCCCATCCGGGTGCGGTATTCGGCATCCAGCCCCGTGCACTTTGCCGAAGCCAAGTTCACAGGGATCCGTGACTTTCCCTGCGCCGCGTCCCACGCCGCCGCAAACCCCGCCGCGCCCGCGCGCTGGCGCAGGCGATAGGCGCTCTCCTTGGCCATCCCCACCGCCCGGCACGCCGCCTCGACACTGCGCGTCTCCGCCAACCGACCGACGAATTCAGCCTGCCGCGTAGGCGTCCACCCATCCTTGCGCGGGCCGACCGGCACCGGGTGAAACGCCGGGATGCGCCGGCGCACCTGCGGCGCATCGGCGGGATGAGGAGGAGCGCGCCAGGTCTTCATCCCACAGGATGGAGCAGATTGCGCGCGTGTAGGAAAATGGTTTTGTGGGGCCGGGGGTGGGCGCGCCACAGCACGACCTCGAAATCAGCCACTAACCCACCAGCCCAGCAAGGCGCCAAGCGCCAGCAGGTGGAGCACTACGATCGTGAACAGCGTGCTCGAGAACGGCTGCTTGCGCGTCTTGTGGCGGAACAGGTGGCGGCCCGCGTAAGCCCCCGGCGATCCGCCGAAAAAGGCGAGCTGCAGAAGCGTCGCCTCGGAGATCCGCTGCTGCTGCATCCTGGCCTTTTGCTTGTCGACCCCGAACGCCGCAAACGCGACGACGTTGATCACCGCGAAGTAGTACGCGAGCGTGGCCGGTGTGAGGTGGGAAAGGAAGGCGTCCATCGGGCTGGACTAGGCGCAGATCGGTTGCAGCAAAGTTAGCAGGTATGAGCAACATTCTCCATTCGGACTTCGCGCAGATCAACGGGCTGTCGAATATTCCCGATGATCCCGATTTGGCAATCGAGGTCGGCTTCGATCCTTTCGAGCGCTTGAAAGATTCGACTCATCGCAAGCCCGTTGATGCCGATCTCATCCTTGGGCATTTTGATGGCGACCCTAATGTTGGGTTCGGGGGGAAACGATGGTTGCGACAATTGGATATGAGCGAGCCAGCTTAGCCGATTTCATTGCCACGCTTCAGCTCAGCAGCATCGAGATACTGGTCGATATCCGTGATCGCGCACAGTCGCGACGCCCGGGCTTCTCGAAATCAGCGCTGGCTGCTGCGTTGGAGGATGCCGGGATTTCCTACGTTCATATGCGTGAACTGGGTGATCCGAAGGAAGGGCGTGAAGCTGCCAGACGAGGCGACTACGACCAATTTCGAGCCATCTTTGCTGGTGTAATGGCATCAGAAATAGCAATTGAAGCGCTTGCAAAGCTTGAAGAACTGGCTTCCGCAAATGAAATCTGCCTTATGTGCTTTGAACGCGATCAGGCCACCTGCCATCGCAAGATTGTGGCTGATCGACTTGAGCAGAGGCTTGGCATTAAGGCTCGTCATCTGGGGGTGAGTGAAGGTGCAGGAAAACGGGCCACAGTCCGACGAGTGCATGATACTCATCAAGGCGCAGCCGCATCGCTCTAGCCGCTACTTCGAAACCGTTTGCTGCGCAGGCGTAGGTCGAGATCAGAAGTGGCGCAGGCAATACCCTGTTTCATTTCGTATTCTCAAGGAAGATCAGAAGTTCGCGCGCTGGCAATGGATAGAGTATGATTTCGTCCGGCCAAAAGACGATCACCGGAAAGAGAGTCAAAAGGTTCTCTCAAAATCTCTTAAAACCAAAGGAATAATGAAGAAGAGCGAGAGGGCGGATTTCCTAAAGCCTCTGGTTAGAATGTCACTCCGAGAAGCTGACGAGTGTCGAGACTCGCTTGCTTTAGTTCGACCCCAAAAAGTCCGGCTCGAAGCTCATGAAAAGTCGGCGACAGAATTGATCTCGGAGATTCAGAAGCATCGGGATCTGGCTGCGCAGCTGTCACTTCTTGAAGAAGATGAAGCGGTCGAGCCCATGACGCCATGCCGAATGCAATTCATCTTGCATTGGGAAGATCATGACGGCGAATCTCATCGGCAGGAATGTGATGACTGGGAAACCGCCGCTGCGTTCAACCGATTTGAGAGGTCCTACGGTGAGCATCTCGCAATAAAATATCTAAAGCAAAAATACGAAGAGCAGTACTTCGCGGCTGGACTAGTCTTGGGATTTAGTACTCACAGTCGGCGCAATCTACAACATGCAACACGCAATCAGTGGCTGTTAGTTGGAATGATACGGCTTGATGACACCGACCAAAGCTCTCTCTTTTAAATACCAATCACTCCGCCGCCACGCTCCCGGCACCGCTGCCATCCCCAAACAACCCCGGCCCATCGCCCTCGTCGGCTTCGTTGGCGGCGGCGCCTTTGGCTTTGGTGCGGTTGTCGAAGCTGGACCAGACGGTGTTCCAGTCGCCGCGGGTGGCGGCTTTGGAGTATTCGGTGGCGCGGGTTTCGAAGAAGTTGGCGTGCTCCACCCCGTTCAGGAGCGGGGCGAGCCAGGGGAGCGGGTGGTCTTCGATCATGTAGACCGGCTTGAGGCCGAGCTGGCCCAGCCGCCAGTCGGCGATGTAGCGGATGTAGCGCTTGATCTCGTTCGGGCTCATCCCCGGGA
>JBDSDZ010000023.1:0-8285 GCA_039920345.1 Croceibacterium sp.
ACCCGCCTTGAGGCGAAGATAGCCCGCGAGCGGTTGATGGTCGAGCGGTTGCCCGAACTTGCCGTTCAGATTCTCGAACTGGCGAAAGCGCATGGGCGGATCACAAATGGTCAGGTAGCGGATGTGACCGGCGCAAACCGCAACACGGTGAAGAAGCATTTGCAGGCGCTGGTATCGGCCAGCAATCTTGTCCAGCACGGCAGCGGCAAGGCGACATGGTATAGCCGCGTCTGACCGCATCGCCCGCCAGTCGCCAATAACCCGCATTCGCATTCTGCACAATTTACCCCAACCCCGTATCAGCCCCTGTCCTTGATTAACGGACGTTTGGCCGCTGGCACCGCCTTCATACGCGCAAGCAAAAAACCGGCTTTTGGCCTACGGTTTCCATGAATGGAGCCTCCGTTTTTTGGCTGGCGCGCAGGCAATGCGCGGCCCTGAAAATGTCCGTCAGGACATCTCGCCTGACACGATCAGGAGAAAGACAGTGCAGAACATCGTCGAATTTCATATCATCGGACGACTGGGCAGGATCGACGCCGCCAAGAACGTCACCCACATTTCGGTTGCCACCAATTACAACCGCCGCGAAGGCGAAACGTGGAAATCCGATCCACAGTGGCACCGCGTCACGCTGTTCGCCAAACTGCGCGAACGGCTCGACAAAGCCGCCGTCGGTGATCTCGTTCGCATCACCGGGCGCATCGGCCAGTCGAAATACAAGGTCGATGGCGAAACCCGTTACTCCGTTGACCTGATCGCGGACGGCTTCGCCGTCCTTGCCAAAGCCAAGGTCAAGACTGTCGAGGACGATATGCAGGAATGACTATCCAGCGGGGCGGCGTTGCCGCCCCGCTTCCCACTTTGGGGCTAGTTGTGAGTTCGCTTCGGTGTCGGTCGTAGTCGAAGCAATCTTCACCCACCTTCGGTAGAATTAGAATCTGCGAAACGATCTCTGCCTTGGATTGGTGCGTGCCCCGGCGATCCATCAGGGTTCTGAATCTGGACGCTTTCACCGTCTCCCGTTACGCCCATTAATCCAATAAAGGTTTTGCAACTAGGACACTGACAGATATTTGTTTTGTCCGCAGTCTTGTAAACGATATCTGCACCGCAATTGCATTGGATGCCGACGGATACGCAGCGTTCTAAAGACTTAGCAGCTACGAATGTAAACATCGTGCATTTGCCTCGGTGATCGTCGCTAGGCGCAGAGGTGACTTGTGCCGGGACACTAAGCGTGTCTTCATCACAGCCCAGCAAGTCAGTGATCAGCAGAAATGCCAACCCATCATTCGTCGCCTTGGGCGCTTTTTTTGCCGCAATACGCTTCAACTTGTCCTTTGCAGAACCGCACAGATCCGCGATTTTCGTTGCATCGCCTCCCAGAACGTCGCCTATACCAGTTGCAGAAATGACGTAATCTACCTCTTCTGAAACTTCGTGCAGTGCAAAGCGCGAACCACAAATTGAGCAGTATCGGTCCCACTCATGGTGAGGCGATGGCACTTCGACAGCGCCGCCACATATGCAGGTTATCTTTAGTTTCGCCTGCGATCCAATTAGTCCACGCCGGACAGGTTCTACTAGCTGGCGATGCAGAATATCACGAACACTGCCGATGACCTGAGTCGAACGCTCAAACTGGGCCGTCCATTTTACTGGCGCGCCACCTACAATTGTTCGTTCGACGGCAGATTTTAGTGCAGGTAAGAGCAGGTCCGCGTATGCACCCGCACATTCGGCGAGAAGCCTCTGTTTTAACTCAGCGAAATTTTCGGCCCTCGGCGTAAATGCGTCACCGGGTCCACCCATGATAACTTCGGGACCGGTGCCCCCAACCGCGAGGACCGAAACGTAACCGGAATGAACAAAATCGGAGCAGAAGCTGAAGAGCAGCTCTAGATTGCGGCGACGCATTTCAGGCAGGTCGGTTGTCTGACTAACAATCAATAGTCGCTGAGGAAACTGGTCGTGAGCTGCTTTCGTAAATCCTGAATTCTTTCGTTCTTTGCCGGTTAGTGAGACGTAGGCGTTGAGTGCACTTTGCATTTCTGACGAAATGATGTTCGTGTGCAACGACGGCGGCGCGACGGTGGCAAAGCTCAGCAATGACTGAAGAAACTTATAGTTGAGTTGCATTCCATCGAAAGTGACGAGCTGATAGGCCGTCTGCACAAGAGCGTCGAGAAAGCCGCGCACCGCAGCGCCAAGCCTGACGAAATCGCTGAAGGACGGAGTTGTTTCCCCCACTCGGTCAAATTCAACCGAGGCCGCACTTTGCGTTTCCTCAAATAGAAACTCGGCCGTTTGATGGAGGTTGCGGACCAGTGCGGGGCCAATCGTTCGGTAAGCGAACAATGGCGCGTTCGGCGACTTAAACTCGCTGCTGACGTTGCTATCACTCGATAGTTTAACAACCCACTCATTGACAGTATGGTCAGTGGCTTCAATGGCTTGCGTTAGCGCCAAATGAAGATTTTGCGTTTGAATGCGGAGAGTAGGATAATGAGCGAAGGCCGCGGCTGATCGTTTTGCGTTTAGTAAGTTACTGATGGCTTGAAGCACACCGGCCTGTGATGGGGTTGCTACAGAGGTTGGCATTATTTACACTATCACTTTATGTTGGCGTAAAGTCGATTGTTTCTCAGGTGTGTTTATCACTTATGGACCATCGAATTTCCCAACAAACTCCTTGTCAGCGTAATATCGCAATTTCTTCACAATCAGCGGGTTCTCGCCAACCCGCATGAGCAGCAGCGTATCGGGGGCGAGCTTCATGATCTCGTTCGCGTCCATCAGATTGCGCGTGGCGAGGTGCTGGGTTTTGCTCAAGGATCGTTCGGGGTTTTTGACCACCACATCTTTCTGGCTTTGCCCGTCCGTTTCGTAGGTGATGGTTTCGCGGCCCATCGTTTTCGACAGCATATCGGCGGTCTCATAGTCGTTGACCCCAAACGCTTGCAGGACACCCGCGTTCGATAGGAACGTTCCCGCGCTCGTTCCATAGTTGCTCCGCAGTTGGTGGATGTCCTGCAAGATCGGCCAGAGTTGTAGGCCGTAACCCGCCATCAGGCCCATTGCACGCTCGACCGGTTGCAGCCGCCCGAGCGCGGCAAATTCATCGAGCAGCAACAGCACCGGACGCGGCGGTTTGGCGGACGACCGCGCCAGTTCGTTGATCGCCTGCGCCACCAACAGCCGCAACCAGCGCGAATAGGTATCGAGCCGGTCAGGCGGCAGGATCAGAAACACCGTCGCCACATTCTCCTTGAGATCGGCGAAAGTAAAATCGGAACCAGCGACGACCTGGGCTATGCGAGGACTGTCGAGAAAATGGGTGTGGCGTTGTGCCGCCGACAACACCCCCGCCGCTTCGCGGTGCGATTTGCTGACATGGCGGTTGGCCGCGCGCGCGATCAACCCGGTAGCGGCCTTGCTCGCCTGCATCACCGTCAGCAGCGCGGTGAAGTCATCGGGCGCAAGCGTCAGATAATCCCGGACGCTGGACAGGTTCCGATGCTGCGCATCGTCGTGGCAGACGACATAGAGGATGATGCCCGCGATCAGCGCCTTGGCTTCCTCGTTCCAATGCGCTTCGCTTGTCTGTTCGTCGAACACCAGCGCATCGGCCAGCGTCATCGCATCCTCGGCCAGATCAAGGCTGGCCGCATCGAGCCGGTCGAGCGGATTGTAACGCGATGTTGGCCGACCGGAGATGGCGAACGGATCGAGGCAATGAACCGCGCCGAACACTTCGCGCTGGCGCATCGTCACACGGGCATTTTCGCCCTTGGGGTCGATGCACACGACCGACCGATTGGCGGTCAGCAGATTGGGAATGATCGTGCCGACGCCCTTGCCCGAGCGTGTCGGCGCGATGGTCAGCAGATGGGCAGGGCCGTCATAGCGGAGCATCCTGCCAAAGGTGTCGCGCCCGATCAGCAGATCGCCCTTGTTCTTCGCTAGAGCGTTGACACCGGCGCGTCCGCCGAACTTTGCCGAACCCAGCGTGTCGTCAGGACGAGAAAATCTGACCTTGAGGTAGATCGCGCCAATCCACAGTGCGATACCGCCGATCAGGAATAGCCAGAATGCCGTTTGTGTCTTTGGCAGCCACCACGCGACAACCAGCACCCCGACCCACAGCAGCAAGGCGCAGCCGAGGAGCCGACCCTTCACCGATCAATCCTCGCCTACGCTTGCAGCATTGGAAGCTGCGGCTTCCGATGCTTCGTCATCGAATGCCCGTCTGCCGCGTCGCTTCCACAGCACTATCGCGCTTGCGCCGTCATCACTTCCAGCGCGGCCAGCAAGATCGAGCATTGCGCCATACAGGGTGGCGCGGTCATCATCGGCGAGTTCGACAAGGCCCGATTTCTGGACGAGGCCGCCCAGTTCAATCAGATGCCTTGTCCGTTCCCGTCGTTCCACGACCCACTCCCGCGTATCAAAACGCCGCTGTCCTGATTCAGCCCGCCGCCTCGCTGTCGCGTTGCGCACCAGTGCCTGATTTGTCGCCGCCAGCAGCGCCATGACCTTTGCGCCCGCGTGACTTGAGAAACGTGGCACCTTCGGCGCGCCAGCTCTCCTTTACCGCGCTGACCTTGGCTTCCATCACACCATGTCGGAGCATCCCGGCAATGACTTCGAGATCGAGCGCATCCGCTCCGGTCGCAACCACGAGCGCCCCGAGTTGCTCGATTTTGCGCGCTTTGAGTGCGCGCGCCTTGTCGCCAAGTGCTTTCAACTCGGCATCATAATCCCGGACTTTACGCACAGCGCACCTCCGATTGCCGCTCTGTAGAGCCGCAGACTAGCTGCGAATCATGTTGCAAACAACTGCGCTTGCAAAAACGCAGAGTGAGTCACGCCAAAGTGGCGAAGGCAATTTGAGTGCGCGCTTATACGTTGTTGCCAACATCGCTCGAAAGTGAGAGATTTGCTTTTGTCATGGCGATCTACCATTTCTCCGCTAAAGTGGTGTCCCGCGCAAACGGTTCCAGCGCGGTTGCATCGGCTGCCTACCGCGCTGCCGAACGGCTGACCGACGAGCGGCTTGGGCGCGACCATGACTTCACCAACAAAGCCGGTGTCGTGCATTCCGAGATCATGCTGCCCGAAGGTGCGCCGGAGCGATTGGCAGACCGAGAAACTTTGTGGAATGCGGTCGAGGCGGGCGAGGTTCGCAAGGACGCGCAGTTGGCGCGCGATGTCGAGTTTGCGATTCCACGGGAGATGAATGAGGCTGACGGCATCGCGCTGGCGCGCGATTTTGTTGCGCGGGAGTTTGTCGCGCGCGGCATGATCGCAGACCTGAACGTCCATTGGGACAAGGCCGCCGATGGCAGCCCCAAGCCCCATGCCCATGTCATGCTTTCCATGCGCGAGGTCGGCCCGGACGGCTTCGGGCAAAAGGAGCGCGACTGGAACAGCAAAGAGCTATTGCAGGATTGGCGCGTCGGTTGGGCAGATCATGTCAACACCCGCATGGCCGAACTTGGACTTGAGGCCCGTGTCGATCACCGCACTTTGGAGGCGCAGGGTATCCCGCTTGAGCCGCAGCACAAGATTGGTGCGGCGGGATCGCGACGCGCGGGTGCAGGTGAGGATGCCGAGCGCGCCGACGATCATATGCGGATTGCGCGCGAGAATGGCGACAAGATCATTGCCGATCCTGCCATCGCCTTGAATGCCATCACCCATTCGCAAGCGACGTTCACTACGCGCGACCTTGCCCAGTTCGCGTTCCGGCACAGCGACGGCAAGGATCAGTTCGATAACGTCATGGCATCGGTGCGCGGCTCGCCCGAGCTTGTTGCGCTGGGGAAGGACGGCAAGGATCAGGAGCGGTTTACCAGCGCCGACATGATCGCGGTCGAAGAGCGGCTTGGCCTGTCCGCTTCGATGCTGGCGACGAGCGAGCGCCACGACGTTGCGGATCAGAACCGATATGCCGCGCTTGACGGTGCAGCAAGCCGAGGGTTGATCCTGTCCGGCGAGCAGCGCGATGCGTTCGATCATGTTACCGGCCAGCGCGATCTTGCGTCAGTGGTTGGTTATGCCGGTAGCGGTAAATCGGCAATGCTAGGCGTTGCGCGCGACGCGTGGGAGCGTGAAGGCTATAATGTGCGCGGGGCATCATTGTCCGGTATCGCAGCTGAAAATCTTGAGGCGGGTTCGGGCATCCAGTCGCGGACAATCGCGAGCCTAGAATATCAATGGAAGCAGGGCCGCGAGTTGCTTGGCGACCGCGATGTGCTGGTCATCGACGAGGCGGGCTTGACCGGAACGCGCCAGATGGAGCGGGTGTTATCGGCAGCGCGTGATGCTGGCGCGAAGGTGGTGCTGGTGGGCGACCCCGAGCAGTTGCAGGCCATCGAGGCAGGGGCGGCATTCCGCTCGCTGGCCGAAGCGCATGGCGCGGTTGAGATTACCGAAATCAGGCGGCAGCGCGACGACTGGCAGCGCGGTGCCACCCGCGCGCTTGCGACCGGACGGACGGGCGAGGCGATCAATGCCTATGGCGACAATAATATGGTTCACAGCGCCGAGACCCGCGAGGATGCGCGCGCCGAACTTGTCGAGAGTTGGAATTATGCTCGCATTAGCGATCCAGCCAAAAGCCGGATCATCCTCACTCATACCAATGCCGAGGTGCGCGACCTCAATATCGCGGCTCGCGAGAAGCTGCGCGATCATGGCGAACTCGGCAGCAATGTGGACGTCAAAACCGAACGTGGCGAGCGCCAGTTTGCCAGCGGCGACCGCATGATGTTCCTGCGGAATGAGCGCGGCATGGGCGTCAAGAATGGGACGCTTGGCACCGTGGAAAGCGTGTCGCCCGGACATATGGCCGTCCGCACCGACGAAGGGCGTAGCGTGGCGTTCGACCTGAAAGACTATGCCCATGTCGATCATGGCTATGCCGCGACCTTCCACAAATCGCAGGGCGTGACAGTCGATCAGGCGCATATATTGGCGACGCCGGGGATGGACCGGCATTCGGCCTACGTCGGCCTCACACGCCACCGCGACGGGGTGCAGCTTCATTATGGCCGCGATGATTTTGCCAACCAGAGCAAACTTGTCCGCACTCTGTCGCGCGAACGGGCGAAGGACATGGCGAGTGATTATCCGCTCCCCGGTGCCGCCGCGCGCTGCTTTGCCGAACGGCGCGAGTTCCGGTTTGGCGAGGTCGCCCGTGACATGGTTGCCAAGGCCCGAGGGTTATTCGCAGACTCAGACCGCATTGCAGCCTTGCGGGGCCGTCTCGACAAGGCGCTAGGGCGCGAGCCATCAGTAGCGCCCGCAGCCGACCGGACGGCAGACAAGGAGCCGGGGCAGGATCGCGGCACCAATGCCGCCGCGCACCGTCTCCATGTCCGCTTGGCCGAACTGGGCAAGCAGGTTCGCAAGGACGATGAGCGGGATCGTGACCGGACCAAGGATCGTGACCGCGACCGTGGAGGGCCAGGACGATGAGCGACTCGCAGCATGATCCACTCTTGGGGTTGCTGACCGATATTACTGAGGGGCTGGCGACGTTGGCCGAGCGCGTCGATGCGATGGAGGCAGGCAATGCGGCGCATCAGACACAGGTGAACGAGGCGCTTGCCACCATCGCCGAGATCGCCACGCGCACCTATTATGCCAGCAAGCCGCCCAGCGCCTTGCCCGATGATGTCATCAACACGGGCGTGATGGACGCCATGATTAACCGATGGCCCCAAGGTGCGGCCATCGGCATGTCGAGCCATGATCGCCAGTTGCTGAGCGAACTCGACAAGCATCCCGATGATACCATCGACAAGCTGATTGCGCGCGCGCAGGCCAGCGAAGACGCGAGCAACGCCAGCCGTATTCGTATGGGTGTGTTTCTCGACTTCCTTAACCGGGAGAAGGAACAGCGGGCCAAAGCGCAGGGTGTTGAGCGCGATGCGCCGGGACGTAGCCGATAGATCAACAGGGTTGGAAAACACGCCGGAATTTGCCGCTCCGGCAAGGTTCGCGGGGAAGTCCGCACAGTGAGGTCAAGGCAGTTCAGCAGGCATAGTTGACTAAAGCCATCAAACCGCGTCAGTGAGCCTCTCAGAGGCGATTTCGGCCCTCAATTCCATACTAAAATTAGCACATTGATTAGCACACTAGCGCAGTCGGATGAACAATAGTCTTTATATTACAATGAGTTATACCACATGTAGCCCGACTCAAAATCGATTGTCGAGAGACGTGCCCGTTCGAGTCGGGCCAGGGGTACCAGCGTTCCAGAACATTGCGATCAA
>JBDSDZ010000024.1:0-16352 GCA_039920345.1 Croceibacterium sp.
AATGGCATCTCGGCAATCCAGGCACCGCATCTTGGCCGCCGACAAGGCATGGTTTCGACTTGTTCTATGGAATCCAGTACAGCCACGACATGCTGCCCTTGAGCCTGTGGGAGGCCAGCGGCGGTTCAATACGACAAAGTGGCGTGGACTATCCGAACCTTCAGCAGCAATTCCGTGCTCGGTCCGAAAAATTCATTGAAGACAACCGCGACCAGCCATTCTTTCTGACCATCGCACTGAGCTCACCGCACCTGCCCAACTATCCGCCCGCTCAATATGCGGGAAAGTCGGCCGCTGGGTCTTATGGCGACGTGGTCCAGGAACTTGATGGCATCGTTGGCAGCGTAATGGCGAAGCTTGAGCAGCTGGGCCTTACGGAACAAACCCTGGTCGTGTTCACTTCTGACAATGGGCCATGGTTCGAAGGCTCTCCCGGTCCGTTTCGCGCGCGCAAGGGTGGGGGGGCTTATGACGGCGCGATGCGTGTTCCATTCATCGCCAGTCAGCCCGGCTTCGTGCCGGCGGGCACCCGCTGCAATTCGATCGCGATGGGCATTGACTTCCTGCCGACGCTTTGTGCCATGGCGGGAGTGCCCCTTCCCGCAGGCATGGATATCGACGGCAAGGATATCTCTTCGGTCCTTACCCGGGGAGCCGCGTCCCCGCATGAACAATTGCTTCTTTTCAATGACGAAGATGTTGTTGGAATACGCACACAAGCTTGGAAGTACCTTGAGGCTGCCTATTTTCGCAATCTGATGATGCCCTTGGCGGGACGTGGGTATCCACAACTCTATGACATGAACATGCCCCCAGAAGATTACAGCGTCGCTTCACTGCATCCCGATATCGCCAAGGCCATGGCAACAAGACTGCTCGCTGCGAAACAGCGATTTGCACCGCTTCGGACCGGCCCGAGCTCAGTATTCCAGATGCCGCCGATGCAGGAGCATGTTCCCGAGCAGTGGCGAGACTGAGGGGGCTGCTCTATTGAATGTTCTGGGGCCGGAGGCGAGACCCTCCGGCCCACGGCAAAATGTATTTTGGGCAGCCTATACATCCCGCCTAGGCGGTTCGCAGCCTGTCGGTCATTTCATCGGTCCCTGAAGCCCTCACTCAATGGATCACTAGGCGAAGGGTCTGCTTCGCATCATGGCCCGCATCACTGGCCGGATTTCTCGGGCACCAAGCCCGGGTCGATCATGTCCTCCAACCATTCGTTAAACTTCTTCTCGGGTTCGCCAGGCAGGTCATCACGAGAGAGTCACCGGCATAGCCGGCAAAGGCTCGGCCGGTCGGCGCGCATATAACCCGAAGGCGGCAATGATCGCGTAGCAGAGGGCCGGAAGCCCGAGCGCCATGAAGAGGCTGCCAGTAAGATCCGCCAGATGTCCCGTCAGCGGCGGAATGATGGCGCCTCCGACAATGGCAACGCAGAGAACACCCGATCCGTCTGCTGCGCGTACGCCAAGCCCCTCACAAGCGAGACTGAAAATTGTTGGAAACATGACTGAGTTCATCAGTCCGATCGCCAGAAGGCTGTAGCCCGATACTGCGCCCTCGGCGTTTGCCGAGATCAGGACCAGGGCAAGAGCTCCCGCCGCATTGAACGCCAGAACCGTGCCGGGACTGATTGAGCGAAGCGCCGCCGACCCAACGAAGCGGCCAAGCAAGGCGCCGCCCCAGTAGAGCGGGATCAGCTTGCCGGCCGCCTGCTCGCTCAGCCCAAGGATCTGGGACTGACCCAGATAGTTGACGATCATCGAGCCGATCGAAACTTCGGCGCCGACATAGAGAAAGATGCAAAGCGTTCCGAAGCTAAAGCGCATGCGGCGCAGAAGACCGAAACTTGCGAGTAGAGAGCCGGCTCCATGGCGCTCTCCCTTCAACCGGTTGCGATTGAACCATATGACTGCCGCCACGACCGATAACGCGACGGCTAGGCCAATATAGGCGTGCACGACGACGCGCGTTTCGGCGATGCGATAGGCGTCGAGCGCTGCGCCGCCCAGCTGACTGGCGCTGACCGGCGCCAAGCTCCCCAAAATCAGGATCGATCCCACATAGGGAAAGACAGTCGTACCGAGCGAATTGAAGGCTTGGGCAAAGGTGAGCCGCGAATGAGCGGTCTTGGCCGACCCCAACAATGAAATCAGGGGATTAGCGACCACTTGGACGATCGTCACCCCGCTGGCGAGCACGAACAGCGCGAACAGGAATACGCCAAACTGAGCGCTAGCCGATGCAGGGATAAAGAGCAGGCATCCAGTCATCATCAACAGCAGGCCGATGACTGCGCTGCGAATGTAGCCAACCTTCTTGACGATTGCAGCGCCGGGGATTCCAATAATCGCGTAGGCTGCAAAGAAGGCTGTCTGGACCAGCATCGCCTGCATGTAATTGAGCGTGAAAAGTTCCTTCAGCTTCGGAATGAGCACATCATTCAGGCTCGTGATGCCGCCAAAAATGAAAAAGAGCGCAATCACGAATCCACGCAATTCTGGTGCGTCAATGTGCGAAGGCCTCGACTCCTCGGCCGTGTCGCTTATCGGCGGTGCTTCCGTGGTCGATATCATCTTCGACAAATCCCCTCCTCAAACGCCATCACCGACGCTCGCAGGGATAAATGCAGAATTTGACAGCGCTGTCATTACAAATTTGCAGGCGAAGTGGCTGTCTGGGGGTCGCCATCCAAAATGATGCCAACGATATTCCGCCGCACGGCTGGCTTTGACTTGTCCTGAAATTCCCAGCGAAAGGGTGCGACAGTCAGCTTCCGGGACGCCCCCCTTCGACCTTATGGGGAAGCTCTTTTCAGCAATTTTGCGGAGGCCCCCGAAAAGCAGCGTGCGTCGAGAGCCTCGCTTTCGCGACCATATCCCCTTAGTAATGCGCGGGGAATCAATCCACCTGAGGTTTTGATGGCAACGACGACCGTAGACGTTTCGGGCAATGGCAAAACGACGATGGCGGAGGTCGCGCGGCGGGCGGGTGTATCGTCAAAAAGCGTTTCTCGAGTAATCAACAAGGAGCCCCACATTTCGCCAAGTCTTGTGGCGATGGTCGAGGCGGCGATCGCAGAGTTGAACTATGTGCCAGACTCAGCAGCGCGATCACTTGCGGGCTCGCGATCTTTCACAGTTGTCGTCGCCTTCGACAATCCGAGTCCGAACTACATCATGAAGGTTGTCAACGGTGCCTACCGCGCTTGCGTCGCTCACGGGTACCATATGCGTTTCGACACCATCGACTCACAGCGGGGACACAGTAGCTGTTTGGATCAACTGGATGCCATTATCAAAAACAGCCGAATTGATGGTATTGTCCTGACCCCACCGCTAGTCGACAACCCCTTAGTACTTGATCATCTTGAGCTGCATGGGATTCGTTTTGTCCGAATTGCGCCGGTTGCGGGAAAGGGCCGGTCACCTTCCATTTCCATCGATGATGCCGCCGCGGCCGCTGATATCGCTCAATATCTCTGGGATCTTGGTCATCGAAACATCGGTTTCGTCAACGGGCCGAGGACACATGGAGCAGCAGGTAAGCGAAGAGACGGCTTTCTGAAGCGACTTTGCGCGTTAGATCCACATATTGAGGTTCAACAGGCGGATGGTGCCTTCCTTTTTGACGGCGGGATGGAAGCCGGCGGTAAATTGCTTTCCAGCAAGAGGCCGCCGACGGCAATCTTTGCAGCAAACGATGACATGGCGGCGGGCGTGATTGCTGCATGTGCCCAGCGCCAATTAGCGGTGCCCGATGACGTTTCCGTTGTCGGTTTCGATGACAGTTGGATCGCAACATCAGTCTGGCCCCATCTGACTACAATATATCAGCCGATCGAGGAGATGGCAGCAGCGGCGATCGAGATACTGCTGCATCGTGGCGCAGCCGGGCGCCCACCTGAGGAACTGGTACTCAACTATCGTTTTGTCGAGCGCGCTTCAGCGGCGCCCTATCCCGCAAGCGGTTGAAGCGATGAACTGCTGGCAAGGTGCCAGCTTTTCGCGGCCGACGATTCCCTGTCAATCGCACTTCAAATCATCAAAAGTCGTACTGACCGGCCCCTCCGGCCCGGGCGCTTCGCGGATATTGAAATCGCGAGCATGTCATGGCGACACTCGGGCAATCACTCGGGGTGCCGCCAAGATTCAGAACCAGAAGCCACAGACGTGGGTTCGGCCCGGTTCCCCAGGTTCGAGTGGGTCTGGCCTGGGTCAATTCCACATCCCTGCCCAAAGCGCCCCAAACAGTACCCAACCGCGGACCCAGCCGAAAGGCGCTTCCGCTTGGTCCTCTGGATTTCCCTACTGAAAGGCTGGTGCCGCTTAGAGGACTCGAACCTCTGACCCCATCATTACGAAAACCTTAGTCTGGTTGGAAGAAAGCGTTATATATCAACGCAATCTGGCGTCCGGCGGCTGGTCGAATGCTCGCCACCCAACCATCACCCAAATCGGGCAAAGGTCGGTTTTCGGCGGCTCCCAATCCAAAGCGCTTTGGCTCAGTGAGTTGACGTTAGGTGACCCGTGCCGGACCCACAAAAGTCGGTCACTCTGGTTCGCTGTCTGAACGACGGATAAGCCATATTGGGCTAACAAATCAGAAGGGCGCTTCTCGGCCCAAATCCTGCCGGGAACCGCTCGTTTGTTGCGTGTGCTATACGAGGCTCCAGACTGATGAAATGAGCAAGCAACTTAACCTGTTCGTCTGGTGATCGATTGGTCTGACACGGATGCGAGGTCCGCCCAGTTCAAGCTTAGCCTATGCGCAAGCTCGTCGGCGACAACTGCGCCCGGATCCGCAGGGCGCAAGGCATGACGCAGGAGCAGCTCGCCGAGCGTTCAGGCCTGACCCAGCAATATCTGAGCGATCTTGAGCGCGGAAAGCGCAACCCGACAATCCTGACGCTTTACGAGATCGCGCAGGCATTGCAGGTCAGTCATGTAGAACTGGTACCGCCCCAACAGGATTTGGGTGGAGCACAAAGCAGGGCGCCAACCCGCAGCTGACTGCCGGGCCTGCAGGCCCGGCGCTAGACGGCGCCGCCGGTTTGCTCGTAACTCCGGTGACACGCCACAGGCCAAGGTCGTTTGCAGCGACTGGCCAGCTGGTAAATTTGCATTCCGCAGAATCTCAGGTTTGCACCCTCATCCAAGTCGACGGCCCGTCTCATCGTTCCAGCTGCAAATGAAATGCGTCGCGCGTCGGGCGAGTGATCGAACGCTGTAATTGGGCGCTGCAGGCGCGGGCGGCTTTTGGTTACGTCGTCTTTCAAGTGGTCAGCGTGAGTTACGCGGGGCGGCCCCGCAGAGCATCAGCTCGGGCCCAGGGCGCCAGGCACGATTACACAAGCGGCGAATAGTAACTGCGCCGTTGCCGTCGTCGCGGCGGCAAACTGCAGCGCGCGCCTGTTCGACCAAACGGAACCCGGCCCGTTGTCACGCAAGGCCGCCGCGACGATAATCCAGCATGTCGCCGCGACGACTGCCGCCAGCGAAGCGAACAGGTAAAGGCCATCGGTGACTTGCATGAACCTGGCTCCTAAGCGCTAGCCAAAAGCACCGAGGCGAACGTCAACGCTTCGGCTTCGGCGCGTCAAACAGCGCGTCCAACGCCTTGATCAGC
Source organism: Croceibacterium sp. (assembly GCA_039920345.1). Taxonomy (GTDB): domain Bacteria; phylum Pseudomonadota; class Alphaproteobacteria; order Sphingomonadales; family Sphingomonadaceae; genus Croceibacterium_A. The sequence goes on from JBDSDZ010000024.1 coordinate 5,629, forward strand.
TCGGATCCGTCGCCCCGTTTCCCGATCTCGCGCAGCAGGGGCGATGTATAGACCTGGCGGACCGCTCGCTCGCTCGCATGGAAGGCCTTTGACGGCAGGGCATTCATGGACATTCTCCACGTTGGGGGGCTGATGTGGGCCGTAATTCCCCTTACGAGTGGTCCGCTCGCTGATTCGGCACAACCTGAGATAGGTTCAAACTGAGAGCAGTTTTCTCCGCCCTGCGACAATCCGTGACATCCTTACGGGTCGCCATCCGTTAACTTAGGTAATATTGCGTAGACCCGGTCTAACCACCTATCCGCAACGCAACTTTTCAACAGTTGCAGCCTGCTACTGACGGGCTAACCTGGATTGGGATTAAGGACGTGACCAAGGTGGGGTTGAATTTGGGCCAAATGGCTGATCCGGATATCGAGGCGCTGCGCGCGCTGATCGAGCAGGCGCGTGACCTTGCCGACGCCGAGGATAGACACCTGTGCGCCCTGCGGCTGACCGAAGCACTGGATGCGCTCGACGGTTGACGGCGAAACCTTAAGGGTTTTCCCGAGTTGGGTTTGGGCGTAATCCGCGCAACGGGAAGCCACGAGAGAGTCGCATGGCGGAAGACGAATCGCCGGCGCTAACCGCAAGGCAGCGCCAGGTCATGGAGAGGATTGATCGAAGGGTCCCGATCAAGGCGATCGCGGCGGAGCTGTCGCTGTCCGAAACGCGCATCAACCAGCATATCAGCGCGCTCAAGCAGGCGTTCCACGCCAACAGCCTGGTCGAGCTGACCGGGAAATATCGCGTTTCGCGCATTGCTGCGACGGCCGCAGAGGACCCCTTAAGAAAACCTGCATGCAACGTTCGGCAAGTGCCGGGCCGGGACACGACTCGGCATCAATTGGCCAGGGTCGCAAATGGCGAGCTTGTCCTGGCGGATGCCCAGTTCCTCCCGAACGAGGCACCCTGGTCCAGGACAAGCGAACCTTCTGTCGTCCCCGGGATGCTCGACGGAAGCCATGCTGTCCTTCGTCGCCTCGGTGCCATGCTTCTGATCGCTTTCGCAGTAATCGCGATGATCATACTGAGCGTGTCCGCGGCGAAGTCGGTCGGAGACCTGATGGACGATGTGGCCCAAGTTCCCGCGGAAAAACTCGACGCTGCCGACTGAGCTCCGGCGGCCCGGAGTAGTATTGCCATGACCGAACGTCTCAACAGCGGTGCCCACGAAGTTCGCAAGCTGATGCGCGAAGCCGAAGGGGTGACCGACGAAGCCCTGATCGCTTGCGCCAGGCTCAAGCAGTCCATGCTGGGCATGCGTACGGATCCTGCATTCAGGGTCGGTGCCGGCCATGTCGCGCTGCTGCGCCTCCAGCGCGCCGAGCAGAATTTTGCGTCAGGCTTTGGCGAACTGCTGCGCGTGCACGACGAACTGAGCCAGATCGCCCGTACCACCGCCGGGATCGACGAAGGCGTCCCGACAGAGCCGACTGGCCCGACCGAGCCGACCGGCGTAGCCGCTGAAGCGCCGATTGACACCCGCAAGCCCGAGCTCGTCTGATGGCAGGGAGCGCCATCGCCTGATGCGCGACGCCTTTTGGACCTTTCTCGATTACCGGGAATATTTCCAGCAAGGCGTGCTGATTGCCGTGACCCTGTTCGCCTTGCGCAAAGGTGCCGGACCGGAACGCGCGACAGCTTTGGCGCTCCTCTACCTGCTCGTGGCCGATTACGCCTACCACGCGATCTTCGGACCTGGGATGAAACTGCGAACGATGGATGTCGGTCATGCGGTGATCGATGCCACGGCCTGCTTCGCCATGGTTGCCATCGGGACGACCGCCAACAGGGTTTACACGTTATGGATTGGCGCATTTCAGATCATCGCGGTCATGGGGCATCTCGCCCGCTGGCTGGAGAGCGAGATCACGCCGCTCGCATACCTTTTCATGTACGTGGTGCCCTCGTATTTTCAGATCGCACTTCTGGCGACCGGCACCGGCCTGCACCTTCGTCGGCAGCGAAGGCTCGGCAAGTACAGGTCGTGGCAGCGCTCCTTGCACCGTTCGCCGGCGATCGCTCCGACGGGCAGGCCCGGCGACTGATCGAGCGCTTCGGCGGACTTGGCCGCGCGCTGTCGGCCGATGTGTCGCTGATCGAAGATCGGGAACTGGCCGACGCCTGCATGCTGGTGCAGGCCGCCCGGCGATTGACCGAAAGCGCGCTGCGCGAGGAGCTGGCGGGAACGCCGGTAACGACGTCCGACCCCACCTTTCTCAATTACCTGCATGCGCTGTTCGCGGATGTCCGAACGGAGAGTTTCTACGCCGTGTTTCTCGATACCAGGGGACTTTACCTGAGCGACGAACTGCTCGCCGGCGGGGATCTGAGCCAGGTCCGCTTTCGCGCGCGGCAGCTGTTCCATCGAGCGCTCGAACTCGGCGCCGCGCAGATCGTGCTGGCGCACAACCATCCCTCAGGCGACAGCAGGCCGAGCGAAGACGACATTGCCACCACCGACCACCTGGTCGCTGTGGCCGAAGCGCTCGACCTCAGGATTACCGATCACCTGATCGTCACCCGCCACAAGATATTCAGTTTCAAGCGCGGGGGCCTCCTGTGAGCCCATCCGATCCCAAGACGGTCGAGACCTTGCGCAACCTGGCAAAGGTGCTCAACGAGCTGGCCGAACGCGAAGCGCGTGACGAAAGCTCGACCCACGAGGTGCGCGAGCTTGAGCACGAATACCCGTCGCTGGCCCGTATAGCGCAGGCGGAATACCGGGCCCGGCGCGACCGCGAGCTGTACTTCGAGGGGCCGCTGTTCGGCGAACCGGCGTGGGACATCCTGCTCGACCTGTTCTTCCATGCGGCCGACGGCAAGCAGGTCAGCAGTACCAGCGCCGGCATTGCCTCGGGTGCGCCGCTCGCCACCGCGCACCGCTATCTGGCGCTGCTCGAGCGCGAAGGCCTGATCGAGCGACAGGCCTCCGGCGCCGATCGGCGGGTGACCTACGTGCGGCTGACGCTCGACGGGTTTCGGCGGGTCGGTAACTACCTCAAAGACCGCCGTCAAAAGATAGAAGCGCTGGGGCTTGCACTGAGCGAGCGCGCAGCGAATCGCGATCCGTAGCCATCGTCCGCCAGGCACAGGGCGCAAGCGGGCGCAGGTGGTGGATGGTGCTGTCAAACCAATCGCAGCTTGTCTCCGATCGGTGCCGCTCCTGCCCTATCGCGCAATTCTCGGGCCATGAGGTTCTGCCGCCCGGCAGTGCGGACAAGCGGTGGGTCTTGTAGGTCTGGCGATCGACGAGATGGCGCTCGAGGTTGAAGTGGTTGTCGGCGATGGCGTGCACCGAGGCGAACTTTTGTAACGACTTCATTTGTCGGAACCGCAGCATTGCCCGCACTCGAACCCGGAACGTTCTTGGCACCCTTTCCGGGTTTGGAACCACGGTTCCTGTCACAGCAAGGTTTGAGCCGGCGATGTGAAACCGACTGTCGATCAGAACCGACCGTGACGTCTGCCTTGAAGAGGGCAAGAGGATGAAGTTACTGAACGCCACCTGATAGCCGGCCATGGCCTGACGCCGGTCTGAGCGCTCCTCAAAGCCCTTCGCCTCGCTCGGCGAAAGTTAGGTCAGTTTGCTTAAGCAGTACGACCTACGTCCCCGCCAATATCGCCTTCAGAACCGCCGCCTAGACCACGGGCTCCACAACAAGAGGAGTCGTTATGCGGATTTTGACTGCACTGGCCGCCGCCGCGGCCCTGGGCGCCGCGATGTCTGCCCCGGCAGATGCTCGCGCGCTCCACGGCGACGGGGTCGAAACGTTCAACTCGGTCGGCAATTGCAACCAGCATCGCCGGACCTTGATGAAGGCCGCTGAAGCGATCGGCGACGAGGAAGAATATCAGCGCATCGAGGCATCGCGGTGCGAGTATATCGACTGGTGGACCGTGGTGATCCAATACCCATATTAATTGCTGCAGCCGCCCTGCGCCGCTCATGATCAACAGTGTGCGGCGTCTTTTTACTTGCCCGAGATCCGTACGGGTCAACCGTCGTCGGTCGTCAAGCGCCAGCTCGTCCAGCGGCATCATCATGTCGGGCGTCAGAGCCCGCAGCCAAGCTGGTCAGCGTTATCCGACCACCAGGCGAGCGTGTTTCAGTCCTAAGTGGAAAATAGCGCATTGATTGGGGCAAAATCGGTGGCATCTTCCGGCTTCCCCCGATTACTCCGGATCGCCCGTTCGAACGGGAGAAGCTCCACGGCAGGAGATCAGACGTTGTCGCTGAGGCGTTGTGCGATCCCGCGCCAACAGGCCCGCTCCCCGCCGGACAGCTTTATGGCAGAGGGATGTAGCCGTCTGCAAAGGGCACTGCTGGAATGAAGCTCGTCGAGGGATTGCCCCACCGGTCCGCCTCTTGCCTCGCGGACTTATGCTGCAGCGTTTTTCATGGCTTGCGGCGAAGTGCCCAAACGAGTGTCGACAGGGCGGTGATTAGCGCTGCGATGGCTACAATTACCGCAGGATCGAGAACAAGCATGACAAGCTCCGAATCAAAATCGCGAGCCGACATATGTTCACACATTGTTCCATTTAGGAAAGTTGATTCAGCACGAGCATGTGAAAACAGCTTGGCGTTGGGTTGAAGTGAGAAGGCCGGGTGAGGAGGGTTCAACACAATGGACGCAACTGAAAGCTACGGGTCCAGGATGCTGATAACGCTGACATCGGATATCGTTGCCGCACACGTGAGCAATAACGGCGTTGCTGTCGATGAATTGCCGCAATTGATCCAGAAGGTTTAGGGCGCACTTGCCGGTCTGGGGACCACGGCTCCCGCCGAAGTGAAGCTTGAGCCGGCGGTGTCGATCCGCTCGTCGATCAAGCCGGATCATGTTGTCTGTCTTGAAGACGGCAGGAAGATAAAGATGTTCAAGCGCCAACTGATGACCGACCATGGCCTGACGCCGGCCGAATATCGTGCGCGGTGGGGCCTGCCGGCGGATTATCCGATGGGCGCTCCCGACTATGCCGAAAAGCGGCGGGTCATGGCCAGGCAATTCACCCTCAGCAAAGCTTCCTCCGTTGGTGCCGTGTCAATGTGTCGTGTAGAAGCCTGCCTGATAGTTGAAACACGGAGCGATTGGCCAACGTGGAAGACGTTTTAGAATCCGTCGTTGAGCATCACACCGACATGCTCTTGGTCGAGGAACTCAAGTGCGATCGCGAGTTCGCCGTTTGGTTTGCTGAACGCTGTGGAGTGGCGCCAGAGCCTGTCACGTTTGTCCGAAACTCGGTGTGGGACGCCGAGCGCGAGAGCGATGTCGTCGTTCAATTCGGCGGCGCTTCCGGTTCCGTTGTGCTCGTCGAGAATAAGGTGACCGCTTCTCTGTCACTCAATCAAGCGGCAGACTATCACAAGCGAGGGCAGGTGTTCGTAGGCAACGGGCAAAGCGCTAAATACCGGACGTGCATCATGGCCCCAACAGCATGGCTAGATGTGCACCCTCAGCACGGGTTCGACGTGGGCGTAAGCTATGAGGAACTTGCAGAGGTGATTGCCCGGATCGATGACACTCGTGCGTCATGGCGGGCCAATGTTTTTCGGCAAGGTGCTCGGCGCGCGAAGCGGAAACTTACGTATTCAAACGAGCAGGTCGCGCAATTCCTCCGTGACTACTACGGCGTAGCTCGGGAGCGTTACCCAGAATTAGGAACGGCCCGCAGCACCGGCCAAAAATCACTTACTGTAGTTTACCCGCTCTCGTTGGGCAGCAAGCTGCAGCTCGGGCGTTACGTGGACGTACAGCACAACATTCCTGAGCAACGCATGAAGATCACCATCACGAGTTGCACTAAACCAGTCGCTGACGACGCTTTGTCGTCGCTAGCTTCTGATAATGGCTGGCTCATTGTGCAGAACGGCAACGTGTTGACTTTACGGCCGAGGTCCCCGCTCTGGACCTGGAGACGCTCGTAGAGACCCAGCGCTCAGAGATGGAAGAGGCCTTCAGAGTCGCCCGACAGATGATCGAGTTCACACACCTCCATGCGGAGTTGATCAGGTCGCTTCCAATTTCCAACGCCAACAACGCGACTGACGCCTGATCTGTTAGAACCCAGCTGCAGGCTTGGCAGGAGAAAGGCTAATGGGCTTAGGTGGGTAAGTTGCAGATTGCTGCCCAAAGTGCCCCAAACAGGACCCAAACCCGGACCCAGCCGAAAGGCGCTTCCGCTTAGTCCTCTGGATTTCCCTGCTGTAGGGCTGGTGCCGCTTAGAGGACTCGAACCTCTGACCCCATCATTACGAATGATGTGCTCTACCAACTGAGCTAAAGCGGCGCTCGCCCGGCCCTTAATCGCAAGACTCTCGCCTCGCAATGCCAGCTTGGGGGCCGAGCAAAATATGGAGGCCCGAGCCGGAATCGAACCGGCGTGCGAGGATTTGCAGTCCTCTACGTAACCACTCCGCCATCGGGCCGGAACGGGCGCCCCTAGCGAATGGACGGGGGCGGCGCAACGCCATTCGCCCCTCGTCAGCAACTCGGCGGCAGCAGCACCCCGCCGGTGCGCATTGGCTGGACGTCCTGGCGGAAGGTGGCGAGGTAGCCGGTGGCGGCGTTGACGTAGCCGGGGCCTTCGCGGCGCGCGAGTTCCTCGACCGTGAGGGCCACGTCGATGCTGCGGTTGGCCACGCTGATGGTGATCACGTCGCCATCGCGCAGTTTGCCGATCGGGCCGCCGGTGGCGGCTTCAGGGGCCACTTCGGCCACGGTCAGGCCCTTCAGGCATAGGCCAGACAACTGCCCGTCGGTGACAAACGCGGTAGTCTTGGCGAGGCCAGCGGCGTCGAGCGCGAATAGGACCACGCTGGCGCTGCCGCCCATCGCCGGGCCGCCCTTCAGGCCCTGGTTACGCGCAACGACCACATCGCCGGGTTGCACCACGCCTTCGGCAATCGCGTCCATGCAGGCGAACACGTCTTCGAACACGCGCGCCGGGCCGGTGAATTCCTCGGGCCGGCTGCCGTCGCGGATGCCGAGGCGGACCACGGCGGTATCGGCAAAGCTACCCGACAGGATAGCGATGGCTGGGCCCTTGCCGACCGGGTCGTTCATCGGCCTGACCACGTCGGGGCCGGGGATTTCGTAGCCGGCGAGATTTTCCGCCAGTGTTTTGCCGGTGCAGGTCATCACCGAAGTGTCGATCCGGCTTTCGAGGCGCTTCAGGATGGCCCGCGCACCGCCCGCATCCTCGAACCGCTCGATCCGTACATCGCCCGTCGGGCGTACGGCGGAGAGGACGGGAACGTCGCTCATCTCTTCCCACATCTTGAAGATGTCGAGGCCGTTTTCGGCTTCCACGGCGGTTGCCTGCAGGTGTTTGATCGCGTTGATGCTGCCCGAGACGCCCAGCACCGTGGCAATCGCGTTGCGGAAAGCGCCTTCGGTCATGATCTGGCGCGGTTTCAGGTCTTCGTGGACCATTTCGACGATGCGGCGCCCGGCGGCGCGGGCATTGGCCTGCATCTTGGGGCTGTTGGCGCGCACCGGGGCATGGCCGGGCAGGCACATGCCGAGTGCTTCGACTACCGAATGCATGGTGTTGGCCGTGGCCATCCCCGCGCAGACACCCGGGCCCATGATCGCGTTTTCGGCAAGGTCGGCCACGGGAAACTTGGGCACCGCGCCAAAGCGTTCGCCAACCGCGCTCGACCATACGTCCTCGACATCGACCGGCTGGCCGTCGATCTCGCCCGCCTTCTGGTATCCGCCGATGACCAGGATGGTCGGGATGTTGAGCCGCGCGGCGGCCATCAGGTGGCCCGGCGGGGTCTTGTCGCAGCTGGTCAGGCAGATCATCCCGTCGAGCAGGGCGGCTTCGACCTGCACTTCGATGTCGTTGGCGATGATGTCGCGGCCCGCCAGGATGTAGCTGCCGCGCTTGGCCGCGCCGGTGATGAAGTCGGACGGGGCAGCGGTGCGCACTTCGAACGGGATCGCCCCGGCGGCGCGGATTTCTTCCTTCACCATCTGGGCGATGGAATCGAGGTGGGCGTAACAGATCGCCAGTTCGCTGGAGGAATTCACCACCGCGATCTTGGGCTTGAGCATGTCCTCGTGGCTGAGGCCGAGCGCCTTCCAGTTGGCACGGCGACCGGGCGTGTTGACGGCGAGGCTCCGCAAGGTCATGTCAGGCGCCGACCGGCTGCGGGGCATTGGCCAGCGCTTCGGCTTCGGCAATTTCATCCATTTTGAGACGCCGGGCGAAGAAAGCCAATCCAATCAGGCCGATTACGACGCCGGCCAGGCACAGCACGGTGAAGTTGTATCCGTCGAGCACTGCCTGCCGGTCAGCCAGGAACCAGTACCCGCCGACAATTGGCGCGGCGACTGCGGCAAACTTGGCCATGAAGCTGGCCCAGCCGCCGCCGGTCGAGCGCACGGAACTGGGATAATAAACGCTGGTCATCGAGATGACTGCGGCGTGGCCCGCGCCGATGGTGACGATGCCAATCATGAGGACGGGTATAAACAACGCCCCGCCATCGATCAGGCCCAAGCCGATTAGCAACGCCAAGGGAATGCCCAGCAACGGGGCCAGCGCGATCCAGAGCGGACCTCGCCTTTCGGTAAACATCAGCAGGAAAACCCCGGCAATGGCGCCGATCAGCCCGCCAATTGAACTGAGGTTCGCGGCGACGGTCCGCTCGATCCCCAACTCCTCCATGAACAGGACCCCAAAACTCGCCTTAAGATAGATCGCGAAGGAGCTGAAGAAGTAGGTGAACCAGATCACCGGCGTGATGAACGCCAGTGTCCCTTTGAACAGCGCCGCCGACTTGGCCCACGGCGATTCTCCGCCGGACTTGCGCTCGTCAGCAAGCACCAGTTGCGTATAGCCGCGCTCGGCAAGGCCCGGGTCGAACCGGTTCAGCAACGGCATTACTTCGGCAATCGGCTTTCCCTTGGCAACCATCCAGCGGGCAGACTCGGGCAGGGTAAATTGCAGGATGATCGCCAGCACAAAGGTTGCCACGCCAGAGGCCCAGAAAACCGCCTCCCACCCATAGCTGGGCGCCAGGAAATTGGTTACCTGCCCCGCGGCAGCGCTGCCAGCGGAAAAGCCGAGCATGATGATGGTCACCGCCGTGGCCTTCTTGCCGCTGGGCATAGATTCAATGTTGAGCGACCAGGCTGGCGCGAGCAGGCCGCCAATTGCTAGTCCGCCAATGAAGCGCAAGACAATGAGCATTTCAGGGGTGCCAGCAAAACCGGTAACGAAGGTCAACAGTGCGCCGATCACGGTGCACCACAGGATCACCGGCCGGCGCCCGGAAATGTCGGCAATGTACGAGCCGACCAGCGAACCGATCATCTGTCCGAGGAACGCCGCCGAACTGACGTAGCCAGTCATCACGTCGCTCAACCCCATTTCATCGCGCAAATAGGGGAGGGTGAACGAGATCAAGGAGAAATCGAGTCCGTCGAAGAAAGTCACCAGGCATGAGATGATCAGCAGGCGGCGGTGAAACGGGGTCATCGCCCGATCGAGGAAGGCGCTTACATCGAGCGTCCGCCCGCTCCCCGCACCCGCCTCGGTTGCGATCCGATCCGCCATATTCCTCTACCTCTCATCGAGCCAGGCCGAATCTGCGTCCGGTCGCTTGGCGGGCTATGCGTGGCCAAGCCGTAACAGCATTTACGCTAGGCACAAAGCCGCTCGGCGGCAGGCGCCGGGGCGCGTTCGGGCGCGATCCGGTAGCCGCTCACAGGGTCGGTTTCGACCAGGCCCTGGACCCCCACGGCAAGCAGCTTGGCGCGCAGCCGCGAGACGTGGACTTCAACCGTGTTGGTCCCGGGCTCGAAGTCGATCCGCCAGACTTCGCGCAGCAACCGGGCGCGCGAGACGCATTCGCCAGGGCGTTCGGCGAGACGCCAGAGCAGTTCGAACTCGCGCGGGTGGAGCGCCATCCAGCGTTCGCCGTGGCGCGCATCGCGGTATAGCAAGTCGAGCGTCACGCGGCCGACTTGCCGGCGGCGGGGCAGCGTTTCGCGGCTTTGGGCAATGCGGTTGGCGCGGATGGCAATTTCGGCCAGCGAGGCAGCGGCCGGCACCGCGTCCCCCGCGCCAGCTTCGAGCAGGTCAGCCCGGTCACGCCCGGATTCGACGCCAAGGAACAGGCAGCAGGACGGATCGGGCAGGTCGAGCAGGGCAGGAACCGGTTGATCGACAAGGCATACCTGGCACCCTGCCTCGGCCGGTCCGAGGGTCCATCCCAAGGGCCGCAAATCCCATTGCGGCGAGGGTTCACGCCTCTCCCCGACCCAGCTGAATATGGACACGGCGACTCCTGAGCTTGCAATCGTCTGGCAAGCCTTCGCCGTCCGAACGCGCAACGCAAGCCGCAGGCCCTGTGCGCGGAAAGGCCAAATAAACCAATCTCGCAGGAATACCTGTCAGGCGGCGGTGCTGTTGACGCCCATCGACTGCAGGTAGCGCTTCACGTTGCGCGCCGCCTGGCGCAGGCGCTGTTCGTTCTCGACCAGCGCGATGCGGACATAGCCTTCGCCGTCCTCGCCGTATCCCATGCCCGGCGCCACCGCGACATCGGCATGGGTCAGCAATTGCTTGGAAAATTCGAGGCTGCCCATGTCCTTCAAGGCGGGGGGCAGCGGGGCCCAGGCGAACATCGAAGCGGGCGGGGCGGGGATATCCCACCCGGCGCG
>JBDSDZ010000025.1:0-12465 GCA_039920345.1 Croceibacterium sp.
AGCAAGTCCACCGGCACCACCGGCGCGGTGCGCGAGCGTTCTCGGCGCACCAGCAGCGCGAGCGAGACCAGTCCTGCCAGCACCACGATCACGCCGATTGTCATGTCCTGGTGGGTCGCAACCTGCACGCCGCCGATGATCAGCAGCATCGTTACCGCGCTCCAGATCCCGCTCAGCCATTCGGTCGGCGTGTCTCGCCGCTCTGGCTCTGGCAGCGCGCGGCCCAGCAGCAATGAGACAATTGCCAGCGGCGCGGCGGCGACGAAGATCCATTGCCACGGCAGCGCGGCGGCGATGAACCCGCCCAGCGTCGGCGCGGCGGCGGCGGAAGACGCGACGATGACCGAGTTGATGCCCATGCCGGTGCCCAGCTTGCTGGCCGGATAGATCTGCCGCACCATCGCCGCCGAAACACTCAGCGCCATGCCCGCGCCGGTCGCCTGCAGCGCGCGCAAGGCGAGCAGGAACACGAAATCGTGCGCCAACAGACACAGCGCGCTGGAAGCCATGAACAGCACTTGCCCGTACTGGTAGAACCGCCGATGGCCGATCTTGTCACCCAGGCTGGCAAACGGCAGCAGGACCATCACCAGTACTAGCTGGTAGATCGTCACCACGTTGGTCACCGCCGCATTCTCGACCCCCAGGTCGCGCGCAATCGTGGGCAGCGCAACATTGGCGATGGCCCCGTCGATCACCAGCAGCGCGGTGCCAAAGCTGATCGCCGCGATCGCCCAATAGCGGCGCGGGAGCGGCAGCCCTTCGGTAACCGCGCGCGGCGCCGGAACGGCCCTGTCCGTCACGGCCGGAGCCGTTTCCTGATCGCTGGTTTCAAGCATTGCGCCCATGTGGCCCGCCCTGGGCCAAGCTTCAACCCGGCAATGTCACCGCTTCTTGGCGATATTGATCCCGTCGAGCTTGGCGCGGTCCTTGGTCGATTCTTCGGTCCGGCCGAGCGCCTTGGCGATTTCCTTCAGGCCCTTGCCTTTGGACGCGAGGGTGCGGAGCTTGCCGACTTCCTCGCCGGTCCACGGCTGGCGGTGGCGTTCGAAGCGTTCGCTCATGCGCTGGCGGCTTTCTTTTTCGCTGCGGGCTTTTTCGCCGCGGGCTTCTTGGTGGCGGGCTTTTTGGACGGCGCTTTCTTGCGGCCCTTCTTCTTGGCCGGGCCCTTGGCGGCGCGCGCGTCAATCAGCGTGACGGCCTGTTCGACGGTCACGTCTTCGGGCTTCAGGTCCTTGGGCAACGTGGCGTTGGTCGTGCCGTCGCTGACGTAGGGACCATAGCGGCCGGGCATGACCTTCATCTCGCCGCCGCTGGTCGGATGCGCGCCGAGCGTCTTGATCGGTTCCGCCGAAACGCGCCCGCCGCCGGCCCCGCGATTGGCGGCTTCGGCCAGTAGCGTGACCGCGGTGTTCATGCCCGTCTCGAAGACGTCGAGTGTCGAGCCGAGCTTGGCGTACTTGCCATCGTGCGCGAGGTACGGGCCGTAACGTCCGATGCTCGCGGTAATCAGATTGCCGCTTTCAGGATGGTCGCCGATTGTGCGCGGCAGGCTCAGGAGCCGCAGCGCCCAGTCGAAATCGAAGTCCGGCAGGTCCTTTGGAATCGAGGCGCGCTTGGCTTCCTTGCCCTCGCCCACCTGGACATACGGCCCGAACCGCCCGGTGCGGCGGGTGACCGGCAGGTCGGTTTCGGGATCGATGCCCATCACAGCATCATCCTCCCCTTCTTCGCCCGGTTGGCCGAATTTGCGGCGGAAGGTGCATTCCGGATAATTCGAGCAGGCGATGAAGGCGCCGAACTTGCCGCCGCGCAAGCTCAAGCGGCCACCTTCGCGGCTTTCGGCCACGCACTTGGGGCATTGGCGCGGATCGCTGCCGTCAGCGTTGGCCGGAAACAGGTAATCGGACAGGAATTCGTCGAGCACTTCGGTGACTTCGGAAGGCTTGCGCTCCATCACCTCGTCGCTCTTGGGTTTGAAGTCGCGCCAGAAGGCCGCGAGCAGCGCCTTCCAGTTCGCGCGCCCGCCCGAGACATCGTCGAGCTCCTCCTCCATCTCGGCGGTGAAGTCATAACCGACGTAGCGCTGGAAGAAGCGTTCGAGGAACGCGGTCAGCAGGCGGCCGGAATCCTCAGCGAAGAAGCGGTTCTTTTCCATCCGCACATAGGCGCGGTCGCGCAACGTCTGGATGGTCGAGGCATAAGTCGAAGGCCGGCCGATGCCGAGTTCCTCGAGCCGCTTGACCAGGCTCGCTTCGGAAAAACGCGGCGGCGGCTGGGTGAAGTGCTGGTCTGCCGCCACGCCGAGCTTAGCCGGGCTATCGCCCTGGCGCATCACCGGTAGCAGGTTGGCGTCGTCCTCGTCTTCCGACCGGCTGTCGAAGCTTTCTTCATAGACCGCGAGGAAGCCCGGAAACTTGACCACCTGCCCGGTAGCTCGCAGTTCGTGCCGGCCGGTCGGATCGCGCAAGGTCACGCTGGTGCGTTCGAGGCTGGCGGCGGCCATCTGGCTCGCCATGGCGCGCTTGAAGATCAGGTCATAGAGCTTGGCCTCGTCGCCCGAACCGGCGTGTTCGCGGGTGAATTCGGTAGGCCGGATCGCTTCGTGCGCTTCCTGCGCGTTCTTGGCCTTGGTCTGGTAGATGCGCGGCTTTTCGGGAACGTAGTGGCCCGAAAAGCGGTCCGAAATGGCCTTGCGCGCGGCGCTGATGGCGCTGTGGTCCATCTGCACGCCGTCGGTCCGCATGTAGGTGATCGCGCCCGCTTCATACAGGTTTTGCGCGCATCGCATCGTGTGGCTGGCCGAAAAACCGAGCTTGCGCGCGGCTTCCTGTTGCAGCGTCGAGGTGGTGAACGGCGGCGCGGGGTTGCGCTTGAGCGGCTTGGTCTCGACCTGCTCGACGGTAAAACGGCCGTTGACGACTGCCGCCTTGGCCTTCTCCGCCGTGCCCGCATCGCCGATGCCGAGCCGTTCGAGCTTCTGCCCGTCAAAGGTTACCAGCCGCGCGTCGAACTCGGTCCCGTCGTGCTGCATCCGCGCCACGACCGACCAGTATTCCTGCGCTTTGAAGGCTTCGATTTCGCGCTCGCGGTCGACGATGATCCGCAAGGCCACCGACTGCACGCGGCCCGCGCTCTTGGCGCCGGGCAGCTTGCGCCACAGCACCGGGCTGAGCGTGAAGCCGAACAGGTAATCGAGCGCGCGCCGCGCCAGGTAGGCGTCGATCAGGTCGGTATCGAGCTGGCGCGGGTGCGCCATCGCTTCGGTCACCGCCTGCTTGGTGATCGCGTTGAACGTGACCCGCTCCACCTCTTTGGGCAGCGCTTTCTTCTTTTCCAGCAGCTCGCGCACGTGCCACGAAATCGCTTCGCCTTCGCGGTCAGGATCGGTGGCGAGGATCAGGCGGTCGGCCTTCTTGGCCGCGTCGGTGATTTCCTTCACCCGCGAGACCTTGTCGCGGTAGGTTTCCCAATCCATCGCAAAGTCTTCGTCCGGCCGCACCGAGCCATCCTTGGGCGGCAGATCGCGGACGTGGCCGTAGCTCGCGAGAACCTTGTAGTCCTTGCCGAGATACTTCTCGATGGTCTTCGCCTTGGCCGGCGATTCAACGATAACAAGCTGCATGATGCGGGGGGCAGTCCTTACGTGTGTATGTACGCGCGAGGGTGGCGGCCCTTACCAAGCGTCGTCAAGCGCTGAGGCGAAAGTCGTCAGTTCGGGGCGCTGGTGCCTCGGTTGCCTGCGATCAGGCCGTAAAGCGCAACGCCCATTCCCAGCGACAGCACATTCATCGCGCTGGTGACAAATTCGGTTACGATGATTCCACCCAGGTTCGCCTTTTCGAACACGATGCTGCAAGTGATCACCACCGCGATCGGCACGACCAGCAGGCCGAGCGCGGCTGCGATAATGGAAACTTCGTTGCCCCTGGTTTGCTCCCAACTTTCGCCCATCGCCTTCATCACCCCGCCTCCCCGGGCGACAAGCGTGGGCTGCGCAATGCTCCAGCGCGCCATGAAGATCAGCCCCGGTATGACCACACAGATGAAGCCGACGATCACGCCAAGCGCATAGACCACCGAGAGCGCGACATACGCGAACAGCACGTCCTCGCTGCCACGTTCGCGCAATCCCGTTTTGCGCAGCATGGAATCGAGCAGCAGGTAGGCGCTGATGATACCAATGGCGAACTTCAGAAGCCCGACGGCGAGCAGTTGCAGCGGCGCCGTCAGGTCGACAGTAAAATAGCCCACCGCGCTGTTGATGACTCCGAGCGCCAGAACATAGATCACCGAAGGCGTGACGGAATGTTCGATCACCCCCAGCGTCTTGTCGATGATGGTGCCGATCTTCAGCGTCCGCGCTGCCTGCATGACCATGTCGTTTCTCCCCCGCGTCCCCCGCCCCATCCTCGAGCCTTCGATGCTCCAGTCAAGCGCGCAGTGAAACCCGCCCTCCGGCATGGCGTACCAGCTGCCCGGCCAGCTCAAGTTCCAGCAACGCCATCTGCACCGCGCCGGCGCTGGTGCCGCTCTGCCTGACGAGTTCGTCGACCGCGATCGGCGCGGTGGTCAGCAGCGCCGTAACATCGGCGGGTTCATCGCCCAGCAGCTCATCATAGCCGCCAAACCAGTGCGGCTGCGCCTCGCGCAGGGTCGAGCGCGGGGTGCCGTCGAAACCGCGGAGCAGTTCGATCACATCTTCGGGTGACTGTACTAGTACCGCGCCTTCGCGGATCAACTGGTTGCAGCCGTGGCTGCGCGCGTCGAGCGGGCTGCCGGGGATCGCCATGACCTCGCGCCCCGCCTCGCCCGCTAGCCGCGCAGTGATCAGGCTGCCGGACTTGGGCGCGGCTTCGACCACCAGCGTGCCCGCGGCGAGCCCGGCGATGATGCGGTTGCGGCTGGGAAAGTGGCTCCCGCGTGGTTCGGTGCCCGGTGGTTGTTCGGCGATCAGTAGGCCTTCGCTGGCGATCCGTTCCTGCAAGGCGGTGTGCTGCGGCGGGTAGGCAATTTCGATCCCGCTGGCGATCACCCCAATGGTGGCAGGCAGCGCGCCTTCGTGCGCTGCCCCGTCGATCCCTCGAGCAAGACCAGAAACGACCGTGAAGCCTTCCCCCGACAGCGCGTGGGCGAAATCGCGCGCCAGCTTGATAGCGGCCGCGCTGGCATTGCGTGCGCCGACCATGGCGACGCAAGGCCGGGCCGCCAGCGACGCGTCGCCGCGTATGGTCAGGATCGGCGGCGCGCCTTCGACCTGGGCGAGCACTTCGGGATAGCCCGGCGCATCGTGGAACAGGTAGCGCGCGCCCGCTGCGCGCACGGCAGCGACTTCGCGTTCGATCCGCTCGCGCGGCGCTGGCTGATATGGCTTGCCGCCGCGCCGGGCGAGATCGGGTAACGCTTCGATCGCGGCCTGGGCATTGCCGAACCGGCGCAGCAGCTGGGCATAGCTGACCGGGCCAATGTTGGGCGAACGCAGCAGGCGGATGCGAGCAAACGCCTCGTCCTGCGCCAACATGACCGGGGCATTCATGATTCCTGCCCGATCCTGGGCTCGGTTCTGGCGTGCAGTCGGGCGATGTTGGAACGGTGCTGGAAGATCACAATTGCAGCGACCGCCAGCAGCACGACGGCTGTGCGCTCAAGCCCGAACAGCAGCGCGACGATCGGTGCCGCCGTCACCGCACTCAACGACGAGACGGATGAAATTCGGCTTAGCGCCAGCGCAGCCGCCCAAACCGCCGCGCAAACCACCAGGACTGGCCATGCCAGCGCCAGCGAGACGCCCGCCGCGGTGGCAAAGCCCTTGCCGCCCCGAAGCTTGAGCCAGACCGGAAAACAATGGCCGGTGATCGCCGCAATCGCCGCTGCACCTTCTGTTCCGGGCAGGAACCGGTGCGCCAACAGAACCGCCAGCGCGCCCTTGCCCGCATCCAGCATCACAGTCGCGGCCGCCAAGCCCTTGCGCCCAGTCCGCAGCACGTTAGTGGCGCCGATGCTGCCTGATCCGATGCTACGCAGGTCACCCGCGCCGGCCGCGCGCGTGAGCAGCAGGCCGAACGGAATCGACCCGAGCAGGTAGCCAAGCAACAGGGTCAGCAACCAGTTCACCAAAGCTCCTCCGGGTCGGCGCAAGCTTGTCGAAAGACCGCTTTTGCTTCACCGGACGCTTATATGGAACGGGAGCCCTTCGACAAGCGCGGGGCACGGCGGATCGAACCGGGATGGACGCGAAAGCACCGATATTATTGTTTGATTCCGGGGTCGGCGGGCTCACCGTGCTGGCCGAAGTGCGCAAGCTCATGCCGCAGGCACCGGTGATTTACGCCGCCGATACGGCCGGACTTCCCTATGGCGACAAGAGTGAGGCGGAGATTGCGGCGCGGGTGGCGGGGCTGCTCGGGCGAATGTCCGAACGCTATCGCCCGCGGTTGATCACGATCGCCTGCAATACCGCCTCTACCATTGCGCTGGGCATGGTGCGCGAGGTGCTCAAGGTACCGATCGTGGGCACCGTACCGGCAATCAAGCCGGCGGCGGAACTGACCCGCAGCGGGGTTATCGGCCTGCTCGGCACGGCGGCCACGATCCGGCAAGGCTATGTCGACCGGCTCGAAGCCGAATTTGCCGGGGACAAACGCCTGTTGCGCCATGCCGCGCCCGAACTGGTTGAAGCGGCTGAAGAAGTGCTGCGCGGCGAAATGCCCGATCCAGCCGTGTTCGCCAAGGCCGCCGAAGGCCTGCGCTCGCAGCCGGGCGGCGCGGAGATCGACACTGTCGTGCTCGCCTGCACCCATTTCCCGTTGGTCGAAGCGCACTTGTCGGCGGTTTTCGGGCCCGGTGTACAGTTCGTCGACGGCGCGCAAGGTATCGCCCGGCGGGTCGAATTCCTCACTCGTGGCCAAGGTTTTGCCCGCGAAAATCCGGACTTTGCGCTGTTTACAGGCGACGCCGCACAGTTCGCCCGCCTCGCTCCAACGCTGTCCCGATATGGGCTTGAACGGTCCGAAGCCCTATAGTTGCGAAACGTTCGCAAACTCCGCCCTTTAATCGTAGCCCCGCATCGCCTATTTGGCGCGTGACTCAACAGGCCGTGCGGGATCGCGGCGCTGAACGGACAGGTCCGCTGAACTACGAACACATCTTCGACCAGGCGATCCAGCGCCTCCACGGTGAAGGGCGCTACCGCGTCTTCATCGATATCCTGCGCAACAAGGGCGCATACCCAGACGCGCGTTGTTTTGCCGGGCACAATGGACCCAAGCCGATCACCGTGTGGTGCTCGAACGATTACTTGGCGATGGGCCAGCACCCCAAGGTGATCGAGGCGATGGAAGAGGCGCTGCACAATGTCGGTGCCGGCAGCGGCGGCACCCGCAACATCGGCGGCAACACGCATTATCACATCCAGCTTGAGCAGGAACTGGCCGACCTGCACGGCAAGGAATCGGCCTTGCTGTTTACCAGCGGCTACGTTTCCAACGACGCCACGCTGTCCACCCTCGCCCGCCTGCTGCCCGGCTGCGTGATCTTCTCGGACGAGATGAACCACGCCAGCATGATCGCTGGCATCCGCAATTCGGGGTGCGAAAAGCGTATCTTCCGCCACAACGACGCCGGCCATCTGGAAGAGCTGCTGGCCGCCGAAGATCCCGCCGTGCCCAAGCTGATCGCGTTCGAAAGCGTCTATTCGATGGATGGCGACGTGGCCCCAGTGCACGCGTTCTGCGACCTGGCGGAAAAGTACAATGCGCTGACTTACATCGACGAAGTCCATGCCGTCGGCATGTATGGCCCGCGCGGCGGCGGCATTTCGGAGCGGGATAAAGCCGCGCACCGGATCGACATCATTGAAGGCACGCTGGGCAAGGCCTTTGGCGTGATGGGCGGCTACATCGCGGCTGATGCCAAGATCGTCGATTGCATCCGCAGCTATGCGCCTGGTTTCATCTTCACCACCTCGCTGTCGCCGGTTCTGGTGGCGGGCGTGCTGGCGGCGGTACGGCACCTCAAATCGAGTTCCGCCGAACGTGAGGCGCAGCAGGCCAGCGCCGCGCTGCTCAAGCACTTGTTCCGCGACGCCGGGCTGCCGGTGATGGAATCGACCACCCACATCGTTCCGCTGATGGTCGGCGACCCGGTGCGGGCGAAGAAGATCAGCGACATCCTGCTCGCTGAATACGGCGTCTATGTGCAGCCAATCAATTTCCCGACGGTGCCACGCGGTACCGAACGCCTGCGCTTCACGCCCGGCCCGGCGCACAGCGAAGCAATGATGAAGGCGCTCACCAGCGCACTCGTCGAAATCTGGGATAGGCTCGACCTGCAACTGCGGGAAGCCGCCTGACGAGCATCATTCCGGACCTTGGCACCGGCGCGGTAACGCGGCCGCGCCTGCCGTCCAATCTTTGGTTCAACCGGCTGAGCGACGCGGTCAGGCGGGGATTCCAGTACAGTTCCGGGCGGATGATCGCGCTGACCCGGATGGTGCTGGCAACCATCTTCCTGCTCGCCTTGCTGATCGACCCGACACGGCCAGCACGCAGCGAGATTGCAAGCTACGGCGTACTGGTCGCTTACATGGTTCTGGCGGTGCTGCTGCTGGTCCTGTCGTGGCGCAGCTGGTGGTGGGATTACCGGTTGGCATGGCCGGTGATGCTTATCGACATCGCCGCCTTTCTCGCGGCGGTCGTGATCAGCGAAGGGCGGGCGAGTGATTTCACCAGCCCGTTCCTGGCCTTCTTCGCCTTCCTGATGCTGGCCGCGACGATCCGCTGGGATTGGCGAGTCACCGTGCTTACCGGAGTGGCAGTGACCGGCTGCTACCTTTTGATCGGCCTGTACATCGCCGGCGTCGATGCCGAATTCGACGTGTACCGCTTCGGCCGGCGGGTGGTTTACATGCTCGTGCTGACCCTGGTGCTGGTGTGGTTCGGGCTGCAGCGGCGCGAACAGGCGATTGAGCGTTTCGTCGATTTGCCGGGCGATCCCGGAGACACGGGCCACCTGCTCGAACAAGGCCTGCGCTTTGCGGTTGCGGAAGCCAACGCCCAGCGCGCCGCTATCGCGTGGGCCGATTATGACGAACCGAACGTCAGCGTGCGGACATACGGGTTCGAGATCCAGGCCCAAAGCCTGGGTCCGGAGGAATTCGACGCCGATCGCGGTTTCCTGCGCAATGCGCAGCTGTACAATATCGCGCGCGACCGCGCGCTTGTGGCCCGGCGCGACGCGCGCCCGTTTTCACGCCCCGGCCAGATCGACAATGGCTTTGCCACCTTCTGCGAGGTCAACGAAGGCGTGGCCTTGCCGCTGATCGGCGTGACCGGCCGCGGTATGTTGCTACTGGCTGAAATCGAAGGCTTGAGCGTTGACCACATTGGCCTTGGCACATTGCTGGCGCGCGAGATCACGACGGCGTTCGATCGCCAGGCCGCACTGACACTGGCCAACGCCGCTGCGCTCGCCCGCGTGCGGGATTCGCTCGCCCGCGACCTCCACGATACCGTGGCGCAGTCGCTCGCTGGCACTTCGCTGCGGCTCGAAGGCCTGCGGACGTGGATCCGCAAGGGCGGTGATCCGGAACAGGAAATCCAGGCGATCAAGCAATCCCTTCGTGACGAGCAGCGCCGCGTCCGTTCGCTGATCGCCCGGCTACGGCTGGGCAACCGGGGCGACGAACTGGTCACGCTCGCCCCGGCGATCCGCCCCGTACTCAATTCCCTGTCGCTGCAATGGCGAGTGAGCACGCGGCTCGATCAACCCGACGCCGCGATCGCCGTCCCCGCTTCGCACGTGCACGAAATCGTGCAGGTCTTGCGCGAAGCGGTGGCTAACGCCGTGCGGCATGGGCAGGCTGGCGAAATTGTGCTGTCTGTGGGCCGTGCCGCGAGCGAACTGCAGTTGACGATCATCGATGACGGCAGCGGATTCCCAAGCGGCGACGCCGGCCCTGGCCCGTGGTCGATCAGCGAACGGATCGACAAGTTGAACGGCAAGCTCGATATCGCGACCAGCCCTGCTGGAACCAAGCTGGAAATCGCCATACCCATCGGAGAAACGCCATGACCACCGTGCTTCTTGCCGACGACCACCCGTTCATGCGGGCTGGTGTTGAAGCCGTGCTGCGAGGCTCTCCGTTTGAAATCGTCGCCACGGCCGCCAGCGGCGCAGAAGCGCTGGTGCGTCTGGCTGAAGTTGATCCGGAACTTTGCATCTTCGATGTTCGCATGCCCGCCCCAAATGGCATCGAAGTCCTGCAAACGATGCGCAAGCAGGGTGACCAGCGGCCCGTCGTTCTACTGACGGCGGAACTGGAAGACGCAGCGCTAATCTCCGCCGTCCAGGCCGGGGTCAACGGCATCGTCCTCAAGGATGTCGCGGAAGACGCACTGCTCGATTGCCTGGAGGCGGTGAGCGAAGGCCGCAGGGCCGTCCCCACCGACCTGCTGCAGCGGGCGCTCGACCTGTCTATGCGCGGAGAACCAAAGCACCCGCTGGCAAGCCTAACTCCGCGCGAGAAGCAGATTTCCGAACACGTCGGCCAGGGGATGCGCAATCGCGATATCGCCGCCGCCCTCGGCATGTCGGAAGGCACGGTGAAGGTTTACCTGCACACGATCTACCAGAAGCTGAATATCGAAAATCGTACCGAGCTGGCGCTGATCACCCATGGGCGGCGCGGCGTGTCGCTTTAACTTTGGTTCGCCAATTTTCAGCCGTTAGACAAATATCCCAACGGTTTGGGCCGGGCTAACAAACTCTGGCTAGCCGCTTCCAAGCGCGGATGGTGCCGGGCGATCTTAAGGGGGGGCAATCCCAAGAGGGCGCCCGGCCAAACCTCCCACAGTAGGGCTAATCGTCCGCTTCAGGCAAACGCCGCGGCTTGCGCTCGTGCGGCATGCGAGCTTTGGAAATGCGGCTCGCAGGTGGACCAGAAGCTGCCCCAGTTGAGCCGTCTCTGGCTATCAGCGAACGCGGCTTCTGACATTGCCCGGTAGCGCACAGGATCAGCCCCCAGCGCGAGGACTTGCTGCGCCAGGTGCTCGGGATCGGCATCGAGGTCGACGAGCATACCGGTTTCCGGGCGGATGAGGTCGCGAACACCGCCCACACGGCCACCGATAAGTGGTAAGGCCATGGCTGCAAGCTTCGGCGAATGAAAGGCCGAAAGCTTCTGCCCGTGACGGCAGGAAGAAGAACGAACAGCGCGCGGCTATCGCCTGCACATGATCAATGCCCGCTTTCGCGCGCAAATCGACAAAGCCATAAAACGTGCTCAGCCTGTCGCTGGCGGCGGGAAAGTTTGCGGACCGCTCAACCCCCACAAAATGGGCATGAACAGGCACACCGCTGTCTGATATCGCCTGGCATGTGCGCACGACCAATTGGCCATTCTTGCGCCCCCATTCCTTGCCGACAAACAGGAACTCAAGCCGGTCTTGCGCCATGCGCCGGTCGATGGTGGTGGCGAGGTTGCCTGGAACAATTGCAATCCCAGGACTGCCGCCGAAGGCGATGCGCACAACACGGTTAGCGGCCATTCCATAAAAGTCGCGCGCGTTCCGCTCTGTCGATTGTGACGGCACGATCAGCAGGCCCTGCTTGGCGAGCGCTTCGCGTTCCTTGGAGTTAGCTTCGACGACGTAGAATGGATCGACCCGTCGATCCGCGAAATAGGTGCGGATGTATTCGTCGATCAGGATGTCGACGCAGGCAATTTTGCTCATCGGGTGATCGAGATCGGCAAACAGCCAGGTGTTTGGTGAAAACAGGCAGTCGTAGCGATTGCCTGAAGTATTGAGGTGTCGCGCCACGGCATCGGCATAGGAGCGGCTGTTGCGACGGTTGCATTCTGTGCCGCAGGGGCTCCCTGTCAGTTCAGAAGCACCTTGCGTGCCGTGCACCAGCCCATCCTCGCTGGCGGAGTGAGCAAGACATCGACTTCGTGCCCTTGGGCAAGCATTTGCGTAAGAATGCCATGTGGCCGACCCGACTGGACGTGCGGGTTACGTGGGTCGAGATGAAGAGCGTAAAGCAGCCGCATGGCTCCGCCCCCCTGACCCAGGGCGATGATACGCATCGGTGCCGCAAAACGCCAACATTTATCAACTTGGACAGCCGGCGAAGTCCCGGACCACGGTGCCGAACAGCGCGAGCTCCCAATGCGTTTTAGTGACCCGCCTTACGCGCCGGAGTGCATCAGCCTGATCCAGTTGAAAACGCGCAGCGACGCGCCGCTTAACGCAGGCTGACGACGTTATCGCTAACGCGCTTGTCGACCTGTTCTCCGGTGTAGAGGCTGACCATGGGCTCATCGCTGCAGACCACGGCCTCAGCGGCACCGAAGCCGTTGAAACCGGTCTTCATCGCCGCGCCATAGGCACCCAGCATGCCGATCTCGATATAGTCGCCGGCCTGGATGTCGGCCGGGAGCATGAAGGGGCCCTTCATGTAATCGGC
>JBDSDZ010000026.1:0-25912 GCA_039920345.1 Croceibacterium sp.
GCTTCGTCCAGCAGGGTAACGCGGAATCGAACAACTTCGGCGCCTCGACCGGCACTTGCCAAACCGGCATCAACTTCTTCAGCCCGCCAACGGGTGGTTACAGCGCGGACTGCGTCAATGCGATCACCGCCGATCTGAAGAACCGGTCGAAGTTCCGGCAGACAATTGCAGAGGTCAACTTGCAGGGCGGCTTGTTCGAACTTCCCGCAGGCCAGCTGCGTATGGCCATTGGTGCCAGCTATCGCGAAATGAACTACGAGTTCATCAACGACACGCTGACTACCGCCGGCCGTTCGTTCCAGGACCAGGCACTCGGTATTTATCCGAGCGGTGACGCCTTCGGCTACATCGACGTCAAGGAAGTCTACGGCGAATTGCTCATTCCGTTGCTGAAGGACATCCCCTTCATCCAGGAACTGAACCTCGAAGTCGGCGGCCGTGCGTCGAAGTACAGCACGACCGGCACCAGCTACACCTACAAGGTATTGGCAGACTGGCATGTAACCGACTGGCTCCGCTTCCGCGGCGGCTACAACCGCGCTGAACGCGCACCGAACATCGGCGAACTGTTCCTCGCGGCGCAGCAGACCTTTGGTGTGAACAACCGCGGCGACGTTTGCTCGGCTCTCAACCCGAACAACTTCTCGGCCAACCCTGCTACCAACGCTGGCGGTGCTGCTGGTGCCCGCAACGTCGAAGCCACCTGTCGTGCCCTGATGACACAGGCCGGCCCGGATGGTCAGGCGCTCTACTACGGTGCCAACGGCACGGGCTCGCCAATCACCATTCCCCAGGCGGTCGGCAGCTTTGGGTTCGCTTTCCCGACCCTGGTCGGCAATCCCAACCTGACGCCTGAAAAGGCCGATACGTGGACTGCCGGTGTCGTGATTTCCTCGCCGTTCGCAAGTGGGGCTCTGTCCCGCCTGCGCGCCTCGGTCGATTTCTACGACATCACGATCAAGGACGCGATCGGTGCCCAGACGATCGGCGCGGTGCAACAGCAGTGCTTCGATCCAAACTTCAACCCGCTTGTTACGGGCGCATCGGGTTCGGCCGCAGCCGCAAACACCGCAGCCAGCAATCCGTTCTGCCAGCTCCTGCCGCGCAACGGCACGGGCCAGCTCGGCAACGTGAAGATTACCTACTCCAATGCGGGCCGGGTGCATCTTCGTGGTGTCGACGCACAGCTGGACTGGGGCATCGACGTCGGGCCGGGTACCTTCACCTTCAACGAAGTCTTCAACTACCAGTTCGATTTCGAAAGCTCGGCGCTTTATCCGCAGCTTCCGCTGATCGATTATGCAGGCACGACCGGCGCTGGCGAAAACGGCCTGAACGCCAACCCGTTCAAGTACCGTTCGTTGACCAACTTCGGTTACTCGGTGGGTCCGTTCCGCGCTGCTCTGCAGTGGCAGTACTACCCCAAGCTGGAAGATGGCGGCGAAGCCACCGTCCCCGGCGGCACGCCGAACCAGTCACCGTACCCGTCGTACAGCCTGTTCAACCTGAGTGCGAACTACCAGGTGAACGAGGATATCGGCATCCGCTTCGGTGTCGACAACTTGCTCAACAAGGCTCCGCCGCTGGGCAACTACAACAACACGGTTACCGACGCGACTTCGGCGACCACCGGTCAGCTGCGTGGCGGTGGGTTCCTCACCGGTGTGCACGACACCAACGGTCGCCGGTTCTGGGTGGGTGGCAACGTCCGCTTCTAATCCAGCCGACAATTCCAACGCCTTTAGGCCCTCCCTTCGGGGAGGGCCTTTTTCTTTGCCTGACGCCCGTGCCCCGGCCCGATTGCACTGGACAACGCCGCCGCGCCTGACCCAATGTCCCGGCATAAGATATGCCGGGAGAAGTCATGGCCAAGGTCGTCCGCATTCACACGCTCGGCGGGCCCGAAGTCCTCCAGATCGAAGACTATGACGTGGGCGAGCCCGGCCCCGGCGAAGTGCGCATCAAGGTCGAAGCCGTCGGGCTCAACCGCTCCGAAGCGATGTACCGCGCGGGCCGCTATCCCACCGCACCGCAACTCCCCAGCCTGATCGGCTACGAAGGCGCCGGCGTGATCGAAGCGCTTGGCCCGGGCGTGGAGCCGTTCGGCGTGGGCGACCGGGTCTGCGTGCTGCCGATGATCAGCCAGGGCCAATATGGCATCTGGGCCGAGCAGGCGATCGTGCCGGCACGCATCCTGCTCCCTGCCCCCGCAGGTCTCTCAGCGGCGCAGGCGGCCTCGATCTGGATGCAGTATTTCACCGCCTATGCCCTGATCGAAGTGGCCCAGATCGGGATCGGCGACGGGGTCATCATCCGCGCCGCTTCGTCCAGCGTGGGGATCGCCGCCATCCAGCTCGCCAACTGGGCCGGTTCGGTCTCGATTGCCTGCACGCGCACGTCGGACAAGGCCGATGCGCTGCTGTCGCAAGGGGCCGCGCATGTTGTCGCCACAGAAGAAGAAAACCTGGTTGAGCGGGTCATGGCGATCACCGGCGGCAAGGGCGCGCGCACCGCGTTCGACCCGGTGGGCGGCGCCTATGTCGATACGCTGGCACAAGCGCTTGCCCCGCGCGGCATCCTGTTCATTTACGGCGGATTGAGCGGTGAGCCGACGCCCTACCCGCACTGGCCCTGTGCGATGAAGGGCCTGTCGCTGCGCGGCTGGGTGGCGAGCGAGATCTGGAACCACCCGCAACGCTTCGCCGCGGCGCAGGAGAAAATCCTCGCCGGTCTGGCGGGCGGACAGCTGACGCCGGTCATCGCGCGTGAATTCCACGGCCTCGAGCAGATCGTCGCGGCCAACGAGTACCTGGAATCCAACCAGCAAGTCGGCAAAGTCGTCGTCACCCTTTGAGAAAGGAACATGCCATGCGCGCTGTTCGCTATGCCCTGATCGCCTCGCTGCTGGCCGGCGTTTCGCTGATGTCGGCCCCGGTCGCCTCGCAATCCGGGGCTGCCGCCGGCCGCTGCGAAGCCATGATCGGCGTGGAAATAAGGCCGGGCGTGAAAATCGACAAGGCAACGCACGTCGCGGCCTCCGCCGCCCGCGCAGGCAGTGCTTCGGGCCCACCGATGGCCGCGCTGCCCGCGCAATGCCTGGTCGAAGGCACGATCGACCCGCACCAGGGCGCTGATGGCAAAACCTATGCCATCGGATTCGCCCTCGGCCTGCCGGACGAATGGAGCGGCCGGTTCCTGCAGCAAGGCGGCGGCGGGCTTAACGGCAGCGTCAATGCGCCAGTCGGCCCGGTTGCAGCGGGCGACCGCCCGGCCCTCGCCCGTGGTTTCGCGGTCATCAGCCATGATAGCGGACACAAGGGCGCCGTTTTCGATGACAGTTTCATGAGCGACCAGCGCGCCGGGCTCGACTTCGCCGAAGCCTCCGTCCGAACGGTGGCACTGGTCGGCAAGGCCCTGACCGAGCGCTATTACGGGCAGCCGATCGCGCACAGTTACATGACCGGCTGTTCGACCGGCGGGCGTGAAAGCATGCTCGCCATCCAGCGCTATCCTGAGCTGTTTGACGGCGTGATCGTGGGGGCACCGGCCATGCGCACCGGCCATTCTAACCTCGGGATCGAGTATTCGGCGGTGCAGTTCAACACCACCGCGCCGCGCGACAGCGCCGGATTGCCGCTTGTCGAACAAATCTTCTCGCCCGCCGACCGCCAGACCGTACTCACCGGCCTGCTCAAGCAGTGCGACGCGCTCGACGGCGCGGCCGACGGGATGATCATGAACGTTGCGCAGTGCCATTTCCGCCCCGAAACGTTGCAATGTACTCCTGGGCAGACCGCAAATTGCCTGCCCGCCAGCAAAGTCCAGGCGATGACCCGCGCCTTTGCCGGGCCCAACGACGCGGCCGGTTATCCAATCTATGCCCCGGTGCCGTATGACACCGGGATCGTGTTCACCGGCCCCGGGCTCCCCGGCTACCTCCCGACGGGGGCCGCCGGCGTGTTCGGCCCCGCGACCCGCGCGCTGACCATCGACATGGATGCGCGCCTGCGTACCGTGGAACAGAATGGCGTGCAGCGGTTGACCGATACCAACGTCTGGACCGACCTCGACACCTTCCTCGGTCATCACGGCAAAGTGCTGTTTTTCCACGGTGTCAGCGATCCGTGGTTCTCCGCCTTCGACAGCTGGAATTACTGGCAGCGCGCGGCTGAAACGAACGGCGCGGCATTCACCGATGCCAGTCGCTACTACATGATCCCGGGCATGGGCCACTGCCAGGGCGGCAACGCATTCGACAAGTTTGACCTGCTTGGTCCGCTGGTCGATTGGGTCGAGAACGGCACGGCGCCAGAGCGGCCCATCGCCAGTCGGGCCGATAACAGCGCCTCGCGGCCGATGTGCCCGCACCCGTCCTATGCGCAGTACATCGGCGGCGATGCGAGCAAGCCGGAAAGCTATGAGTGCCGGACACCGAGCGAGGCATGACCCGCGCCGCAAAAATGGTGCGCCCGACAGGATTCGAACCTGTGACCCCCGGATTAGGAATCCGATGCTCTATCCTGCTGAGCTACGGGCGCGCCGGTGTGGCGGCGTTCGTTTAAGTCACGCCGCGAAAGCTGGCAATCAGTTGAGTTCGTCGGGCGGCGCGACCGGAAACGGCAGCGCCGAGACGGGAATGCCCTCGTCCGCCAGCGCGCGCGCCTCGTCAGGCGTGGCCTGGCCGTGGATCGTCTGGGCGTCCTGCTCGCCATAATGCATCTTGCGCGACTGCTCGGCAAAGCCATCACCAACCCAGGTCGAGTTTTGCAGCGCCCTGGCCTGCACATCGGCCAGGTGCTGCAAGGCCTGGCGCACCTCTGGCGGCATCGGGCTATTGGCCAGCGCCTGCTTGGGCGCGGCCGGCCCTGCCGCAGCCTTGCGGTTGCCTTTGACGGCGACCGCAGGTGCCATCGGCGCCTTCGCCACGTGGTTCGAGCTGCAGTTCGGGCACGCCACCAGACCGCGCGACTGCTGGCGCTCGAATTCGGCGCTAGAGCTGAACCAGCCTTCGAAGCGATGGCCTTGCTCGCAGGATAAATCGAAGACGATCATTACCCGGCCGATTTAGGGATAACCCGGCGGTTGGCAAGGCTCGGCAACTGGCGCCGGATATCGGCAACCCGGGCGAGATCTATGTCAGCAAAACCCAGTCCCGGTTCCTCGCCGCCCATGTCGAGCAGCACTTCGCCCCATGGATCGACCACCAGCGAGTGGCCAAACGTGCGGCGGCCATCGGCATGTTCGCCCACTTGCGCGGCGGCGACGACAAAGGCGCTCGCTTCGACGGCCCGGGCGCGCTGGAGCAAGTGCCAATGGGCCTTGCCGGTCGGCACGGTAAAGGCAGCGGGGATGGCGATCACGTCGCAAGCCTGGCGCCCCAGTTCTTCGAACAGAGCTGGAAAGCGGATGTCGTAGCAGACCGTCAGGCCAAGACGGCCGACCGGGGTCAGCGCAGTCACGACCCCATCGCCGGGCGCGTAGGCGGCGGATTCGCGCCATGTCTCGCCACTTGCCAACTCGACATCGAACATGTGGATCTTGTCGTAGCGAGCGGCAATCTGGCCATCGCTGTCGACCAGCAGCGACCGGTTGGCCCACTGGCCATCGTCCCGGCGAACCGCGAGCGAGCCTAGCGCCATCCAGATTCCGTGCGCGGCGGCCGCCTCGCGCACCGCGGCCAGGACCGGGCTTTCGGCTTCCGGCACAATGTGCCTGGCCCCGCGCGTGCGGTCGCGGTCGAGCAGGCCGGACATTTCGGGCGTGAACAGCATGCTTGCCCCGCCCGCGGCGGCTTGGCGTGCGCCTTCGACCAGTGTGGCGGCATTGGCGGCTGGATCGATCCCGCTGGTCATCTGCAGAAGCGCGATACGGGTCATCAGAGGCCGAGCATTTGGTCCAGCTTGCCGTCCCGCTCGAGCGCGGAGAGGTCGTCCGATCCGCCAATCGCCTGATCGTCGATGAAAATCTGCGGCACGGTATAGGCATCGGGCCTGCGCTCGCGCAGTTCGGCCTTTTTCGGGCCGCCTAGCGTGATGTCAAATTCGGTGAATTTGACGCCCTTGGTTTCGAGCAGTTTCTTGGCCCGGAAACAGTAACCGCAGTAGAGTTTGGTGTAGATCTCGACTTTCGCCTGGCCCATGCGGATGCCCCTGTTCGCAACAGTTTAGGCCCTTCTTGAAAGGTGCCCCGACGGGCATATCTAGCACGTGCCGCAGCGCGCCGCGAGGGCGTTGCGGAAGGAGCGCCGTTTCGGGCTCCGAATAGTAAAACCGTGTTTGACCAAATTGCTCACTGGAGGATTTGTAGCGATGAATCGCCTTGATCTCACCCCCTACCGCCGCTCCACCGTTGGTTTCGACCGCTTGTTCGACCTGATCGAAAACCAGGTGCGGGGTAATCCCGTCGACAACTACCCGCCGTTCAATATTGAGCGCCGGAGCGAAGATTCCTTTCGCATCACACTCGCCGTGGCCGGGCTCAAGTCCGACGATCTCGACATCACCGCGCAGCAGAACCTGCTGGTGGTGCAAGGCCGCAAGCGCGATGACGTGGCCGAGGGCGACATGCTCCACGTCGGCATCGCCAATCGCGGGTTCGAACGCCGCTTCGAACTGGCCGATTTCGTCCGCGTCGCGCATGCGGGCCTGGCCGATGGCCTGCTGGTGATCGACCTGGTGCGCGAAGTGCCCGACGCGATGAAGCCGAAGAAGATCGTCATTGGTGACGCGCCGACGCTGGAAATCGTGCGCGGCAGCGATCAGGCTGACGCCGCCTGATCAGCAGGCGAAGTCAGGGGCGGAACCCGTAAGGATTCCGCCCCCTCGACGCAAAAGCGCCGACTTGCCCCTCAAAATTACCGTCCGGGTCGCATAAGACGGCCAGATCGAGACGCAAGACCAAACCGAACACTGTTGGTAAATGTGCCCCTGCACATCAGGCCAAAAGCGCCCGGCCATATGTCTTTGTTGTCGAAAGTAGCCGCAGACTCGCTCGTTCGATCGAGCGCCACAACCCTTTCGACCCATTTAAGGATATGACTTGCCGCAAGAAATAGGCAAGTCCTTTTTGAGAACGATTCCCAAAACGCGACTGTTTTACATCCGCCCAGCCGATTAGTTCAGACCAGGCGGGATTGGCGCAAGGCGGCGGCAATAAATTCCGCAAACAGCGGATGCGGATCGAACGGCTTGCTCTTGAGCTCCGGGTGGAACTGGACGCCAACAAACCACGGATGATCGGGCCGCTCGACAATTTCGGGCAATAACCCGTCGGGCGACATGCCGGAAAACACCAATCCGCCCTTTTCGAGCGGTTCGCGGTAAGCCGGGTTAACCTCGTAACGGTGGCGATGGCGTTCGGAAATGCCGGTTGCCCCGCCGTAAATGCTCGAAACGTGGCTGTTTCCAGAGAGCACGGCGTCATAGGCGCCGAGGCGCATGGTGCCGCCAAGATCGCCCGTGGCGCTGCGGGTCTGCAGCCCTTCGTTACTCATCCATTCGGTGATGATGCCCACCACCGGTTCCGTCGTCGGGCCGAATTCGGTCGAACTGGCGCCTGCAATCCCCGCCGTGTTGCGCGCGCCTTCGATGCAGGCCATCTGCATGCCGAGGCAGATGCCGAAGAACGGCACCTTGCGTTCGCGCGCGAAACGGACGCTGGCAATCTTGCCTTCCGAACCGCGTTCGCCGAACCCGCCGGGCACGAGGATCGCGTTCATCGGTTCAAGCTGTGCTGCGATAGCCGCATCGTCCTGTTCGAACAGCTCGGCATCGATCCAGCGGATATTGACCCGCACCCGGTTGGCCATCCCGCCATGGACGAGCGCTTCGTTGAGCGATTTGTAGGCATCGGGCAGGCCGACATACTTGCCGACCACGCCAATCGTCACTTCGCCTTCCGGATTCTCGTACCGGTCGACGATATCGTCCCAGCGCGCCAGGTTGGGCGAGGTGCCGTCATCCAGCCCGAAGTGGAACAGCACCTGCTGGTCGAGCCCTTCGCCATGGTATTGCAGGGGGACAGCGTAGATGCTCGACGCATCGAGCGCCTGGATCACGGCTTCCGGGCGCACGTTGCAAAATAGCGCAATTTTGGCCCGTTCGCTGGCCGGCAGCGGATGTTCGCAGCGGCACAGCAACAAGTCGGGATTGACGCCGAGGCTGGTCAGTTCGCGCACGGAATGCTGCGTCGGCTTGGTCTTGAGTTCGCCGGCGGCGGAAATGTACGGCACCAGGGTAACGTGGATGACGCAGGTGTTGTCGCGGCCCAGTTCGTTGCGCAGCTGGCGGATCGCTTCGATGAACGGCAGGCTCTCGATATCGCCGACCGTGCCGCCGATTTCGCACAGGACGAAATCGTGGTCGCCCGTTTCAGCAAGCGCGAATTCCTTGATCGCATCGGTCACATGCGGGATCACCTGCACCGTGGCGCCGAGGTAATCCCCGCGCCGTTCGCGGGTGATGATCTGCTGGTAGATGCGGCCCGAGGTGACGTTATCGCTCTGGCGAGCGGAGACGCCGGTAAAGCGCTCGTAATGCCCCAGGTCGAGGTCAGTCTCGGCCCCGTCGTCGGTGACGTAAACTTCCCCGTGCTGGTAGGGACTCATCGTGCCGGGATCGACGTTCAGGTAGGGATCGAACTTGCGAATCCGGACCTTGTAGCCCCGCGCCTGCAGCAGCGCCGCAAGGCTTGCCGCCATCAGACCTTTGCCAAGCGAGGAGACCACGCCGCCGGTGATGAAAATATACCGCGCCATGGGAGTTGGCCCTTACGCGTTGCAAGGGATGCGGCGCAAGCGCCGAACACCCGGATTACACAGGATTGCGATGGATTGCCGCGCGAACGCGGACCGGCCTTGGCCTACTTGGCCGCTCCGGAGAGCGGATCGGGACTGCCTGCAGGCGTCGTGGCGGCAGGCGCAGCCGTATCGACCACGGGCGCATCGAGCCCGCCCGGCTGGGCCGCAGGAGCCAGCGGATCGACCGTTGCCGGGGCCACCGTACGATTGAGCGAGGTATCGATTTCGCCGCCGCCAGTGGCTTTTACGGCCACGCCGCCGATCACAATCGCGAGGCCGACGAACAGCACCGCGAGCCACTTGGTCGTACGGGTCAGGAAGTCAGCCGCGCCGCGCGCGCTCATCAAGCCGCCGGGGCTGCCGCCGCCGCCAATGCCGAGGCCGCCACCTTCCGAACGCTGCATCAACACGATGCCAACGAGCGCCGCGGCGATGATCGCCTGGACAACGGTGAGGAACAGGAACAGCGACATGCAGTAAACTCTCTATCTTGCGTCAGGCGGGCATGTAGGCCCGAACAGCGCCCGGGACAAGCCGGGCCGCCCGCATTGAAACGGGACTCAGCCTTCGGCGAGATCTGCCGCGGCCATGATGATGCCGAGGAAACTCTCGGCGGTCAGGCTCGCGCCGCCCACCAGCGCGCCGCCCACTTCATCGGCGGCGAGCAGTTCGGCGGCGTTATCCGGCTTGACCGAACCGCCATAAAGGATCCGCACCTGCGCCCCGGCTTCGGCATAAATTGTTTCCAGCACCGCGCGAATCGAGCGGTGCATCTGCCCGACGTCGGCCACCGTCGGCGTGCGGCCTGTGCCGATCGCCCACACAGGCTCGTAAGCCACC
Source organism: Croceibacterium sp. (assembly GCA_039920345.1). Classification (GTDB taxonomy): domain Bacteria; phylum Pseudomonadota; class Alphaproteobacteria; order Sphingomonadales; family Sphingomonadaceae; genus Croceibacterium_A. The sequence continues at coordinate 9,638 of JBDSDZ010000026.1, forward strand.
GTGACTTTTTCGGCCGCGCCGTCTTCCCGCGGGAGCGAACCTTCGAGCTGAGCGGCAACCACGCTTTCGGCCCTACCGGCGTCGCGTTGGGCATCGGTTTCGCCAACGCAGACGATAACCGACAGGCCCACCGCCAGCGCAGCATCGGCCTTGGCCTTGACGGCGGCATCGGTTTCAGCGTGGTCGGCGCGGCGCTCGCTGTGGCCGACAATGACGAAACCGGCGCCGGAATCCTTGAGCATCGCGGCCGAGATGTCGCCAGTATGCGCGCCGCCCTCGGCCGCATGGCAATCCTGCGCGCCAACGCCGATCAGGCCGGCTTCCTTGCGCGTCGCATGGATCAGCGTGAACGGCGGCGCGAGCGCGACCTCCGCCTTGAGCAGGCGTTCCGCTGCCCGGTCAATCGCGCGCGCTTCCGATAGCATCGCGCGGCTGCCCTGCATCTTCCAGTTGCCAACAATATAAGGGCGCTGGGCCATACCGTTCCCGAACTTTACATGAGGTCATGCCCCGCAATGGGGGCCATGGTCGAAGCCGTTACGGCCTGTCCTTGCCCTTGGCAATGGTGCGCGGGCGGGTGTGCCGGAGATTGCCGCCTGGACTGTTGCGGCAAAACCGCAGGCGGGATAAAGCGCGCCTTCGAATGCCACCGGATCTGCAGATTGGCGGCATTCGGCCCGCCATAAAGCCCGCCATAAAGCCCATTGCAAGAAGCCCCCCTTTCCATGCTCCAGCTGTTTCGCAGTTTCTTCAAGTCGAAGTTCGGTATCGGCATCACCCTTGCCTTCCTGGTGGTGATTGCGATTGCCTTTGCCAGTTCGGACGTCGCCAACAATGCGCTCAACGGCGGGATTGCCGGCGGTGACCGCGTGGCCGTGGTCGGCAGTGAGCGGATCGATGCGGCCGAGCTGAAAACCGGCATGACCAACGCGCTCGACCAGATGCGGCAGGAGCAGCCCACGCTCACCATGCCGGTGTTCATCGCGCAGGGCGGCATCAACCAGGTGCTGGACCGGATCCTGCAGCGCTCGGCACTATCGGTTTATGCCCGGACCCACGGGATGCGGGCCGGGAGCCGGCTGATCGACAGCGAAATCAGCCAGATCCCCGCCTTCCGCGGTGCCAGCGGCAATTTTGATGAGAACGCCTATCGGGCCTTGCTGAGCCAGCGTGGGTTGACCGATGCCGAAGTGCGCCAGGACCTGGCCAACGGCCTGCTCGCGCGCCAGTTGATTACTCCGATCTCGTTCGCACCAGTGATGCCCGAAAGCGCCGGACGCCGTTATGCCTCGCTGCTGCGTGAGCGCCGCCAGGGCTTGATCGCAGCCTTGCCGAGCGCGGCCTACGCGCCGCAAGGCAACCCGTCCGACGCGCAGCTGCAGGCCTTTTACCGCACTGCCAACAGCCGTTTCATCCGGCCTGAGCGGCGGGTCATTCGCTTTGCCACGTTTGGCGAAGAAGCGATCGGCACCCGTCCACCGCCGACCGAGGCGCAGATCGCCCAGCGATTCCAGCGTGACAGCGCGCAGTATACGGCGATTGAAAACCGCCGCCTGACGCAGCTTGTCGCGCCGACGCAGGATGCCGCCAAGGCGATCCTGACCGAAGTCGGCACCGGCAAGTCGCTTGACGTGGTCGCCCGGGAAAAAGGCCTGGCCACCACCACAATCGGCCCGATCACGCAGGCGGCCCTGACCACCAGCGCTTCGGCGGCAGTGGCCCAAGCTGCCTTCGCAGCACCGCAAGGCACAATGGTCCAACCGACGCGGGGCGGACTTGGCTGGTACATCCTGCGGGTCGATGCGATCGAGAAACAGCCGGCGCGCACCCTGGCACAGGTCCGCGGCGACATCACTGCCGCGCTGACCGAAGAGCAGCGCCGGCAAGCACTTGCCGACCTGACCGCGGGCATCGAAGACCGGTTCGACAAGGGCAGTTCGCTGGCCGACGTGGCCAAGTCGCTGAAGGTCGATATCACCAGCACCAAGCCGGCCACGGCGGATGGCCGCATTTATGCCGCGCAAGGCGAAGTCGTGCCGCCAGTCCTGGGCCGGGTAATCGAAACCGCATTCGACATGCGCGAAGGCGAACCGCAACTGGCCGAACTGGTCCCCGGCAAGACCTTCATCGTCTATGACGTGACCAACATTACCCCCTCGGCCGCGGCCCCGCTGGCGGAAATCCGCTCCGACGTGGTCGATGCCTGGCGCCGTGATGCCGGCAACAAGGCCGCCAAGCTGGCCGCCGACCGGGTTATCGGCCGGCTGCAGCAGGGTAGCACCCTTGCCGCCGCGCTCGCCGCCGAACACAAGACCGTTCCGGCCCCCCAGCCGGTCAGCATCAACCGCGAGGAATTGGCCGGCATGCAGCAAGTGCCGCCGACACTGGCGCTGATGTTTAGCATGGCGCGGGGAACGGTGAAGAAGCTCGAGGGGCCGAACGAAGGCGGCTGGTTCATTATCCAGCTCAACCAGATCGAGCCCGGCAAAGTCGAAGCCGGCGATCCGCTGATTGCGACCACAATGCGCCAGCTGGGGACTGTAACCGGCCAGGAATACGTCGAGCAGTTCGTCGGCGCGGTGCAGCACGAAATTGGCGTGGAGCGTAACGAGACCGCGATCAAGGCCGTCTCCGACCAGCTCACCGGCCAGGGCAACTGAGGCCGGCTCCTGCCCGGGCCGTCATCCACTAGCGCACCCGAAAACGCCGGGGCCGCCCGGACGCAATTGGCGGCCGGTCAGCCGGCGCTCGTGTGGCGTAAACTGGTGGCCGATACGGAGACCCCGGTCGGCGCCGGGCTCAAGCTGATCGAGACGGGGCGCGGCGATTTCCTGCTGGAATCGGTCGAAGGCGGTTCGGTCCGCGGGCGCTACAGCCTGCTCGGGCTCGATCCTGACCTGATGTTTCGCGCGGTGGGCCATGCTGCGCAGGTCAACCGCAGCTGGCGGCACGACCGGGACGCGTTCGAGGCGCTGCCGGGTGACAGCCTGAGCGAACTGCGCAAGCTGGCGGATTCCTGCCGCATCGAGGTGCCTGCCGCCCTGCCCCCGGCGCTCGCCTGCCTGGTCGGCTATTTCGGCTACGAGACCATCGGCCTGGTCGAAAACCTCCCGCGCGCGCCGCAAAGCGCGCTCGATGTGCCCGACATGCTGTTCGCCCGGCCGACGCTGGTGCTGGTGTTCGACAACCTGTCGGATGAGCTGTTCTGCATCACGCCGCTGTGGGCTGATGGGAGCGACCCCGACAAGGCGATCGACCGCGCCGGCGAACGCATCGACGAGGCGCTGAGCCGCTTGTCACGCGCCGCGCCCGCGCTCACCCGGCAAGCCGACTTGCCCGAAATGGCGCTGACCCCGGTCATGGCCGAAGCCGATTACGAAGCGATGGTGCTAAAGGCCAAGGATTACATCACCGCTGGTGACGTGTTCCAGGTCGTGCTGGCCCAGCGATTCACCTGCCCGTTCCCGCTGCCCCCGTTGGCGCTTTACCGCGCGCTCAGGCGGGTCAATCCGTCACCGTTCCTCTACTTCCTCGACCTGCCCGGGTTTGCCGTGGTCGGATCGAGCCCCGAAATCCTCGTCCGGGTGCGGAACGGCGAAGTGACCATCCGGCCGATCGCCGGCACCCGCCCGCGCGGCAAGACCGACGTGGAAGACCGCGCCAACGAGGCCAGCCTGCTGGCTGATCCCAAGGAATGCGCCGAACACCTGATGCTGCTCGACCTCGGCCGCAACGATGTCGGGCGGGTCGCAGCGGCAGACAGCGTCAAGGTCACCGCCAGCTTCACCATCGAACGCTACAGCCACGTGATGCACATCGTCAGCAACGTGGTCGGGCGGCTCGATCCGGCGAAAGACGCGCTCGACGCGCTGTTCGCGGGCTTTCCCGCCGGTACCGTCTCGGGCGCGCCCAAAGTGCGCGCCTGCCAGGTCATCGCCGAGCTGGAGCCCGAAACGCGCGGGCCCTACGCCGGCGGCGTCGGCTATTTCGCGCCCGATGGCTCGGTCGACAGCTGCATCGTGCTGCGTACCGCCGTGCTCAAGGACGGGGTGATGCATGTGCAGGCTGGCGCGGGGATCGTGGCCGACAGCGTCCCGGCCTACGAATCCGCCGAATGCCGCCACAAGGCCGGCGCCCTGATCGCTGCGGCGCGCGAGGCCGCCCGGGTGGCGGGTGAAGCGGGGTTTGGACAGTGAGGGTGCAGATTGCAGTTACCTGCTCATTTCGCGACTACATAGCGGCGAACCTCTTGTACCAGCGTGGCTATTGGCTCTGGTCGGGGATGCTCAAGATGTTTTGCTTTGGCGGCATTGCGTTCTTTCTTGCGATCCTAGCGCTTACGGCTTTCGATGAACCGCTGACGTGGACTTTGGTGGTGGGATTGATTGGCGCCGGACTGCTGTTCGGTGCCGCCATGGCCGTCGTCATCCCGGTAGTAAGTCTGATCACCATGCGCATGTCTGCGAAACGAATGTTCGAACAAATGTGGATCGGTCTGCCGATAACATACGAGATGGATGAGCAAGGATTGCGGGCCGCTAATCAGCAAAGCACATCGAGCCTGCCGTGGGATACGTTTTGCGACTCAATTCAGGACGAGCGCGTACTGCTGTTGAGGCGGACCACGCGAATTTTCTTCATTCTTCCTAAGGCGCAGCTTACCGTCCAGGATCTCACGAGCATTTCGTCCTTGCTCCGTGGAGCAGGGGTCAAAGAGAGCTGAAGCGTGCTGTGGCGATCGAACGACGGCTTCACCCGCAATCCGGCAACTCAATCTGGTCGCGCAGGCTGCGGCCGATCAAGAGGTCGGCGATCCAGCCGATGCCGAGCAGCTTGGTGGCGATCGCGCGGGTTGTCAGTCCGAGTTCGCTCTTGGGAACGAACGCGGAGGCCATCGACAGCGCCGCGCCCTGCTTGGAACGCATCAATCCAGCCAGCCGCTCGTGGTAGGCGGTCAGACCGGCATCGATGGCGTTGCCGCACCGTTTGAGTTCGCCGGCGAGGACGTAGCCGCCGATCATCGCCAGCGCCGAACCCTGACCGGCGAGGAACGATGGTGCGTAGGCCGCATCGCCGACCAGGCCAATGCGGCGATCGTGCCAGCGGTCCATGCGGATCTGGCTCACCCGGTCGAGATAGAGATCGTCCGCCGCATCGAGCCCGGAGAGGAAATCCGCCACCTCCCAGCCAGCTCCGGCATAGCAATCGCGGATCAACTGCCGCTGCCCGGCTGCATCGTGCGGGATCACTACGCCCTGCTCGTCACGCCAGATCAGCAGCACCAGCGAGGCACCGCCGTGCAGCGTGAACCGGGCCGCCTGCCGCCCGGGCTCGCCGTACATCAGATAAGCATCGGGATCACGCCGCGGATAGCCTGCAATCGTATAAGCGGCGAAGTTGTAGCCGAGGAAGCGCTCGAAGCGAGCCTCGGGACCGAACACCAGGTCGCGGGTGCGCGAGTGGATGCCTTCCGCGCCAACGACAAGATCGAAGCGCCGCTCGGCGCCGCTTGCAAAAGTGACCTCCACGCCGCCGGGATTCTGTTCCAGCGCGGCAATCTCGTCGCCGAAAATGGCATCCGCGCGATCCTTGACCGCTTCGAACAGCGCCAGCCCCAGTTCGCCCCGCGGCAGGCTGATGAAGCGGCCATGGGTGGTGCGTTCCAGCACGCTGACATCGAACCCGCCGCGAGGCCGTCCGCCTTGCCCGAGGAAGCTGACGCGCTTTACATGATATCCGACCTGTTCCAGCCGCGGCATCAACCCGATGCGTTCGGCCAGGTCGTAGCCCTTGCCCCAGAAGTCGATGATGTAGCCGCCGGTGCGAAAGCTGGGCGCCTTCTCGACGATGGTGACCTCGTGCCCGTTGGCGGCGAGCCACCATGCCAGGTTCGGCCCGGCGATTCCGGCACCACTGATCAGGACGTCCATTGGCAGTTCCACTCCTGCGCCTGCCCGATTGCCTTAACCGCTTTGCTTCCGTAATCGGAGCGCCATGATCCTCGTCGTCGACAATTATGACAGCTTTACCTTCAACCTGGTCCATTATCTGATGGAGCTGGGGGCCGAGGTCGAGGTGGTGCGCAACGATGCGCTCAGCGCGGCGCAAGCGGTGGCGAGCGGGGCCAAGGGGTTCCTGATCTCGCCCGGCCCGTGCACGCCCAACGAAGCGGGCATCAGCCTCGATCTGGTGGCCGCCTGCGCCGATGCGAAACTGCCGCTGCTGGGCGTGTGCCTGGGCCACCAGTCGATCGGGCAGCACTTTGGCGGCAAGGTCGTTCGCGGCGGGCTGATGCACGGCAAGACGTCGCCAGTGACACACGATGGCAGCGGGGTGTTCGCCGGGCTGCCCAGCCCGTTCACCGCGACCCGCTATCACTCGCTGATCGTGGAAAACATCCCCGACTGCCTGGTGGTCAATGCGACGAGCGAGACGCCGGGTCTCGATGGCACCGCGGTGATGGGCTTCCGCCACCGCGATTTGCCGATCCACGGGGTGCAGTTCCATCCCGAGAGCATTGCCACCGAGCATGGCCACGCGCTGCTGGCCAATTTCCTGAAGCTGTGCGGCATCGAGGCCAAGGCCATCGCATGATCACGCTACCGCCGGTCGAGCCGCACCTCTCCGAAGAGGAAGCCGAAGCCGCGTTCGCCGCGATGCTGGATGGCGAGACGAGCGAAGAGGAAATCGCCCGCTTCCTGTCCGAGCTATCCGACCGGGGCGAAACCGCGAGCGAGATCGCTGGCGCGGCACGCGCGATGCGAGCCCGGCTGATCCCGATCGAGGCGCCCGCCAACGCGATCGACGTGTGCGGAACCGGGGGCGACGGCAAGCACACGCTCAATGTCTCGACCGCCGTCAGCCTGGTGGTCGCGGCCTGCGGCGTGCCGGTGGCCAAGCACGGCAATCGCGCGGCCAGTTCCAAGGCGGGCGCGGCTGATACGCTGGAAGCGCTCGGGCTCGATATGGAAGCCGCCGGGCGCACGGCGGAAATGACCTTGCGCGAAGTCGGTATCTGCTTCCTGTTCGCCGCCAATCATCACCCGGCGATGCGGCGTATCCAGCCGATCCGGCAGAAGCTGGGCAAGCGCACGATTTTCAACCTGATGGGCCCGCTGGCCAATCCGGCGCGGGTGAGCGGCCAGCTTCTCGGCATCGCGCGCCCCGCTTACGTGCCGATCTATGCCGAAGCGATGGCGCGGCTCGGCACCGGCCGCTCGCTGATCGTGGCAGGCGACGAGGGGCTCGATGAACTAAGTCTCGATGCCGGCAACGAAGTGGCCGATGTGCGCGGGCACGATTTCGAGATGCGCCGGATTGACGCCTCGATGGCCGGCCTGCCGCACGCGCCGGTCGAAGCGATCCGCGGCGGCGATGCCAAGCACAATGCCGCTGCCTTGCGCGCGTTGCTGCAGGGCGCACCCGGGGCTTACCGCGATGCCGTGCTGTTCAACGCGGCTGCAGCGCTGATCGTGGCGGGCGAAGTGGAAAGCTGGACCGGCGGGGTCGAAGAAGCCGCCGAAGCCATCGACAAGGGCCTTGCCAACGCCCTGCTCGACTGCTGGATCGCGACCGCACGATGACCGACAAGCTGGCCGAGATCTGCGCCACCAAGCGCGAGGAAGTCGCCGCCCGCAAGACGCTGGCGACGCTCGACGACCTCGACCGCATGGCGCGTGACGCCACCGCGCCGCGCGGCTTTCGCCAGGCGCTGGAGGCCAAGGCCGCGAGCGGGGTCGGCCTGATCGCCGAAATCAAAAAAGCGTCGCCGTCCAAGGGCTTGATCCGCGCCGATTTTCGCCCCGCGGAACATGCCCTTGCTTACCAACACGGCGGCGCGGCGTGTCTTTCGGTACTGACCGATGCGCCCTATTTCCAGGGCCACGAGGATTACCTGATGGATGCCCGCGCCGCCTGCACCCTGCCGGTGCTGCGCAAGGATTTCATGATCGATCCGTGGCAGGTGGCCGAGGCGCGCGCGATCGGGGCCGATGCCATCCTGATTATCGTTGCCGCGCTGGGCGATGCCGAAATGGCGGAAATCGAGGCCGCCGCGCTCGAACGCGGGATGGACGTGCTGGTCGAAGTGCATGACGAGGCGGAGATGGAGCGCGCGGCGCGGCTCACCTCACGGCTGATTGGCGTCAACAACCGCGATCTCAAGACCTTCCGCACCGATCTCGCGACAACCGAGCGGCTCGCCCGGCTGGCGCCCGAAGGGGCCATGCTGGTGGGCGAAAGCGGGATCAACAGTCATGCCGATTGCCTGCGCCTGGCTGCGGCAGGCGCACGCTGCGTGCTGGTGGGCGAAAGCCTGATGCGCCAGCCTGACGTCGAGGCGGCGACCCGCCACTTGCTCGGCGGCTGACCCGCTTACGCGAACGATAGCCATTGGCCGCGTAATCGCTTACATCCCGGCCAGATAATGGGAGAGGGACAAGCGTGATGAACACTTTCAACGTGGTAATGCGGGTCGTCAGCACGCTGCTCGGCATTCTGATGGTATGCATGGGCGGGATCTGGATCCTGCAGGGCCTCAACATCGCGTTCCTCGACAGCTTCATGGCCGGTGCCCCGCAGTGGGCGGTCTATGGCGCAATCCTGGCCCTGGTGGGCGTCTGCCAGGTGATCTGGAGCAACATGCGCGTCCGCTGATGTTGACCGTCTGGCCGCAGGCTGCGCGATCTGGCATGGCCGGGGCATGAGCAAACTGAGCCACCTCGACGAAAGCGGCGCCGCGCGCATGGTGGATGTCGGCGGCAAGGCCGAAACCGCGCGCTCGGCCACCGCGACCGGGGTGATCCGCATGTCGGCCGAGGCGCTGTCTGCGGTTCGCGAGGGGAGCGGCCCCAAGGGCGATGTCCTCGCCGCCGCGCGCATCGCCGGGATCATGGCCGCCAAGAAAACGGCCGAGCTGATTCCGCTGTGCCATCCGCTCGCGCTCGACGCGGTAAAGGTCGATTTCGCCTTCGAAGCTGATGGCGTGCGGGCAACCGCCACGGCGTCACTTACCGGCAAGACCGGGATAGAAATGGAAGCAATAACAGCGACTTCCATCGCACTCCTGACAATTTACGACATGGCCAAGGCGCTCGACAAGGGCATGGTGATCGATGCCGTCCGGCTGCTCGAAAAGACCGGCGGCAAGAGCGGCACCTGGCGCGCCCCATGACGCCGCCGCTGAGCCTCGCCGAGGCGCAGGCGATTGTGCTCGATGAGGCCGATCCCCTGCTGGGTGAGCGGGTGGACCTGCAGGACGCGAATGGCCGCTACGCCAGCGAGGCCGTGGTGTCCCGCCGCACCCAGCCTGCGGCGGATATGTCGGCGATGGACGGGTACGCGATGCGCGGCGGCGACCTGGCGGGCCCCTGGCGCGTGGTCGGCGAGAGCGCGGCGGGGCGTCCGTACGGCGGTGACCTGCACCAGGGCGAAGCTGTGCGCATTTCCACCGGGGCGCTGATGCCGGCCGATGCCGGGGCGGTGCTGTTGCAGGAAAACGCTCGGCGCGACGGGGAGCAGCTGGCGCTCAATGGCGAAGGTGAGCCCACGACCCGGCACATCCGCCGCGCGGGCTTTGATTTTCGTGCCGGTGACGCGCTGATCGAGGCCGGAACCCGGATCGGCCCGGCGCAGATCGCGCTAGCGATGATGGGCGGCCACAGCCAGCTTGCCGTGCATGCCCTGCCGGCGCTGGCGGTGCTCGACAGCGGTGACGAACTGGCGTCAGATCCTGCCGCTTGCGCGGCCCACCAGATCCCCGCCAGTAACGGCGCGATGCTCGCCGCGATGGCCGCGCCCTATGCGCGGGTCGTGCGGCGGATCGGCCCGGTGGCGGACCAGCTCGACGCGCTGCTCGCCGCGTTCGAGCAAGCCGGAGAGGCCGACGTAATCGTTACCAGCGGCGGCGCGTCGGTGGGTGAGCATGACCTGATCCGCCCGGCGCTCGAGGCGTGGGGCGCCACGATCGGCTTCTGGCGGGTGGCGATCCGGCCCGGCAAGCCGCTGCTGGTGGCGCGCAAGGGGCGCCAATGGGTGATCGGCCTGCCGGGCAATCCGGTATCGAGCTATGTCACCGCATTCCTGTTCGTGCTGCCGCTGCTGCGGGCGCTGGCCGGGGCGCGCGAGCCGCTGCCCGAACTGTTCGACATGGAACTACTCACCGATCTGCCCGCTGGCGGCGACCGGCTGGAGTTCGTCCGCGCCCACCAGGTTGGCGGCAAAGTGACCCCCACCAACGAGCGCGACAGCAGCGCCTTGCGCGCGCTTTCAGCCAGCAATGGGCTGATCCGGCTCGAAATTGGTGCACCGGTGGCGCGGCGCGGGGACAAGGTCGGGGTCTATTGGCTCGAAAATGGCGGGATCGCTTGACTTGTAAGATTTCGTTGCCTACTTGTTCCGCGTTCGTTCCCGAATTGGAACAGTTTTGGCCCGAGCCAAAATCTTTTTGGAGACCCGCGCGATGTTGACTGCCAAGCAACATGAACTCCTTCGCTTCATCCAGGTCAAACTGGAAGAAACGGGCATTTCGCCGTCGTTCGAAGAAATGAAGGAAGCGCTCGACCTCAAGAGCAAGTCGGGTGTGCACCGGCTGATCTCGGCCCTCGAAGAACGCGGCTTTATCCGCCGCCTGCCCAACCGGGCCCGCGCGCTGGAAGTGCTGCGCCAGCCCGAAAATATCACTTCGGCCCCGCGGTCGGCACCGGCGAACGATACCGTCGTCCAGCTCAATCCGCCGCGCTCGCGTCCGCAACCCGCCAACGACGTGATCGAAGTGCCGCTGCACGGCAGGATTGCCGCCGGCATGCCGATCGAGGCGCTCGAAGGCTCGCAGATGCTGCCGGTTCCTGCCGCGCTGCTCGGCGCGGGCGAACACTACGCGCTCGAAGTGTCGGGCGACTCGATGATCGATGCCGGCATCCTCGATGGCGACTATGCGCTGGTCCGCCGCACCGACACCGCACGCGATGGCGAAATCGTGGTCGCGCTGGTGCGCAACGAAGAAGCCACGCTCAAATACCTGCGGCGCGAAAACGGGATGATCCGGCTCGACCCGGCCAATGGTGCCTACGATCCGCAGATCTACCGGCCCGACGAAGTCGAGGTCCAGGGCAAGCTCGCAGGCCTGCTGCGCCGCTATCACTGAGGCTTAACGCGCGGGGGCCTGGCCTCCGCGCCACCAGCCTTGCTCGCCCTGACTTTGGGCGACTGTGGTCACCCGCTGGCCATCGAGCACGATCGCCAGCCCGCCCGTCTCCTCCAGCATCTTGCCATCGATCTTGAGCCAGCGCGGCTGGCACGAGCGCGGCAGCCAGCGGTCTGACACCACGATGTCCGAGCGTTCGCAGGCCGCCGCCAGTGCGCGTTCCTCGATCCGGTTGCGCGTGCGGCTGAGCAGCAAGTGCCAAGTCCGACCTGCCCGCTTGAGCCCGATCACGCAAAAATCGCGGCTGCACTCGGCGCCCGGCCAGTCGGCCAGCGCCACCGGGTCGGCGGTGACGCCCGACAGTTCCATCAGGTTATCGCGGGTGAAGTCGCTGCGCGATTCGCGCAGGACCAGTAATTGCTCGCCCTCGCCGGTGACGCCGACTTGCCGCCCGTCGCTCGAGATCAACACGTCGGGAATTGGTGTCGTCAGCACCATCAACGTGGCCGCGGCAGCCGGTACCAGCCCGTAAAGCCGCGCCTTGCCGCGCCATAAAGCGAGCCACAGGCCCCCGGATATGAACAACGCAAACGCCGCGCCGCCGATCTGCGGCATCAGTTTGACCGCACCCGGTTGCCCGGCAGTAAAATGGGCAATCGCCAGCAGCAGGTCGAGCGACTTGCCCGCCAGCCACCAGGCAGGGGCGCCCGCGCCGACCGTGTCGAGCAGCAGCGCCAGCGCGATCAGCGGCATCGACGCGAACGTCACCAGCGGGATCGCAATGACGTTGGCAAAGGCGCCGTAAACCCCGGCACGGTGGAAGTGGAACAGCACGATCGGCATCAGCGCCAGCTCGATCACGAAGCCGGTGATCAGCAGCATGGCGGTGCGCCGGGCGGTCCATGCCATCCAGCCCTCCTCGCGCGGCTTGAGGAATTCGCGCACCGGGGCGCTGCCGTGGAGCGCGATGATTGCCAGCACCGCGGCAAAGCTCATCTGGAAGCTCGGCCCGATCAGCGATTCCGGCCACAACAACAGCACCACCATCGCGCCCACCGCCAGCATGCGAAGCGACAACGGCTCGCGCCCCAGCATCAGCGCCGCCAGCACCAGCAGCGCACCGACGCAGCTCCTGACGGTCGGCACCTCGGCGCCGGTCAGCAAGGTGTAGCCCAGCCCGGCCAGCGCCGCGAAAGCAGCCGCGACGATCGGCAACCGCACGCGCAGCGCGAGCCAGGGCCACAGCGCCAGCAAGCGGATTGCCACCAGGTAGGCCGCCGCAATCACGGCGCTGACATGCAGCCCGCTGATCGAGAGCAGATGCGTCAGCCCCGCATCGCGCATGGCGTCTTCGTCCGCCTGCGCAATGGCCCCGCGGTCGCCGCTGGCAAAAGCGGCTGCGATCGCTCCGGGAGATCCGCCGAGCTCCGAGCGGACGTGGCGCGAGAGCTTGCGCTGCAAGGTCTTCAGCGGGGCGTTGGCCCTGCCCGGCTCCACCAGCTTCAATTCACCCTGCGCCGATCCCGTCGCCGCCAGTCCCGCGAACCAGGCCGTGCGCGCGAAATCGTAGCCCCCCGGCAGCATCGGCGCAGCCGGCGGCATCAACCGCGCCCGCAACCGCACAACCGCGCCTTCGGTCAGGCTCGGCGAGGCTTGTTCGAGCGGCACGTTCACCCGCACTTTCACCGCCCGCGGTTCGCCCGGCGGGCGCGTTGCGAGGACCAGTCGCACGCGGTCGTCTGCGGGTTGTTCGATTCTCTCGAGCACCCGGCCCGTGAGCATGGCCGAGACCGGCCGCTCGAGCGCGGCTTCGCCCACCATCGCCGAGCGCGCCCAGGCGACTGTCACCCCCGCTGCGACCAGCAACCCGATGGCCAGCACCGCGCGCAGCAGGTGGCCGCGATTGTCCTGCCCGCGCCACAGCGCCACCGCGCCAAGCGCCGCGAGCAATCCCGCCGCTGCCGTGGCAACCCATTCCTCGGGCTGGCCCAGCGTAAACCAGGCGGCAATCCCGCCCGCGAAGGCCACCGCCAGCCACGGGCCGCGATCAAATCCGGCCCGGGCCAGCCAGGCGTCAGCCCCGTCTGCTGCGCTGGACAAGCGCGCGGGGTTTCGCCAAGGCATCTGCTGCAACGCAGCATCCGCCGCCGGCTGTTCGAACGGTACGAGTGGCGCCTGCCGCGTGGCCATAGAAGTCATTGAATAGGAAGCATTGGGCAATGGCAAGCGGCGCCAGCACGGCACAGGGGAGCACGCGGCCGGTGGTCACGCGCTTTGCGCCCTCGCCCACCGGCTTCCTGCATATCGGCGGCGCGCGCACCGCGCTGTTCAACTGGCTCTATGCCCGCCGGCTTGGCGGCAAGTTCCTGCTGCGGATCGAAGACACCGACCGCGCGCGTTCGACCGATGCGGCGATCGAAGCCATTCTGGACGGGATGCGCTGGCTCGGGCTCGATTGGGACGGGCACGAGTATTACCAGTCGCAGTTCTGGGCCCGTCATGCCGAAGTTGCGCATCAGATGCTCGCCAGCGGCCACGCCTATCGTTGCTGGATGTCGCCCGAAGAACTGAAGGCCCAGCGCGAACTGGCCCAGGCCGAACGCCGCCCGTTCCGAATCGACAGCCCGTGGCGCGATGCCACCCACGAAGGCGAAGGCCCGGCGGTGGTGCGGATCAAGGCCCCGCGCACCGGCGAGACGGTGATCGAGGATGAAGTGCAGGGCAGCGTGACGGTCCAGAATGCCGAGCTCGACGATTTCATCCTGCTGCGGTCTGACGGCACGCCGACGTACATGCTGGCGGTGGTGGTGGACGATCACGACATGGGTGTGACCCACGTGATCCGGGGCGACGACCACCTCAACAACGCGTTTCGCCAGCTCGCCATTCTTCGCGCCATGAGCTGGCCCGAGCCGACTTACGCCCATGTTCCGCTGATCCACGGATCGGACGGTGCCAAACTGTCCAAGCGGCACGGTGCCACCGGGGTCGAGGCCTACCGTGACGAACTCGGGATCCTGCCCGAGGCGCTGTTCAACTACCTGCTCCGCCTCGGCTGGGGCCACGGTGACCGCGAGGAATTCACCATGGCCGAAGCGGCCGAGGTGTTCGACCTGTCCGGTGTCGGCAAAAGCCCGTCGCGGTTCGATACCAAGAAGCTGCTCAACCTCAACGGGCATTATATCCGCGAAGCCGACGACGCCCGGCTGGCGGCGCTGGCGGCGGACCGGATTGGCCCGGCGGCCGACCCGGCTCTGTTGACCAAGGCCATGCCGGTGCTCAAAACCCGCGCCCGCGACATGATCGAACTGGCCGATGGAGCCGCCTTTTTGTTCAAGCAGCGACCGCTTACTCTGACGGATGCGGCGCAAGGCTTGCTGACCGACGACGCAAAAGCGCTTCTGGGGCGGATTTCCGCGCTTCTGGACCCGATAGAGGACTGGACAACCGACGCGTTGGAGGCCACTTTGAAGGCCTATGCGGAGGGGGAGCAGCTCGGGCTCGGCAAGCTCGCGCAACCGCTTAGAGCGGCATTGACGGGGCAGACCACCTCGCCGGGAATTTTCGATGTGCTGGCGCTCCTTGGCAAGGAGGAAAGCCTGGCGCGGATCGACGCCCAATCGACCCGCGACCAAGTGCCCGCCGGCTGACTGGTACACGATCGCAAGGAGACACGTTTTGTCCGACAAACAGGCGAAGCTGAGCATTGGTGGCGACACATATGACCTGTCGGTCCTCGAAGGGACCACCGGGCCGGACGTTGTCGATATCCGCAAGATGTACGCCCAGACCGGCATGTTCACTTACGATCCCGGCTATACCTCGACCGCCAGTTGCGAAAGTGCGCTGACTTACATCGATGGCCAGGAAGGCGTGCTGCTCCACCGCGGCTACCCGATCGGGCAACTGGCGGAGAGCTCCAGCTTCATGGAGGTCTGCTATCTGCTGCTGAACGGCGAACTGCCGAGCAAGGCGGAATTGGACAAGTTCAGCTGGACGATCACCCGTCACACCATGCTGCACGAGCAGCTGATGCAGTTCTATCGCGGGTTCCGGCGCGATGCCCACCCGATGTCGATCATGTGCGGCGTGGTCGGCGCGCTGAGCGCGTTCTATCATGACAGCTCGGACATCGCCGACCCCGATCACCGCCGGATCAGCTCGCACCGCCTGATCGCCAAGATGCCGACGATTGCGGCAGCGGCCTACAAGTACTCGATCGGACAGCCGTTCGTGTTTCCGGACAATTCGCTGTCTTACACCGGCAACTTCCTGCGCATGACCTTCGGCGTCCCGGCCGAGCCTTACGAGGTCAACCCGGTGGTGGAGAAGGCGATGGACCGAATTTTCATCCTCCACGCCGATCACGAACAGAACGCCTCGACCTCGACCGTGCGACTGGCCGGTTCGTCGGGCGCGAATCCGTTTGCGTGCATCGCGGCGGGCATCGCCTGCCTGTGGGGCCCGGCGCATGGCGGCGCCAACGAAGCGGCGCTCAACATGCTGCGCGAAATCGGCACGCCCGACCGGATTCCGCACTATATCGAGCGCGCCAAGGACAAGAACGACCCGTTCCGCCTGATGGGTTTCGGGCACCGCGTGTACAAGAACTACGACCCGCGGGCCGTGGTGATGCAGAAGACCGTGCGCGAGGTGTTCGATGCGCTCAAGGTCAGCGATCCGCTGTTCGAAACCGCGCTACGGCTCGAAGAACTGGCGCTGCACGATGAGTATTTCATCGAGAAGAAGCTGTTCCCCAACGTCGATTTCTATTCCGGCATCATCCTCTCGGCGATCGGCTTCCCGACGACGATGTTCACGGCGCTGTTCGCGCTCGCGCGCACCGTGGGCTGGGTGGCCCAGTGGAACGAGATGATTTCGGACCCGGGGCAGAAGATCGGCCGGCCGCGCCAGCTCTATACCGGGCCGACGCAGCGCGATTACGTCCCGCTCGACAAACGCAGCTGAACTAGGCCTCGCTGGCCTCGCCGGCGGGTAGATCCAGCGTGAAACGGGCGCCCTGCCCCGGCGCGCTGTCGACGTGCAGCGTCCCGCCCATGGCACGTGCCAGGCGGCGCGAGATGTACAGGCCAAGGCCCGAACCGCCGTCGGAACTGCGGCCGAGCCGTTCG
>JBDSDZ010000027.1:0-20067 GCA_039920345.1 Croceibacterium sp.
CCTCAAGGCTGCACGATCCCCTCACTGATCGGCCATCCGCCGAGGTCCTGCGCGGGCGGGAACAGGCGGATGAAGGCCTGAACCATGTGAATCTGCCCGCCGTAGACCTTGAACGCTTCCCACGCGGTCAACCGGTCCGAGCCCGGCCCGCTTACATTCCACGAAAGGCGCATCATCACGATGCCCATACGCTCGTCGACCACCACGTCGCGCACGGTAACGCGGCCGAGCCGCTCGAAGATCTCCAGCGACTGGTTGCCGATATCGGCGCAGCCGGGCGCAAACGCGCATCCAGGACCCGCCATTAGCGCGCCGTTCTCGTGCCGATAGGCCTCGGGCGCGAACGGGGTTTCGATGGCGTTGAAGGTCTTCGCATTGCTGAGCCCGCGCGGATAGAACATGGCAATCCGAATCGCCTCATCGCGCGTTTCGAGTTGCTCGGGCCGCGGCGCGATGTTCATGGCCAGCGGCGGCGCGCCGTTCAGGCCATCGATGTTGAACAGCAGGCCGTCAGCGCGGCTGCGCGTCGCCGCCAGCTCCAGCTCGCTGAGCTTTTGCCCGGCGTCGACCTTGACCCGCACCACCAGCAGGACCGGCGCGCCCGACTCCTCGACCATGACGCTCGAGACCACCTGCCGCGAGCGTTCGTCGATCACGTCCTCGCGCCACCCGCGCAGCTTGGTCGCCGACCGCACCAGCCCGACCCGGTCGAGCGGTTTTTCGACCGCGTCTTCGGTCACGCGCAAGTTGGCGGCGACGGGCAGCTTGCTGACGTCATGCTCGACGAGGGCATACAGCACCTCGGTCACTTTGCCGCGCAGGCATTCGCGGTCGCAGGCCGGCGCGGCGGTGTCAGCCGCAGCCGCGGGCGATGCAGCGAGGCCGGCGGACGACAGGATCAGGCACAGCGCAAGGACGGTTCTCAAGGCAAGTCTCCCCCATGGCCGAGTCTGCGCCCGGCATGGCGGCAACCTAGCGGTAGTGGACGAGGCCGAGAAGACCCGCCGCAAACCGGTCGAACCCTGGCGAATTGACCACGAACGGGTGCAGTACGCCTTCGGCCACGATCCAGCCCGCGCCGAACCTCGAATAACCGCTGATCCTGCCGGTGCGGCGCCATTCGTGGACCAGGATGGCGAGCGCCATGGCCCATAGCGTCAGGTACAGCGGCACCACGGGAACCGCCTCCGCCAGCCCGAGCGCCTGGGCCCAGAACCGGTTCACTCCCGGCGGCAGGAGCGGGAGCATGGCAAACAGGATCATCCGTTTGTGGATCTCGGGCCGCCGCGTGTTGCGGATGGCCAGCGTGAACATGAGCGAAAAGCCGAAGAAGGCCGCGAGGCCGAGGTAGATCCCGGCCGAACCCTGCGGGCGGCCCAGGTCCATGCCCCTGCGCGATGCGATCAGTTGGACGAGGATCCCGGTGTAGATGACGATGGTGGCGTGCGCGATGCCCCAGGTCCCGAGGCTGCGGTGCAACTTGATGTTGCCCGCGCCCACCAGCCCGGCCTGGACCAGCAGCAGGATCATCCACGAGAAGAAGATCAGCCCGTGCAGGTGGACAATCGGCGGGGCGGGCGGGAAAGCGCCCCGGCTCATCGGCAGCAGGTAAGTCATGCCGAACCCGCCGAACACGAACAACGCCATGACCAACGTCATCCAGAAGAAGAAGGATGGCCTGAATGGGCGCGCCGATCTCGGCGGCGCGGCAGCGGTGGTTTCGGTCATGATAAGCCCCCCTCAGGTCGCGCAACGAAGAGGAAGCGGGACCCCGGGTCAAGCCCGGGGTGACGGTGTTTGGAAGGGCCCAACCGCTCCTTGCGTCACCCCTGGCTTGACCCGGGGCCCCGCGCAGCGCCGCGTCACTCTCGCTCTAATCGATTTACTCTCTCAATTGTCCGTGATTGATTTATTCGTTCAACCTTATCGGACTATCCCGTTTCGCGTCCGGGCCGCCGCTTGCTAGTGTCGAACGGTTATATTCGCGCGGCATGAGTCGCGCCGACCAACGATACACAGGAGAGATACAATGGACGCCAAGACTGGATCGATCGAAGGCGGCTGCCCCGTGCCCCACGGTGGCGGCGTCCGCGCCCTGCTTGGCCGCACCAACAAGGACTGGTGGCCGGAAATGCTGGCGACCGAAATCCTCAATCCCAACGGCCCGACCAATCCGATGGGCGACGATTTCAACTATGCCGAGGCGTTCAACGCGCTCGACTACGCTGCGCTCAAGGCTGACCTGACCGCGCTGATGACCGACAGCCAGCCCTGGTGGCCGGCGGACTATGGCAACTACGGCCCGTTCTTCATCCGCATGGCGTGGCACGCCGCAGGCACCTATCGCACGGCGGACGGCCGCGGCGGCGCCAACAGCGGGCAGCAGCGCTTCGCTCCGCTCGATTCTTGGCCCGACAACGGCAACCTCGACAAGGCGCGCCGCCTGCTGTGGCCGATCAAGGTCAAGTACGGCAAGCACATCAGCTGGGCCGACCTGTTCATCCTCGCCGGCAACGTCGCGATCGAAACGATGGGCGGCCCGGTGTTCGGATTTGGCGGCGGCCGGGCTGACGTGTTCGAACCCGAACGCGACATCTACTGGGGCAGCGAAGACAAGTGGGTCAACGAAGGCGTGCAGACCCGCATCGCGCCCGAACACGGCATGCACGAACTGGAAGGCCCCTTGGCGGCGATCCAGATGGGCCTCATCTACGTCAACCCGGAAGGTCCGGGCGGCAATCCCGACCCGCTGCAATCGGCCCGTGACATGCGCGCCACGTTCGAACGCATGGCGATGAATTCGGAAGAAACCGTCGCGCTTACCGCCGGCGGCCACACCTTCGGCAAAGCGCACGGCAACGGTGATGCCTCGACCCTCGGCAATGCGCCGTCGGGCGGCGATCTGGTGGCGCAGGGGTTCGGCTGGGTCAGCGGCGAAGCGCACGGCGGCATCGGCGAGCACACCGTGACCAGCGGCATCGAAGGCGCGTGGGTCAACACCCCCACCGAATGGAGCGAGAACTACTTCCGCCTGCTGCTCGACTACGATTACGAGCTGGTGAAAAGCCCGGCCGGTGCCCAGCAGTGGCAGCCGATCAACCAGAAGGAAGAAGACAAGGCCCCCGCGGCCTGGGACTCTTCGAAGAAGGTCCCGACGATGATGACCACCGCCGACATGGCGCTGAAAATGGACCCCGAATTCCGCGCCATCAGCGACAAGTTCCGCTCCGATCACGAAGCCTTCAAGGATGCTTTCGCGCGCGCCTGGTTCAAGCTGACCCACCGCGACATGGGCCCCAAGGCCCGCTACCTCGGTCCGGAAGTCCCGGCTGAAGACCTGATCTGGCAGGACCCGATCCCCGCCGGGAGCAAGCCGTCCGACGCCGACGTCAAGGCGGTGAAGGACAAGATTGCGGGCAGCGGCCTGACCGTCAGCCAGCTGGTCAAGACCGCCTGGGCTTCGGCCAGCACCTATCGCAAGTCGGACCACCGCGGCGGCGCCAATGGTGCGCGCATTGCGCTGGCCCCGCAGAAGGATTGGGACGTCAACGAACCGGCTGCGCTCAAGACGGTGCTCGACACGCTGAACGGCCTGCGCGGCAGCCTGTCGCTGGCTGACGCCATCGTGCTGGGCGGCGTGGTCGGGCTGGAAAAGGCGGGCGCAACCAACGTCCCGTTTACCGGTGGCCGCGGCGACGCGACCGACGCGCAGACCGATGCGGACAGCTTCGCGGTGATGGAGCCGCAGGCGGACGCCTTCCGCAACTACCTGCCCAAGAAGCTGGGCGTGAAGACCGAAGAAATGATGCTCGACCGCGCCAGTCTGCTCGGCCTTTCGGTGCCCGAAATGACGGTGCTGATCGGGGGCCTGCGGGTGCTCGGCGCCAATCACGGTGAGCGCGGCCACGGCCACTTCACCAAGCGTTCGGGCCAGTTGACCAACGACTTCTTCGTCAACCTGCTCGGCATGACCAACGTGTGGAAGGCCGTCGACGGATCGGACGACGAGGAATACGTCGCGACCGATCGCAAGGGCGGCGGCGAAACCTGGCGCGCCACGCGGGCGGACCTGGTGTTCGGGTCAAACTCCGAACTGCGCGCGGTGGCCGAAGTCTATGCCGAAAAGGGCGGTAACGAGAAATTCGTCGCCGACTTCGTCAAGGCCTGGACCAAGGTGATGAACGCCAACAACTAGCCCCAACAACTAACCTGGGCGCTACTTGCCAGAACGAAGCCCCCGGCCCGCGCCGGGGGCTTTTTCGCGGCGCGCCGGGCGTGCTAGGCGCATTCGACGAGCAAACCTCAAGCTAACTCAGCGCCGCCGTTTGAGGACGATATAGAGCGCGCCTTCGCCGCCGTGGCGACGATGGGCGTTGCGGATCGCGGCGATCTGGCTGGCATGCGGACCGGCCGCCAGCCAGTCCAGCACCTTGGCCCGGATCGCGCCCCGCTGGGTGCCCCGGTCGGCGGCATCGACCGGACGCGACTTGCCGGTAATCAGCAGCACCAGCCGCGCCTCCATCGCCCGCGCCTGCCCCAGCCCCGCATCGAGCCGGGCGTGCGCCTGGTCGAGCGTGTGGCCGTGCAGGTCGAGCGTGAAGTCGGGCGCGATCGCGGCGCGGCCAAGCTTGCGCTCCCATCCCGAATCGAGTCCCACGCGTTCCTCTCCGAGCTTGTCTCGGGGAGGGGGACCGCTGGGCCGAAGGAGCGGGGGTGGAGGGGCTTTGGCGGGGCGTATCTTTTCGGACAGCCTTGGCTTTTGGCGCGCAACCCCTCGACCAGCCTGCGGCTGGTCCCCCTCCCCGAGACGAGCTCGGGGAGGATTGAGCGGCTGGACCGTGGCGGTGACTTGCGCCCACAGCGCCGCTTCGGTCTCGCTCAGCCCGCGCGGCGGTTTCATCGCACGCCGAGCCGCGCCAGCGTTCCCTTGGGCAAAAGCAGCAGCGCCTGGCCCCGCGCGCTCATCCCGCCAGCTATCGCCCGCGCATCCACGCCCGCGCCCCAGAAGCTGTCGAACCGGTTGGCGCCCTTGATCGCGCCGCCGGTATCCTGCGCGATCCACAACCCGTTAGCTTCGGGCCGGTCGGTGGTGAGGAAGACCGGCGCGCCGAGCGGCACGAACGCGGGATCGGCGGCAACCGAGCTTTCGCGCCGCACCGGCACTTCGAGTGCGCCGAGCGGGCCATCGCCGACGATTTCGCGGAAGAATACCCACGACTGGTTTTCGCGCATCAGCGCGTCGCCATCGACCGGATGCTCGCGCAAGTAGGCCATGATGCCCTGCATCGAGCCGGCGTATTGCCCCGGTCCGGTGCCGAGCAGGCCGCGTTCGCGCATCACTTGCCCGATGCCGGTGTAACCGCGCCCGTTCTGCCCGGCGTACCCGATCCGCATCATCGTGCCGTCGGGCGCGCGCAGGATGCCGGATCCCTGGATCTGGAGGAAGAAGAACTCGATCGGGTCAGCGGCCCAGGCGATTTCGAGGCCCTTGCCCGCCAGCGCCCCATCCTCGATCTCGCCGCGGTCGAAATAGGGGACGAACTGGCCGCTGTCGTCATACCGCCCGAGCGGCGCGCGCCCGGTGCGTTCGGATGGCGGCGTATCTGCCGGCCAGTCGCGTACCAGGTCGGACGGCAGGCCATAGACCGGCACGTCAAAACCCGGCCGGCGCGGGCGAGAACCGGCGATTTCCGGCTCGTAATAGCCGGTAACGAAGGCCGCGCCGTCGGCCACGCGAACTGCCTCGAACTGCGCCTCGAAAAAGCGCTCGGCCTCGGCCACCGGCCAGGTTTCCGCCGCTGCGCATGCGGTGCGCCAGTCGGCAGTTCGGGTCAGCCCGCTGGCGTCGGTGCGGACCAGCAGCTTGGGGCAGGATTCGCGAAACGAGGCGAGCGCAGCCCGCGCGTCGAGCGCGCCGAGATGCAAGTCCTTGACGTCAGGCCCGAGCCGAAGTCCGGCGGCCAGCGCGCTTGCTGGCGTAGGCGTGGGGGCTGGAGTCGGTGTGGGAGCAGGCGCCGGAGCCGGTGTCGGAGCAGGCGAGGGAATCTGTGAAGGCGGGATCAGCCTGCCGCATCCGGCAAGCAGCGCCAGCGCGGCAAGGCCGGCTAGACGGCGCCCTGCCCCTGGCACGGGCTCAGCCTTCGTCGGTTTCGTCGAGCAGCCAGTCGGGCCCACTGGCGTTCACATCGCGCGAGAAAGTCCAGATGTCCTGGCTTTCGACCGCATCGTCGAGCGATCCGGCGATCATGGTGCCATCCTTGTCGCGCGTAACCGTGGCGATGTCGGCGCTGAAGCGCACCACAATGCGGGCCATCCGGCCATCCAGCGTGGCGGATTGCACGGTCGTGTCTTCGATCCGCACCAGCCGGTTGTCGAGCACTTCGCCCGCCGCTTCGCGCGCATCGATCGCGCCGACGAAGCCGGCCAGCACGTCATCGTCGCACAACTGTTCCAGCTCGACCTTGTCGCCGCGCCAGAACGCTTCGAGCACCATGGCATAGGCTGCCTTGGCCCCTTCGATGAAGGTCAGCAGGTCAAACCGCCGGTCGGCCGCGGCGATTTCGCGCAGGCCCTGTTCGATCACCGGCGCAAAACCGGAAACTTCGCGCAAGCCGCGAGGCAGTTCGCCCGTCGCAGGCTGCGTTGCACGCGGCAGGCTGGCGCCGTCGGTCCGCTCGAAACGAGTCGGCACCGGCTCTTCTTCATGCTCCGCCCGGCGGCCGAGAACCGCATAGAGGCGGAGGCCGAGGAAGGCCGCGATTATGGCCAGGATGACGATTTCGAAAATCACGTAACTTGTCCGATCTTTGGCCGTAGCCGGTCCGTTATTGGACCTGTCGCCCCGGCACAGCGCTATTTGTGCCTGAAATAGGTGCGAAATTCAAATGAACAACGCCGCGCGCGCCCAGTTGCTCCGGCGATGCGGTGCTTTTTGCGCAGGCGTTGCGGCATTGCCATGCCGGTGCTAGCGCCGCGCGCAACACGCAAGCCCACTAATCTGAAAGTCGAACAGCATCATGGCCGAAGAAGGCGACGTCCTTATCAATCTCGATTCAGACGCAGCAGCCAGCGCCAACGGCGCGGATACCCAGCCCGTCGCGGGCCTGCTGACGCAGTATATCAAGGACCTGTCGGTCGAGAATCCGCGGGCTCCTGAAAGCTTCCAGTGGCCCGACCCGCCCGCGCTCGATGTCCAGTTTAACATCGGCGCGCGCAAGGTGAACGAGGAAGTGAGCGAGATCGAGCTCAAGATCAACGTCACCGCCAAGGGCGAACAGGGCACTGCCTATCTGGTCGAACTGGCCTATTGCGGGCTCGTCGGCATGCGCAATATGAGCGACGACCAGATGCACGCGTTCTCCTATGCCGAGGCGCCGCGGATCCTGTTCCCGTTCGCCCGCCGGGTGGTGGCTGACGCGGTGCGCGATGCCGGCTTTCCGCCGCTGTTGCTCGACCCGATCGATTTCAACGGGCTCTACCTGCAGCAGCTCCAGCAACAACAGGGCCAGCCCGCCGAAGGCGAAGCGCCTGTCGGCACGGCGTAAGCCGACCGGCAGGTTATTCGTGGATGAGTAGCCTTGTCCGCAATGTAGGCACGATCGGCGGCCTGACTGCGGTCAGCCGGGTGTTCGGCTTTATCCGCGATATGCTGCTGGCCCGCGTCCTTGGCGCGGGGCTGGCGGCGGACGCGTGGCAGCTCGCCTTCACCCTGCCCAACACCTTCCGCCGGCTGTTTGCGGAAGGCGCGTTCTCGGTCGCCTTTGTGCCGATGTATTCGCGCAAGCTGCACGATGAAGGCGGCGAGGCGGCGGCAGACACTTTCGCCGGCGACGTGCTGTCGGTGTTCGTCTGGGTGCTGCTTGGCTTTTCCGCAGTGTGCATGCTGGCGATGTCAGGCATCGTCTGGTTGCTGGCGCCCGAATACAGCCAGGTTGCGGGCAAGTTCGAGCTTTCCGTCCTGCTCAGCCGGATGACTTTCCCCTACCTTGGCCTCGTCAGTCTGGTCGCGATGCTCTCCGGACTGCTCAATGCTCGCAGCCGGTTCGCGCCCGGAGCATTCGTACCTGTATTTCTCAACCTCGTGATGATCGCGGGTATCGTCACCGGCTGGTACTTGCGCGGCGACGGCGGGGATGACCGCATCGTGGCCTATGCGCTGGCAACGTCGCTGACGCTGTCGGGCGTGGTCCAGCTCGGTTACATGGCGTGGGCCAGCCGCCGCGCCGGGGTCCGCCTTAAAGTCCGCGCGCCCCGCTTCACGCCCGATGTGCGCAAGCTGGGGATGCTGATCCTGCCAGCGACCTTCGGCGCCGGGATTTACCAGATCAGCCAGCTGGTCGACACCTTCTTCGCCACCAGCCTCCCGCAAGGCTCACTGACACTGCTCAAGATGGCCGACCGGCTCAACCAGATGCCGCTGGGCATTTTCGGCATTGCGCTGGGCACCGCGATCTTGCCGATGCTCGCGCGCCACATCCAGACCGGCGACAAGGCCGAGGCGCAGCGGTTGCAGGCCAACGCGGTCGAAGTCGGCACGCTGCTGACCCTGCCCGCAGCTGCCGCACTGGCGATCTGCGCCCCGGCGTTCGTGACCGCGTTCTTCGTCGGCGGCAAGATGACCGGGGCCAATGGCGCGCTGATGGCCGATATCGTGGTCGCGCTGGTGGTCGGCCTTCCGGCCTACGTGCTGGTCAAGGTGTTCCAGCCGGCCTTCTTCAGCCGCGAGGACACCCGCACTCCGATGTATGTCGCCGCCGGCGCACTGGCGATCAACATCGCGCTGAATTTCTATGTCGTGCCGCGCTACGGGATTGTCGGGCTGGCGGCGGCGACGGCCTTTACAGCGACGCTCAATGTCGTGACCCTTTATGCCCTGCTGCAGCTGCGCGGCTGGTTCCACTTCACCGCCCGGCTGGCGGGCCGCATCGCGCGGCAGATCCTGGCCACCGCCGTGATGAGCGCCCTGCTACTGTGGCTGATGCCGCGGCTCGCGGAATACTTCGGCGGCTCGGTGTTGGAGCGGGTGGCATCGCTGGCAGCGCTGGTCGGCGCGGGCCTGATTGCCTTTTTCGCCGCCGCTTACCTGCTCGGCGCGCTCGACAAGGACCTTGTCGCGCAGCTACGGCGCAGGCGCCCGGCAGCCCAAGCCGATTCCGGGCCGGTAGACCTGGCAGAGTAAGGCACCATGCGCGTCGTTTCCGGAATCCAGCCCACGGGCTCCCTGCACCTGGGCAATTATCTCGGCGCGATTCGCAACTGGGCGCGGATGCAGGATTCGCTGCCGGCGGGCGGCGAGTGCCTGTTCTTCCTGGCTGACCTGCACGCGATTTCGATGCCGCACGATCCGGCAGAACTGAAAGCCGCGACGCTCGAAATGGCCGCCGCGCTGGTCGCCTGCGGGATCGACCCCCAGCGCTCGATCCTGTTCAACCAGGCGCAAGTGCCCGCCCATGTCGAATTGCAGTGGCTGCTCAACGGCACCGCGCGGATGGGTTGGCTGAACCGGATGACCCAGTTCAAGGACAAGTCGGGCAAAAACCGCGAAGGCGCCAGCGTGGCGCTGTTCACCTATCCGGTGCTGCAGGCGGCCGACGTGCTGCTGTACCAGGCGACCCATGTGCCGGTGGGCGAGGACCAGAAGCAGCATCTCGAGCTGGCGCGCGACATCGCGCACAAGTTCAACAATGATTTCTGCAGCGAAGACGCGCCCGCCTTCACCCTGCCCGAACCCATTATCCCGCCGGGTGCAGCGCGAATCATGAGCTTGCGCGATGGCAGCGCCAAGATGAGCAAATCCGACCCTTCGGACATGAGCCGAATCAACCTGGCCGACGATCCCGACGCGGTGATGAAGAAGGTCCGCAAGGCCAAGACCGACGCCGAACCGATGCCAAGCGAGGAAGCAGGCCTTGCCGGGCGGCCCGAAGCGCTCAACCTGGTGACGATCTACGCGGCGTTGACGGACCGGACGGTGGCAGAGGTGCTGGCGGAGCACGGCGGGCAAGGCTTCGGGGCGTTCAAACCGGCGCTGGGTGAAGCGCTGGTCGAGACGCTGCGACCGATCACCGCGCGCTTCACCGGCTTGCTGGAAGACCGCGAGTCGCTCGATGCGATCCTGGCGCGCGGTGCGGCCCGGGCGCGGCAAATCGCCGGACCGACGCTGGAAAGCGCCTACAAAGCCCTGGGGCTGCTCCGCGGATAACGCCAGCGTATTGATAAACCTTAGTTTTTCGGTGAATTGCGTTCAACCGCTATTCAGCCCGCCGGTATTATGACACGCTCTATCGATGGCAGAATCGCGTCCATTCGGGGTGATAACGATCTGCGTTCCAGAGTCTCGGAGTGTTTCACTATGACCACTTTCAGCAAGATTGGGCACGGCCTGAAGCTGGCCCTGGTGCCGCTGGCGCTCGCCGGTCTCGCCGCCTGCGTCTCGCCGTTCAGCGCCGATGTGCAGCGTTTCGAATCGCAGCTGCCCGCACCCAACGGCCAGACATTTACCGTGGTGGCCGACGATCCGTCGCTCGCCGGTGGGATCGAGTTTAGCCATTACGCCCAGCTCGTGGCCGATCACATGGCCTCGCTTGGCTACAGGCCGGTCAACAACCCCTCGGACGCCCAGCTGCTGGTGCGGTTCGACTATGGAGTCGACAACGGGCACGAGCGAGTGCGTTCGACCGGCATCGGCCGCGATCCGTTCTACAACTCGTGGTACAGCTACCGCCCGGTGCTCTATCGTACGCCGTACGGCACCCGCGTCGGCTATGCGCCTTACGCGCCGTGGGGCTGGGGATGGGATGACAGCTTCTTCGGCGGCAGCAACGACGTCTATAGTTACACCGTCTACACCAGCGGCGTGGACATGAAGATCGTGCGTGCAGCCGATGGCGAGCGGCTGTTCGAAGGCAAGGCCGAAGCGGCGTCGACCTCCAATCACCTGCAGTACCTGGTGCCCAACCTGGTCGAGGCGATGTTCACCGGCTTCCCCGGCAATTCGGGCGAGACTGTGCGCATTTCGGTCGCCCCGGAAGACCAGCGGGCACGGCGCGTCAACCGCTAACGCGGTACGCCAGTTCGGTTTGAAAAGGGCGGGCCTGGGTCCGCCCTTTTTTTGCCCACGTTCCGGGAGATTACCTACGATCGTGGAAAGCGGGACGTAAGGCCTGCGGTGGTTATGGCGGTGTCAATGGCCGCTGCAACATGACGAATTCGCACCCAAGCCGCAGCGGCCGCTGGCCGGATCGCGCCCCCTTCCTGCCGCGAGCCTTTGCCGTGCTCGCCCTGCTTAACGTGTGCATGATCGCCCTGATCGCCTGGCGACCTGCCACGGCAACTCCGCTGGCGGCCACAATGCTGGCCTTTGCGGGCGCGGTTGTCGCGCTGTCAGCCATCCGGATGCGCGGGCGATGGCGCGCTTCCGAAGAGCGGGTCACCCACCTCGAAGCCTCGCTGCTGTCGCTACAGGCGTCGCAGGCGCATGCGCTGCACCTGGCGCATTACGATCCGGCCACCGGCCTGCCCAATCGGGTGCTGTTCAACGAACTGGCCGAAGAAGCCCTCGAATGCGCGGACGAAGGCGAGACGGCCGCGATCCTGCTGCTCGATCTCGATGGATTTCGGCGGATCAACGATCGCTTCGGCCATGTCGCCGGGGATGCGCTGATCGGTGAAGTTGCCCGCCGGTTGTCGACCGAACTGGGGCCAGACGCGGTGGTGGCGCGGCTTGGTAGCGACGACTTTGCGATCTTGCTGACGCGGAGTTCACTGGCGTGCGGGCTGGAAGATGCGCTGGCCCACATCCGCGAAGAGATGCGCCGGCCGTTCACCGTGCTCGGCGCGCCGGTGGAGCTTTCGGCGAGTATCGGTGCCGCGCTGGCGCCTGAAAACGGCAACAGACGCGCTGCGTTGATGCGCAAGGCTGAGAGGGCGCTTCATCGTGCCAAGCATGGCGAAGGCGGTGGCCGCGCAACCCGTGACGGAGCGCAGGCCCTGCGCGGGGCTCTGGAAGCGGACTTGCGCGAGGCGGTGCTCACCGGCGCGGGCCTGTGCGTCCACTTCCAGCCGGTCATCGATTGCAGCGTGCAGAAAGTTGTTGGCCTCGAGGCGCTGCTGCGCTGGCACCATGCGACGCGCGGCTGGGTCTCGCCGCACATGTTCGTGCCCGTGGCCGAGCATATCGGGCTGATCGGCCAGCTCGGCGAGTCGGTGCTGGCCGAAGCGTGCAAGATCGCTGCCGAGTGGCCGCATATCGCGATGGCGGTGAACCTTTCGGCGGTGCAACTGCGCGAGCCGGGCATCGCCCACACGTTCGAAGCGATAGCGCGCGGGGCCGGGGTCGAACCGGCCCAGCTCGAATTCGATGTCGACGAAAGCGTACTGCTCAACCCGGCCAGCCGGGCAGCGCTGGCCAGCCTGCGGCTGGTCGGTTTCCGCATCGCGCTCGACAATTTTGGACCTGGCCGCTCGCCGCTGTCCGACATGCGCTACCGCGAGATCGACAAGGTCAAGATCGACGGCAGCTACATCCGCGGGCTAGGTCTCGCCGCCGGCGCGCGCGCCGCTGTCGCCGCCGTTGTCCGGCTGGGGAAAGTCATGGGGTTGGAGATCAGCGCCGAGTGCGTCGAAACGCCCGAGCAGGAACGCTTCCTGCGCGAAGCGGGGTGCGAGCGGCTGCAAGGCTTCCTGTTCTCACGCGCGGTGCCCGCCCACCAGTTGCGCAGCTCACTGGGCGCAGGGCGAACGGACGTGGCCGCCTAGATCAGACGAGTTTGGCATGCCCGCCGGTCGACCCGAAACCGCCCGCCCCGCGCGCCGTTTCGTCCAGCTCGGCGACTTCCTGCCATGCCGCCTGGGTGACAGGCGCCAGCACCAATTGCGCCACCCGGTCGCCGCGGTTGATCGCGAAACGCTCGCTGCCGT
Organism: Croceibacterium sp.; assembly: GCA_039920345.1. Lineage (GTDB taxonomy): Bacteria > Pseudomonadota > Alphaproteobacteria > Sphingomonadales > Sphingomonadaceae > Croceibacterium_A. Next base: position 12,919 of record JBDSDZ010000027.1, read on the forward strand.
GGTTGATCAGGATCACCTTCACTTCGCCGCGATAATCGCTGTCGATCGTGCCGGGTGTGTTGGGAACGGATATACCGTGCTTCATCGCGAGGCCCGAACGCGGCCGCACCTGGATTTCGTAGCCGTCTGGTATCGCGAGCGAAAACCCCGTGGCAACGGCGTGGCGCTGGCCGGGAGCAAGGCTCACATCTTCTGCCGACAGCACATCCATCCCGGCCGCGCCGGAAGTGGCATAGGCAGGCAGCGCCAGGCCTTCTCCATGGGGCAGCCGCTTGATCCGCACCGCGACGGATTCAGGCACTCAGCGCCTCCGCCATCCGCTCGACCAGTTTGCGCGCGACGCCTTGCTTAGTCATCGGCTCCCAGTCCTCGGTCTTGCCTTCGCTGAGCAGGTGGACGGTATTTTCATCGCCGCCCATCGCGCCCTTGCCGACCGGGCCCGAGACATCGTTGGCGACAATCCAGTCCACGCCCTTGCTCTTGCGCTTACGCGCGGCATTGCTGACCACGTCCTCGGTCTCGGCGGCAAACCCGATCAGCAGCTTGGGTCGCTGTTTGCCGGAAGAGACCGTAGCGAGAATATCGGGGTTTTCGGTCAACTGCAGCGAGGGCGGGGCCGACCCGCGCTTCTTGATTTTCTCCGGCGCAAAATCCTTGGTCCGCCAATCGGCCACGGCGGCAACCATGACGGCCACATCGGCCGGAAGCGCCTTCTTCACCGCAGCGGCCATTTCGGTCGCCGTTTCGACGTCGATCCGGTCAACGCCCGGCGGGGTGCTGAGGATCACCGGCCCTGACACCAGCGTTACGCGTGCACCCGCAGCAGCGGCGGCCGCGGCGATGGCAAAGCCCTGCTTGCCGCTTGAGCGGTTGGCGATAAAGCGCACCGGGTCGATCGGCTCGTGCGTCGGCCCGGCGGTGACCAGCACATGCCTGCCATAAAGCGGCCGGTGCTTGGGCTCGTCCTCGAAATCGGGCTGGCCATCGAGCGGGTCGAAACCGTCGACCCCTGCGCCGTCCCATTCCTCGGCGCCGGATGCTTCCGGCGCAACCTGGTTGGGATTGACCTCGTGATTGATCGCACCGAGATCGGTCGGCGGGGCGGACCGGGCCTTGCCTTTGGTGACCAGCACCGGGCCGTCCGAATGATCGGGTTCGGGCAGCGGGGGCCCGGCTTCGGCCACGTCCTCAGGCGGAAAGTCCGAGAGTTCGTCTTCGCGGTAGGCCACTTCGCTTTCGGCGATGCGGCGCTGGGTACTGCGCGGGATGATTGAGGCCAGCAGGCCCGCCAAGCCGCCACGGGGCTCGTATTGGGCGGCGGGTTCAGGTTCGAATTCGGGCGCAAACTCGGGCTCCTCGTCCGGCTCAAGCGCCTCGAGAAACGCCGCGACTTCGCCTGCACCCGCTTCACCTGGATCGAGCCCGAGCATGTCGGCAATCTCGAGCCAGACCATTTCCGGTTCGGGCAGCCGGCCGGGGCCGAATTCGCCGCAGGCCATTTCGCCGTCATCGGGCTGCATCACGCGCACGCCCGCCTGACGCAGCCATTCGACATTGCGCACGGTCGCGGCGTGCTGCCACATCCGCACGTTCATCGCGGGCACGGCGAGCACCGGTTTATCGGTGGCGAGGATCAGGGTGGTGCCAAGATCGTCAGCGATACCGGCAGACATCTTGGCCATCAGGTCGGCAGTGGCGGGGCACACAACCACCAGGTCAGCCGCGCGGCTGAGCTGGATATGGTCCATCTCGGCTTCGTCCTTGAGGTCCCACAGCGAGGAATGGACCTGGTTGCCCGAGAGCGCGGCCAGGCTCATCGGCGTGACGAACTGCGCGCCGCCATCGGTCAGCACACAGGTCACCTCGCCGCCGCCGCCACGGATCAACCGCACGAGCTCGCACGACTTGTAGGCGGCAATACCGCCGCCAACGACCAGCAAAATGCGCGGCGCGACCATGTGGTGGTGCTATACTCCCACGGCTAATCACCTAGTGACCCGAACCTAGCTTTGCAGCCCCCGTAAGGCCAGCCTTGGCCAACCCCGCGCAGGACCTTGCCCTTCGATGGTTAAGATTTGCCTAGCCCAACCCGCGCAGCGCCGCCAGCAGGTCGCGGAGCGCGCGCGGGGCCAGCGCCAGGCCGCCAGCATAGGCGGGCAGCACCAGCAACACCCAGTAAAAATTGCCCGCGCGCGCGAACAACGCGACGAACAGCGCAAAGCCAACAAACCACAGCGAAGCGAACAGCCCCGTTCGCCCTCCCAGCCCGGCCCAGCCTAGCAGCGGCAACAGTGCGAACGGGGCGGCAACGGTCGGCGGCAGGACCAGCAGCGGCGTCAATTGCAATAGACTCGACAGGAACATCATCGGGCCGAGCATTTCCGCCCAACCGCCCGAAACGCCGTCACCCGGCAAGCGCGCCGCCGCCACCGCGCCCGCGTGGAGAGCCATACCGAGCACGAACAATGCCAGCAGGGCTACTATTGCAGCAAATTCGCGCCAGCGCCGTTCGGCCAGCGCTAGCGCAGCCCAGAGCAGCACGAATGGCAACGCCAGCTCGCGGATCGCAAGGCCGGCGGCAGCGGCCAGCCAGCTCGGCCACCAGCGCCCGGGCCGATAAAGCCCCAGCGCCAGCGACACAAACAGACCAGCGAGAAGATCGTGCACCACGCCGTAGCGGTCGTTGAACACCGCCAGCCCGCCGACGAAGATGAGCAACGCGACGCCGACTCGTTCGGCGCTCACTGTGCGGTGCGACAGCGCTCCGGTCCAGGCGACGACATTCGCCAGGAGCAGTACCAGCGCGACTACCCGCCAGCCGCCAGCGCCCCACACCTTCGCGCCCCAGGCCATGACCGGCGTGCGCACGGTGACAAAGGGCTCGGCCGGATAGCCATGCCGGCGGTGCTCGGCGAGCGCGGCCTGATAGTAGCCCTCGCCGGCGGCCATCCGGCGGTTGATATGCTCGTAAAGCGCGATGTCGCCGAATCCGTCTTCGGTCACGACGATCGCACGGCTGCGACCATCCGGCGTTTCGAAGCCACCGACAGCGATCGCGCTCCACGCGAACGATGCAGCAACCAGCGCCAGCGCCAGCGCAGCTGCCCAGCGCGGCAAGGCGCGCAGCGGGCGATCCAGCCCCGTCCACCATCGGATCGGATTTCGCGAACCCCCCACCGCCCCTGTCTGCCCCGCGTAGGCGGCAAAGGCAACGGGCGCGTCAGCCAATCCAGCCCGCCACGATGCCGGCCCAGACCAGTGCGCCGCCGACAAGCGCGGCCGCCACATAGCCCGGCCAGCGGGCGCGGGGCCTTTTCGAGCCCTGCCAGAACAAATCGATATCGGGTAGCGGCGGCTGGTCGGGCGCACCGCCCTTGGCCGGGAACTGGTCCTCAATCCGCCGTACCAGCGCGGGCAGGCGCAGCAGCGTCTCGAAATCGGTCCGCAACCGGTCGGCCAGCGCGGCCTCTGGCCCCAGCTCGTCGCGGATCCAGCTGCGGACATAGGGGGCGGAAACGTCCCACATGTTGATTGCAGGGTCGATCTGGGTGGCAATACCTTCGACCATCACCATGGTCTTTTGCAGCAGCAGCAAGTGCGGCTGGGTCTGCATATCGAAATCGCGGGTGATGGCGAACAACCCGTCGAGCATCTGGCCGACGCTGAGTTCGCTGACCGGCTTGCCGCGCATCGGCTCGCCCACGGCGCGCAGCGCGGTCGCGAATTCCTCGACCGAGTGATACGCAGGCACGTATTGCGCTTCGAAATGGATTTCGGCCACGCGGCGGTAATTGCCGGTGGTCAGGCCATAGAGGATTTCCGCCAGCCACTGCCGCGCGCGCCGGTCGATTCGGCCCATGATGCCGAAATCGATCGCCACGATCGTGCCGTCGGGCCGCACGAACAGGTTTCCTTGGTGCATGTCGGCGTGGAAGAACCCGGCGCTGATTGCCTGCGTCAGGAACGCGAGCACCAGCCGCCGGGCGAGCGCGGGCATGTCGTGCCCGGCAGCGCGCAGCGCCGCGACATCGCCGATCTTGATCCCGTCGACCCATTCGATGGTCATCACCCGGCCATTGGTGCGATCCCAGTCAACCGACGGGATGGAGTAGCCTTCGAACCCGTGCATCACTTCGGACAGTTCCGACGCCGATGCCGCTTCACGGCGCAAATCCAGCTCGCGCGCGGTCCAGCGCTTGAAGTTGGCAATCGTGAGGCGTGGGCGCAGCCGCCGGGCCTCGCCGCCGAACGCCTCGAGATGCGCGGCCGCCCATTCATAGGTATCGATGTCGCGCGCAAAGCGTTCGCGGATACCCGGCCGCAGGACCTTGATCGCGACCTGCTTGCCGTCGTTGGTTACCCCCCGGTGGACTTGCGCAATCGAGGCAGAGCCGACCGCGACGGGGTCGATTTCGGCAAACACGCTTTCTATCGGCATCTCGAAACCGCGTTCGATCTGCGCCTTGATCTGATCGAACGGGACTGGCGGCAGGCTGTCTTGCAGGCTCAGCAGGTTGTGCGCCGCTTCTTCGCCAACAAGATCGGGCCGGGTGGCGAGCGTCTGCCCGAGCTTGATCGCGGCCGGGCCAATGGCTTCGAACGCGGCGGCATATTGCGGAACGCGCGGCTGGCTGGCGCCAAAGCGCGCGACGCGCACCAGCCGGCGGACTTGCGGCGGGGTGTTGAGGTCCGCCTCTATCCCGCGCAGCGCGCCGTGGCGGGCCAGCGTCCGGCCCCACTTGAGCAGGCGCCAGATATGGGTCGCGGGACGAGTCAGACTTTCCACCCCGAATGAATGGCCACCAGCCCGCCCATGGTCGGCTCAACCTTGGTGCGGGTGAACCCGGCGGCGCGGATCAGGCGCTCGAATTCGGGCATGGCGGGAAACTTGCGGATCGATTCGATCAAGTAGCGATAGCTGTCCTCATCGTGCGCGATGGCCTTGCCGATCAGCGGCACCAGCTTGTGCGAATAAACGTCGTAGACTTCCTTGAAGCCCGGCCATTCGGTGGTCGAGAATTCGAGGCAAAAGAATCGCCCGCCATGCTTGAGGACGCGGAACGCCTCGGCCAGCGCACGGTCGATATGGGTCACGTTACGGATCCCGAAGGCGATTGTGTAGGCATCGAACACGCGGTCGGGATAGGCCAGCGTTTCGGCGTTCTGGCGCGACCACACCAGCGTATCGATGCCGCGGTCCATTGCCCGCTCGATGCCCACGTCGAGCATTTCCTGGTTGATGTCGGCCACCGTCACATCGGCGCCGCTTTCCGCCATGCGAAACGCGATGTCGCCGGTGCCGCCGGCCATGTCGAGGATCGCTTCCCCTTCGCGCGGTTTGACCCGGCGCACGAAGCGGTCCTTCCACAGCCGGTGCATTCCGCCCGACATGGCGTCGTTCATGACGTCATACTTGGCCGCGACATTGGAAAAGACGGTGCCGACCCGGCGGGTCTTCTCGTCGGGATCGACGTTTTCGTAACCGAAGGATACCTGATCGCTCATGCGGGGTCCTCTAGCGGCGGGGCCGCGCCCACGCCAGCAGGCTCTTGCCAGCGCATGGCAACGATCGACAGGGCAATTCCGAGCACGATCAGGGCCATGCCTGCCAGATGGTAGCGATGCAGGCGCTCGCCAAGGAGCAGCGCCGAAAGCACCGCGCCAAATATCGGCATCAGCGTGATCGCCACCCCCGCGCGTGCCGGACCGACGGTGCGGGTGGTGGCGTTGAAGATGAAGTACGATACAATGGAGGGCAGCACGCAGACATAGGCGAACGCGCCCAGCACCTTGGGCCCCCAGTGGATCGTCTCATCAGCCAGCCACTCGCCCAGCGCCAGTGGCGCCATTGCCAGCGCGCCGATAAAGAACGTCGCGGCCACAAAACTGGTCGGCGCGATGTCCGGGCGCAGGCGCAGCAGCACAGTATAAAGCGCCCAGACCAGAACGCTGGCCAGCACCAGCATGTCGCCCGGGCCAAAGTGCAGCTGCATGGCGCGCGCCACGTCGCCCTGGAAAACGATGGCGAGCACGCCTGCGATGGAGCACGCCACCCCGAGGTTTTGCACCCACGGGCTGCGCACGCCGAAGAACAGCCGGTCGAACAGCACCACCAGCGCCGGGATGGCCGCCTGCAGCAGCAGCGCATTGGTCGCGGTTGTGTAGCGCAGGCCCGAATAGAGCAGCGCGTTGAACGCCCCGACGCCCAGCAAGCTGAGCAGCAGGATCGGCTTCCAGCCCGCGAGAATCGCCGTCCAGTCGCGTTTGAGCGGGCGCACAGCGAAGGGCAGCAGTAACACTGACGCCCCGAACCAGCGCACAAACGCCAAAGTCAGCGGCGGTACGTCGAACCGCACGGCGCGGCCGACAATCGAGTTTCCGGCCCACAGCACCATGACCAGCCCAAGCAAGGCAAAGGCGGTCATCTGGCGGCGGTCGGCGGGCATCGCGCGGCCCTATAACCCCGCGCCCAGCTTGGCGATGACAGAAAAGCTATTGCCGTCTACCGCGCTGCCATGCCCGAACTGCCCGAAGTCGAGACTACTGTGCGCGGGCTGGCCCGCTACCTCGATGGCGAACGGATCGAGCGCGTCGCGCTGCACCGGCCGGACATGCGCTTTCCGTTTCCGGCAGGGTTCGTCCAGTCGCTCACCGGCGCGCGGGTCACCGGGCTCGGGCGGCGGGCGAAGTATGGCCTGCTCCACACCGATCGCGGCACCACGATGGTGTTCCACCTGGGAATGAGTGGACGCTGGCGGATCGATCCCGAATCGATCGGCAAGCACGATCACCTGGTGCTGGAAACAGCGGGCCACCAGTTCGCCCTGTGCGATCCTCGGCGGTTCGGCTTCGTCGACCTGGTCGATACCGCCACGCTCGAACAATGGGGCGCGTTCGCCGCGATGGGGCCTGAGCCGCTCGGCCCCGGCCTAACGCCCGAACACCTGCGGACCTCGCTGAAGCGCCGCAAGCCGGCGATCAAGCTGCTCCTGCTCGACCAGCGCATCGTTGCCGGGCTGGGCAATATCTATGTCTGCGAGGCGCTGTTTCGCGCCCGCATCGATCCGCGCAAGGCGGCCGGCAAGGTCACCCGCCCGTCGCTGGAGCGGCTGGTGCCGGTCATCCGCGAGGTGCTGGAGCAATCGATCG
>JBDSDZ010000028.1:0-11116 GCA_039920345.1 Croceibacterium sp.
GGCCCGAGCAGCCACGCCGGGGGGTCGACAGCTTGACCCCGATCGACCCGTCAGGGGCCTTGGCCATCAGGTCCGCCACGCGCTGCTCGGCAGCGGATGTCAGAGTCACGGCGGCAGGGCGGGTGCGGAGTATTGTCATGGCAGTTTCTTCTCCCAGAACTGGGCACTGCCAGCGGCCGAATCAAGTCCGTACTGGCCGTAGCCACTGGCAGCATAGAGCGATTTGGCGCGGTCATTGCCGCTCAAGACCTCGAGCGTGACCTTGCACGCGCCGCGCCGGCGCGCCTCGGCCTCGACCGCCGCCAGCAAGTGATAGCCGACGGATTGGCCGCGATATTCGGGCAGCACTGCGAAATCGTGGATGTTGACCAGCGGGCGCGCGGCGAAGGTCGAAAACCCTGTGAAGCAATTGGCGAGGCCGGCAGGCTTGCCGTCGAGCCGCGCGATCAGCGAGAACGCACCGGGCTGCCGGGCGAGCGCATCAATCAGCGTTTCGCGGACGGGATCGGCCAGCGGTTGGCCGCCGCCCATCGGATCGCGCGCATAGGCATCGAGCAACAGCAGGACGTCCGCTGCATCCAGCGCATCACCGTAATCGGCCAGTTCGATGGCCAAGGTCTGTTCGGCCAGGTTCATAGCATGCCCAGTTCGAGCCGCGCTTCGTCGCTCATCTTGGCCGGGTCCCATGGCGGATCCCACACCAGGTTGACCTCGGCGTCGCGGATACCGGGCACCGAGCTGACGCGCAGTTCGACTTCGCCGGGCATCGATTCGGCCACCGGGCAGTGCGGCGTGGTCAGCGTCATCGTCACCACAGCAGCGCCCTCATCGTCAACATCGACGCCGTAAATCAAGCCAAGGTCGTAGATATTGACCGGGATTTCGGGGTCGAAAATGTCCTTCAGCGCGTCAATCACCGCTTCGTACAAGTCACCGCCGGGCGCGCCCGCAGCGGCCACCGGCGGCTTCTGCGACAGGAAGCCTTCGAGGTAATCCTTCTTGCGTTCGAGCTTGTCGGGAGCGCTCTCAGCGCTTTCGACCTGCGCACGCGGCGGGGTCTCGACATGGTCGACCTGCTCCACGGAAAAGCCCTTGGCTGCGGTGTCGTCGCTCTGGGTCACTTGGCGAAAATCCTCTTGGTGCGTTCGATCCCGCGCAGCAGCGCGGCCACGTCGTCCTCGTCGCTGTAGATCCCGAAACTGGCGCGCGCGGTGGCGGGAACCCCGAGATGGTCCATCAAGGGCTGCGCGCAATGGTGTCCGGCGCGAATGGCGACATTCTCCTCGTCGAGGATTGTGCCGAGATCGTGCGGGTGGATGCCGTCGATCGCGAAGCTGACGATGCCGGCGCTGTCGTCCGGACCGAACACGGTGACATCGTTCATGCCCCGCAGCGCCGCACGCGTTTGCGCCACCAGCCGCGCTTCGTGGGCATGGATCGTGCCCAGACCGATGCGGCTGACGTAATCGCACGCCGCTGCCAGCCCGATGGCCTCGACAATGGCGGGGGTGCCCGCCTCGAAGCGCTGCGGCGGCGCGGCGTAAGTCGTGCCTTCGAAGGTCACGCGCTCGATCATCGAGCCGCCCCCTTGCCACGGCGGCATTGCGTTCAAGCGCTCGCGTTTGCCCCACAGCGCGCCGATCCCGGTCGGGCCATAGAGCTTGTGACCTGAGAAAGCGTAGAAATCGCACCCGATCGCGGCCACGTCGACCGTCATGCGCGGGACCGCCTGGCAGCCGTCGAGTAGCAGCAGCGCGCCCACGCCGTGCGCCAGATCCGCGGCGCGTGCGACGTCGAGCACCGAGCCGAGCACGTTGGACACATGCGCCAGGGCAACCATCGTGTGCTCGGGCGTGAGCATTTGTTCGGCCGCGTCGAGGTCGATCCGGCCGTCGTGCGTCAGCGGGCAGACATCGACCTGCCAGCCGGCAAGCTGCCATGGCACGATGTTCGAATGATGCTCCAGTTGCGAGAGCAACACGCGGCCCTTTGTCGGCCACGAATAGGCGACCAGGTTGATCGCCTCGGTCGCGCCGCGCGTGAAAACAATTTCGTCTTCCGCGCCGCCGATGAAGTCCGCCACTCGCCGCCGCGCCGCTTCGTAGCCGAGCGTCATCTCGGCCGAGCGGGTGTACACTCCGCGATGGACCGTGGCGTAATCCTTGCCGATGGCGCGCGTGACCGCATCGATCACCGCCTGCGGCTTCTGCGCGGTCGCGGCGGAATCGAGGTAATGCCAGGGCGACCCGTCGGCGTTGGCCAGCCCGGGAAAATCCGCCTTGCGGCTTATGGTCTGCATCACGTTCACGCCATGTCGCCCAGCACGGCCAGAGCGGCCTCGAGCAGCAGTTCCTGCTCGGCCCCGTCGGTCTTGGCGGCAAACGCATCGGCCACGAACGCACGCACCAGCAGCTTGCGCGCCAGTTCGGGCGGCAATCCGCGTGCAGCCATATAAAAGCGCGCGGTTTCGTCCATCTGGCCGATCGCGGCACCGTGGGCGCACTTCACATCGTCGGCAAATATCTCCAGCTCGGGCTTGGCATTGGTGCTCGCCCCGCGTTCTAGGATCAGGCCCTTGAAATCCTGCGCCGCGTCGGTCTTCTGCGCGTGGCGCGCGACTTCGATCCGGCCGAGGAAATTGCCCGTCGCGGTGCCCCAATGCACGCTGCGCACAACCTGGTGGCTGGTCGCCTCCGGTTCGGCATGAGTAACGCGCGTTACAAACTCGCGCGTCGTCTCGCCGCCGCCGATAGTCACGCCGCCAAATTCGAAATGGGCGCCTTTGCCGAGTCGGACTTCGACTTCGAGCCGGGTGTAGGTGCCGGCCGAAGCGACCGCGAAAATCTCCGCCCGCGCGCCTTCGCCCAGCGTCATGCGGATGCGGTGCAGGCCGGGGAAATTGTCGCCGAGGATCAGGTCCTTGGCGCGCGTCTCACCGGGCGCGAGCGTGACTTCGTGCCACTGCTCGAAGGCGTCCGGCGTCAGCCCGGCCAGCGCCGCAGGATCGGCATAGCGCCAGTCCTCGTCACGAATGGTGGGCATATGGGTCACGCGGCGACCACCTCGTAGCCTTCATCCTCGAGCCGGTGCGCGAGCTCCGGCCCGCCCGTCTTGACGATCCGGCCCCTGGCCAGCACCTGCACCTTGTCCGGCTTCACGTAGTCGAGCAGCCGCTGGTAATGCGTGATCAGCAGCACGCCCTTGTGGGGCTGGCGCATGATCGCGTTGATGCCCTCGCCAACCGTCTTCAGCGCATCGATATCGAGCCCGGAATCAGTCTCGTCCAGCACCGCGAACTGCGGATCGAGAATGCCCATCTGGACCATCTCGGCGCGCTTCTTCTCGCCGCCCGAAAAGCCGACGTTCACCGGTCGCTTGAGCATGTCCATGTCGAACTTGAGCAAGGCCGCCTTTTCGCGCGCCAGCTTGAGGAAATCGCCGCCCGAAAGTGGCTCAAGCCCACGCGCCTTGCGCTGCGCGTTGAGCGCCTCGCGCAGGAACTGGACGTTTGACACGCCGGGAATTTCGACCGGGTACTGGAAGCCAAGGAACAGCCCCGCCGCCGCCCGCTCATGCGGCTGGAGCGCAAGCAGGTCCTGACCCATGAAGGTGACAGATCCGGCGGTCACTTCGTAGCCCGGACGTCCGCCCAGCACATAGGCCAGAGTCGATTTGCCCGCGCCGTTTGGCCCCATGATCGCGTGCACTTCGCCCGCGCCCACGCTGAGCGTCAACCCGCGCAGGATTTCGGCGCCGCCAACAGTGGCTTGAAGATTATCAATTGTGAGCATGGGATTTTCCGTTGAGCGGCAACCGGTCAAACGGCTGCTGCAATTCCTGTTTGATGGCGCGCACGACGGCTTCGAGATCACCCAGCACGTCGGCATCGGCAAAGCGCATCACACGCACGCCGACTTCGGCGAGCTTGCGGTCGCTCAGCGCGGCCAGCGTCGCCTCGGCCTCTGCCCCAAGACCCGGAGTGCCGCCGGTTTCGACCACCACCCAGCGAGTCTTGCAGGCGAAATCGACGATCGCGCTGCCCATCACCACTTCGCGGTTGAAGGTGAAGCCGCACTGCTTGTCCTTGAGCCGCTCCCACAGCAGCGTTTGCGCCTCGGTGGGGTTGCGGCGCATGTCGCGGGCGCGCTCCCGGAGCTGATCGGCGCGGGCCGGCGACACTTTCCACGCGCGCGTCTTGTCGACGACTACCGTCTCTTCAACGGCAGCATTTTCGCGATCGGTCACATTGCCGAGCGAGAGTTTGCGACGCTCGGTCACCCGACGCTCCCCTCAAGCGAAATAGCCAGCAGCTTCTGCGCCTCGACCGCGAATTCCATCGGCAACTGCTTCATCACTTCCTTGGCAAACCCGTTGACGATCAGCGCCACCGCTTCCTCCGCGCCCAGCCCGCGTTGCATCGCGTAAAACAGCTGGTCGTCCGAAATCTTGCTGGTGGTTGCTTCGTGCTCGATCTGCGCGGTCGGGTTCTTGACTTCGATGTAGGGCACCGTGTGCGCGCCGCACTGGTCACCGAGCAGCAGGCTGTCGCACTGGGTGAAGTTGCGCACCCCGTCGGCATTGGCCGCCACGCGCACCAGCCCGCGATAGGTGTTGTTCGAACGCCCCGCGCTGATGCCCTTGGAGATGATCGTGGAGCGGCTGCCCTTGCCGTTGTGGATCATCTTGGTACCGGTATCGGCCTGCTGGAAATTGTTGGTCACCGCGACCGAGTAGAACTCGCCCACGCTGTCTTCGCCGTTGAGGACGCAGGATGGGTATTTCCAGGTCACCGCGCTGCCGGTTTCGACCTGGGTCCACGAAATCTTGCTGCGCGCGCCCTGGCACAGTCCGCGCTTGGTGACGAAATTGTAGATCCCGCCCTTGCCCTCGGCATTGCCGGGGTACCAGTTCTGCACCGTCGAATACTTGATCTCGGCATCGTCCATCGCGACCAGTTCGACCACCGCAGCGTGGAGCTGGTTTTCGTCGCGCATCGGCGCGGTGCAGCCTTCGAGGTAGCTCACGTAGCTGCCCTTCTCGGCGATGATCAGGGTGCGTTCGAATTGCCCGGTATTCTCCGCATTGATGCGGAAATAGGTGCTGAGCTCCATCGGGCAGCGCACGCCTTCGGGGATGTAGACGAAGGTGCCGTCCGAAAAGACCGCGCTGTTGAGCGTGGCGAAGAAGTTGTCGCGCTGCGGCACCACGCGTCCGAGCCATTTCTTCACCAGTTCCGGATATTCGCGGATCGCCTCTGAAATCGACAGGAACACGACGCCGGCCTTCTTCAGTTCCTCGCGGAAGGTGGTGGCCACGCTGACGGAGTCGAACACTGCATCGACCGCAACCTTGCGCGCGCCTTCAACCCCGGCGAGAACCTTCTGCTCCTCGATCGGGATGCCGAGCTTTTCGTACACCCGCAGGATTTCGGGATCGAGCTCGTCGAGGCTCTTCAGCTCGATCTTCTTCTTCGGCGCGGCGTAGTAGAACGCATCCTGATAATCGATTTTCGGATAGCCGACGTTGGCCCAGTCAGGCTCGTCCATTTCCAGCCACATGCGGAACGCCTTCAGCCGCCAGTCGAGCATCCACTGCGGCTCGTTCTTCTTGGCCGAGATGAACCGCACGGTGTCTTCGCTCAGGCCCTTGGGCGCGAATTCGGTCTCGATGCTGCTCGACCAGCCGTGTTCGTAATCGGCGGCCCTGGCGGCGGCGTCGCGCGCGTCCCGATCGGTCAGTTCCACGTCTTCGGTCATGCGGCTACTTTCGGTTGCGCCAGGCGGGTCAGCGGCACATCGGCCAGCGCGCCGCGCAGGGCATCATTCACCACACCCCAGTGCGGGCGCACGCTGCAGCACGATTCGAGCGCACAATCGTGCCGCCCCTGTTCGAGGCAGGTGGTCAGCGCGATCGGCCCTTCGACCGCCTCGACAATATCGGCCAGCGTGATCGCCGCGGCGGGGCGCGCCAGTTGCAACCCGCCCCCGCTGCCGCGGGTCGCGCGCAGCAAGCCGGCCTTGGACAACAGGCTGACGAGCTTCTGCACCGTCGGCGCGGGGAGGCCGGTTTCGCTCGCCAGCTCAGCGGCGGATACGCGCGTGCCGCCGCAATGGCGCGCGGCGGCGCACATCGTGACGACGGCATAATCGGCCATGCTGGACAGGCGCATTGGGGCTCCCAGATATAAATCGGAGTGATTCGTTCCGATTACATCTAAGCGTAAGCCCGCTGGATTTCAAACAAGCGTGGCTTTCAGGGGCACAAAAAAGGGGCGGCAACGCCGAAGCGGTGCCGCCCTTGATAAGTCGAGGACTTGCCGCTGTTGAGCGACGAGCCCTTCGGGTCGCAAGGCGGCCGTTAGTCGATTCGGTCGCGGGCGACTTGTAGGGATTCGACAAAGTTGCGCCTGATTGTCCAATTCTGGGCGATTTCTGTCGCCTATGTCCGCTGTGTGACCAAAGGCAGGTCCGTCGACAGCGCCATCCACCACTGCCATAGGCCTGGCCATGCTTTATCGCGCTTTCCGCCCTGCCCTTTTCGCGCTCGGGGCCGAATCGGCGCATGGACTGGCGCTGGCCTCGCTCAAGGCGCTTCCCAGGCAGCACAAAGCTGCTCCGGACGGGCCGCTCGCGACCCGCGTGGCGGGTCTGGCGTTCGCCAACCCGCTCGGCATGGCAGCCGGGTTCGACAAGGATGGCGAAGTACCCGACTCCTTGCTTGGCCTCGGCTTCGGGTTTGTCGAAGTCGGCTCAATCACTCCGCGGCCGCAAGCCGGTAACCCCAAGCCGCGCCTGTTCCGGCTGGCTGAGGATCACGCGGTGATCAACCGCATGGGGTTCAACAATGGCGGCGCCCCGGCCGCTGCTGCGCGGCTGGCCGCCCGGGCGGATCGCGGCGGGATTGTCGGGATCAACGTGGGCGCTAACAAGGATTCAGGCGATCGGATCGCGGATTACGCGCAGATGGTGCAAGTCATGGCCCCGCTCGCGTCCTACCTCGCGATCAATATCTCCAGCCCCAATACCCCCGGGCTACGCGCCTTGCAGGATGAAGGCGCGCTGGGTGCGCTGCTCGACGCGGTGCTCGAAGCGCGCGGCGAACATGCCCCGCCGATCTTCCTCAAGGTCGCACCCGATCTAGAGCCGTCCGACATCGTGGCGATTGCCCGGATTGCGATCGACAAGCGACTGGGCGCGCTGATCATCGCCAACACCACGATTTCGCGCCCCGCGCTTACGTCGAGCCATGCGGGCGAAAGCGGTGGGCTGTCAGGCGCGCCGCTCAAGCCGTTGGCGCTGGCCCGGCTGCGTGATTTTCGCCGGGCCACCGGGGGCGAAATGCCGCTCGTGGGGGTTGGCGGCATCGCCAGTGCGGAGGACGCCTGGCAACGCATCCGCGCCGGGGCCAGCCTGGTCCAGCTGTACAGCGCGATGGTCTATCTCGGTCCCGGCATTGCCCGCCGGATCGTGCGCGGGCTGGAGCAGCTGATGCGGCAGGGCGGCTTCGCGTCGGTTGCAGAGGCGGTGGGAAGCGAATAGCAGCCCCGGCATGCGCCGCCTTCTCATGACCCTTCTCGCCGCTCCCGCCTTCCTCGGCGGCTGCGCGTCTCTCCCCGCCGAGGCCAATGTCGCCGCAGCCGATGTGCAAGCGGGGGTCGTGTCCGCGGCCGATCCGCGCGCCGCGGCAGCGGGCCTCGAAATGCTCCGCCAGGGAGGCAGCGCAACCGATGCGGCGATTGCGGTAATGCTGGCTCTCAACGTGGTCGAGCCGCAAAGTTCGGGCATCGGCGGCGGCGGGTTCATGCTGTGGGGCGGCCGTGACGGCCTGGTCGAAACCTACGACGGGCGCGAGACCGCACCGGCGGGGGCCGACGGGCAGTGGTTCCTCGATGCCAGCGGCAATCCGCTACCGTTCATGACCGCTGTCGTTTCGGGCCGCAGTGTCGGCGTGCCGGGCAACTTACGGCTGGCCGAAGAAGCCCACCGCCGCCACGGCAAGCTGCCCTGGGCCAAGCTGTTCGAGCCGGCGATCAGATTGGCGCAAGGCGGCTGGACCTTGTCCGAACGCGGGCACGAGTTCCTGGGCAACGCCAAGAACCGCGCCGCGCACCAGCCCGAAGGCCTGGCGTTGTATTACGACGCCGCCGGACAGCCGCTGCCGGTCGGTACCGTGCTGCATAACCCCGCGCTGGCCAATACCCTTGGCCAGATTGCGGTGCACGGGGCCGAGTGGTTCTATACCGGCACCAATGCCGCGCAGATCGCCGCCGAAGTGGCCGCCGAAACCCCGCGTGCCGGCGCAATGACCAGCGGCGACGTCGGTGCCTACCGCGCCAAAATGCGCCCCGAAGTCTGCGGCACTTACCGCACCTACCGCATCTGCGGCATGGGCCCGCCGTCCTCGGGCGGCACCACGGTGTTCGCGATCCTCAAGCAATTGGAAGGCTTCGACCTCCACGCGCTCGGCCCGCAGTCGCCCACGTTCTGGCACCTGTTCGCCGAATCGCAGCGCCTCGCCTTTGCGGACCGCGAGCGTTACCTCGCCGATATCGACTTCGTCAGTGTGCCGGTGGCCGGGCTGATCGACCCGAACTACTTGGCCGCGCGCGGTTCATTGATTTCAGCCACCGGGACAATGGCCTCGGTTGTGGCCGGTACGCCGCAAGGCGTTGCGCTGGCACCGCCCGATGGCAACGAACCGGAGGAGCACGGCACTTCCCACTTCGTGGTGGTTGATCGCAATGGCGAGGCGGCCAGCTATACCTCGACCGTCGAAGGCTCGTTCGGGTCGGGCATCACGGTCGGCGGCTACTACCTCAACAACGAACTGACCGACTTCAGCTTCGCGCCAACAGTCAATGGCGTGCCGGTGGCCAACCGGGTGGAAGGGGGCAAGCGCCCGCGCAGCTCGATGGCGCCGACGCTGGTCTACGATGCGCAGGGCAAGCTGTTCATAGTTGTCGGCGCGGCGGGCGGGGCGACAATCCCGGTCCAAGTCGCGCGCGCCTTGATCGGGGTGATCGATTTCGGCCTGACGCCGGAGCAGGCTGTCGCCCTGCCGATGCTGTTCTCGCCCGGCGACCAGGTGACAATCGAATCTGGCACGATGCTGGTGGCGATGGTGCCGCAATTGCAGGCGCTCGGCCACCGCCAGGTCAGCCCGCGCGGCCTTCCGCTCAAGACCAATGCCATCGTGCGGACAGCGCACGGCTGGGCCGGTGCGGCCGATCCGCGCAGCGAAGGCGTGGCCGTAGGCGAGTAAGCTTGCCCACGGGCCGCGCGCGCCCTAATCCCGACTGATAGAGAGCCGGCAATCGGCCCACGAGGATGGAGACGCTGCCCTTGCAGCAATCGGATTTTGCCGCCGCGCCTAACTTGGTGCGGCTGTTCCTTGACCGTGCTGACGAGCTGGGTGACCGGCCGTTCCTTGTCGCCAAGACTGCGGGCGCCTGGCAGCGGCTAAGCTGGCGCGAGACCGCCCGGCAAGTGTGCCTGTTGGCCGAAGCCCTGCGCGCGATGGGGCTGCGCGGCGGTGACCGGGTCATGCTGGTGGCCGAAAACCGGCCAGAATGGGCGATTGCCGACCTCGCAATCATGGCCGCGGGCTGCATCACCACCCCGGCCTACACCACCAATACCGAGCGCGATCACGAGCATATCCTCGCCAATTCTGGCGCGCGGGCCGTGATCGTCTCGAACGGCAAGCTGGCCCAGCCGTTGCTGCCGGCGATGCTGCGGGCAGGCGTAGCCGAGCACCTGATCGGCATGGAATCGATCCGCGCAGGCCAGCTGGGCAAGTTCGAACGGCACGAGTGGAGCGATCTGCTGGCAGGCGACGCTGATGCAGCCCGGGCCGCCGTCGATGCGCGGATCGCCGGAATCGGGAGGCGCGATCCGGCCTGCATCATCTACACCAGCGGCACCAGCGGCGCCCCGCGCGGCGTGCTGCTGCATCACGGCGCCATCCTGTGCAACGTCGAAGGCGCGGCCGAAGTGCTGGGGGGCGATTTCGGGTGGGACCGCGAACGGTTCCTGTCGTTCCTGCCGATGAGCCACGCGCTCGAACACACCGCGGGGCTCTATCTGCCAATTGGGCTTGGCGCTGAAATCTGGTTTGCCGAAGGGCTCGACCGGCTGTCGAGCAATATCGAAGACGCGCAGCCCACCTTTATGGTCGTGGTCCCGCGCTTGTTCGAACTGCTGCGCGGACGCATCGTCAAGCAGGTCGAAAAGCAGGGGCGGCTGGCCAACTTTCTGCTCGACCGCGCGCTGTCGCTCGCCGAACGGCGCGCCAGTCGCCAACACAAGGTGACCGACTGGCCGGTTGGACGGCTGCTCGACGTGACCTTGCGGCCCAAGGTGCGCAAGCGCTTCGGCGGCAAGATGAAGGCGCTGGTGTCGGGCGGCGCGCCGCTCAACCCCGAAGTGGGCGCATTTTTCGAATCGATGGGGCTGGTCATGCTGCAAGGCTATGGCCAGACCGAAAGCGCACCAGTGGTGAGCTGCAATTACCCCAGCGCCGGGGTCGACCTGGCGTCGGTCGGCCCGCCGTTGCGCGGGGTCGAGGTCAGGTTCGCCGCTGACGGCGAAATCCTCGTGCGCGGCGAACTGGTCATGCTCGGCTACTGGCAGAACCAGGAAGAAACCGACAAGGCGGTGATCGATGGCTGGCTCCAAACCGGCGACATCGGCCATTTCGACGAACGCGGGCGGATCGTCATCACCGATCGCAAGAAGGACATCATTGTCAACGACAAGGGTGACAACATCGCCCCGCAAAAGCTCGAAGGCATGCTGACGCTGCAGCCAGAAATCGCGCAGGCGATGGTCAGCGGCGACAAGCGGCCATTCGTGGTTGGCCTCCTAGTCGCCGATGCCGACTGGGCGTTCGACTGGGCCAAGGCGAATGACGAGAAGTTCGACCTGCCCAGGCTGCAGGGCTTGCCCGCCTTCCGCAGCGCGATGCGCGGGGCGGTCGACCGGGTGAACGCCGAACTGTCAGTGACCGAGAAGATCCGCCAGTTCGCCTTCGCGGACGAGCCGTTCACGATCGAGAACGACGAAATGACCCCGACCATGAAAATCCGCCGCCACGCCATCCGCGCCCGCTACAGCGC
>JBDSDZ010000029.1:0-18494 GCA_039920345.1 Croceibacterium sp.
GCGCGCGCTGGCTGCGCCGAGCAGTTGCGCACATCGCTGATCGGCGCCGTCACCAGCATCCGCGACCGCCGCTTTGTCGCCGTCGACCGGGAGCGCGGTATCGTGTTCTCGTTTGCGTTCTTCGACCACCGGCCGATCAACTGGACCTGGCAACTGGGCGAACTGTTCAAGATCGAGAACAACAAGATCAGCCAGGTCGAGGCGATCTTCATTCGCGGGCCTTACGGCATGCCGTCCGGCTGGAGCACCTATGAGCAGAGCCGTTCGGAAGACATCCAGGACGTCCGCTGATCGGACGACCAGTTCACGCTATTTGGGGGAAATGCGATGATGAGGAAGCTGCTTCTGGCCGGGCTACTTGCCTGCGCTGCCTCGCCGGCGATGGCGCAAGGCGCCCCGGCGCCGAGCCCCTATGCACCGTTGGTCGATCGGCCCACCTGCACGCGCGACGAGCTCAAGGCCGCCACCACGGCTTATGTCGAAGCGCAGCGCAAGGGCGATATCTCCGGCCTGCCGCTGGCCGCCAACGCCCGGTTCCTTGAAAACATGAACACCGTGGAGCGCTCGGCGGGTATGTGGAACACCGCGCTGCCGGTCGCCCACGACATGAGCCTGCACGATGACACCCGCTGCAAGACCTTTACCGAAATCGTGGTAACGCAAGGCGGCCATCCCTACGTTATCGGCACGCGGCTCTACATGAACGAAGGCAAGATCATCCGGGTGGATAGCCTGGTGACCGACAAGGGTGACTGGCTGTTCAACGCCAACGCCTATCTCACTTTCAGCAGCCGCGAGGACTGGTCGGACCTGTTCAAATACCAAAAGACCGAACCGCGCGAGATGATCCGCGGCGCCAATGCCTACCTCGATGGATTTGCCGACAAGTTCACCGACATTCCGTGGGGCACGCCGTGCGCGCGGCTGGAAGGCGGCGCCTATACCAACCGCGACAGCGATCCGCACGCCAGCTGCGAAGTGGGCCTGCCGCCGGGTGTGCTCTACATCGTCAACCGGGATTATCTGATCGACACCGAAAAGGGCGTGATCAATATTTTCTGCCGGTTCGGCAATTCGACCAGCGGGATGCCCGACAGCCACATGTTCCGTTTCATCGACGGGCGCATCCGCGAAGTCCACACGCTCAGCGTCAACCTGGGCGCAACGCCTTCACCGCAGGCCAATGACGAAGGCGGCATCGTGCGCAACCCGGCGCCGACCGGTTAACCCAGCAACCGCGCCATTCCGCGCTGGAGGTCCATCGCCGCCTGCGCCGCAAGCGCGGTGTCCGGCACCATCTCGAACGCGTGGATCGCGCCTGGGTAGACGTGCATTTCGCAGCGCACGCCGCAGTCAATCAGGCGGCGGGCGTAATCCAGGTCCTCGTCGAGAAACAAGTCGAGCGCGCCGGTGCTGATGTAGGTCGGCGCGAGGTCCGCCAGGTCTTCCGCCAGCGCGGGCGAAAACCAGCCCTTGTGTTCGTCGGTCGGCGCGTAATTGCCGCGCAAGGCCTCCCAGCCAAAGCGGTTTTTCTCGCGCGTCCAGATGAATTCGCCGGTGTGGCGATTGCCGTGCTGGTCGTCGGGGCCGCCAGTGCGCCAATCAAGCATCGGGTAGATCAGCACCTGACCGGCAAGATCAGGCCCGCCGCGATCGCGCACCATCTGTGCCAGGCTGGCGGCAAGGCCGCCGCCGGCGCTTTCGCCCATGACCACGATCCGCGCCGGGTCGATGCCCAACCGGTCGGCATGGACAGCCAGCCACAACAACGCGGCGTAGCAATCCTCCTGCGGGCCGGGGAATGGCGTTTCGGGCGCCAGCCGGTAATCGACCGAGACGACCACGCAATCGTGCTCCAGCGCCAGTTGCGGCTTGTCGGCCACTGCCCGGTCCGCCGTGCCGACGACCATGCCGCCGCCGTGAATATGCAGCACCGCGCCGCGGCCTTTAGCCTGCGACGGCGGGTTCATCACCACCAGCCGCACATCCGGCGCCCCCGCGACCGGGGCGAACGCCTCGCTCACCGGGAACGGCGGCAGTGGCACCATCTCGCCGGTAAACATCGGGTTGGCGCGGATTTCGGGCAGGGTCTCGAAGGTCAGGTCGAGGCTCGGCATATCAAGCATTGGCGCGATCTGCGGATCGACCAGGTGACGCGACAGGCTCATTCGAATTCTCCCAATTTCGGCGATTTCCGGCCCAATTCCAGCTCCGCATCGGAGAAACGGATCGGAGTACGCAGCCCTTTAAGCCCGTCGCCGAGGTCCAGCACCATCCCGCGCGCGGCGATCTGGGGATCAGACAAGGCCTGCGGCACCGTGTTGATCGGCCCGGCGGGGATGCCTTGTTCCTCGAGGTCGTCGAGCAACGCGTCGCGCTCCCAGTCGCTCAGCTGCGTGGCGATCGCGTGAGTTAGCGCGGCGCGATCCGCCACGCGACCGGCGTTGGTCGCCCAAACCTCATTCGCCGGCAGGTCGACGAGGTCGGCAAAACGCTCGAACTGCGTGTCGTTGCCGATCGCGACAATGATCCAGCCACTGGCGGTCTGGAAGCCGTTGTAGGGCATTATGTTGGGGTGCGACATGCCGATCCGGTGCGGTGCCTCTCCCGAGACGAGATAGTTCATCGCCTGATTGGCGAGCGTGCCGACCATCGTGTCGAGCAGCGCCAGGTCGACCTGCTGGCCGCACCCAGTCGCCTCGCGCTGATGCAGCGCGGCCTGGATGCCGATCACCGCGTAGAGTCCTGTCATGATGTCGGCATAGGCGACGCCCAGCTTAGTCGGCGGGCCGTCACGCTCGCCAGAAAGGTCCATGATCCCACTCATCCCCTGGATGATGAAGTCGTACCCGGGGCGGTGGGCATAGGGGCCGTCCTGCCCGAAGCCGGTGATCGAGCAATAGACCAGCCGCGGGTTGATCTCGCGCAGGCTGGCGTAATCGAGGCCGTAGTGAGCGAGGCCGTCCACCTTGAAGTTCTCGATCAAGACGTCCGCCTCGCGCACCAGCTCGATGACCAGCGCCTTGCCTTCAGCGGTTCGGAAATCGGCGGTGACGGAGCGCTTGCCGCGGTTGGTGGCGTGGAAGTAGGCAGCGTCCTGCGTGCCGTCGCCGTTGTCGACGAACGGCGGCCCCCAGCGGCGGGTATCGTCGCCTTCGGGACTTTCGACCTTGATCACCTCGGCGCCGAGATCGGCCAGCACTTGCCCGGCCCACGGACCCGCAAGGATGCGGGCCAGTTCGACGACCTTGATCCCGGTGAGCGGTGCAGCCACGTGAATGCTCAGGCGGCCAGCGTGAAGGCCGGATCACGGTCGTCGTCGTTCGATGGCTTGACTGAAGTCCGTCTGGCGGAGCGCGTCCGCCGTCGACCGAATACTCGCCTGAGGCGTCCAATCTTCATCGCAGCGCTTGCCCGAAGATACGCCAAGCCCGACCGCGTGCGGGCAAGGCTCGCCAATGCCAGCGTCATCAGCAGGCCATCGATATAGAACGACACGTCGAGCGCGTAGATCAGCGCAGCATCGACCGAACCCAATGCCAACACCAACTCGCCCGCAACCATCGCCATGGCCACAATCAGGATCACGAAGATCAGGTGATGCCGCTCCAGCTTGCCAAGATACTGCAGCGGGAGCTCGACCACCTGGCGCATCAGCACGCGACCGAACCACGACTGCGGGGCCAACCGCATCACCAGCATCAGCACCACCAACAGTCCGTAAATTCCCGCGATCATCGCATTTCCCCCCTCACGCGGGTTCTATATGGAAATTGCGTTCGGCATTTCCATGGCACGGCGCATTGCCGCGCGGCTTTGGCGCATCCGGTACTCATTCGCGCTCCTTCTTTCGCCGGCTTTCGTAGACTCGCGTCAGCAAGGTTGCGACAATAAAGCCGGGAACGACCAGGCCTCTTCGATGGCGATCAGGCGCATTTATCTCTCCCGGTGACCATCCGACCATGTCAGGCGCAAGGCAGGCTCGCGGCCGCCGACCGGATTGGCGAAGTGAAACCCCATCGGGGCAATCCGCGGATAAGGCGCAAACGTCTCGCCGCGCAAGGGCGCGTCCGGGTGAAGCCGGGCAAGCAGTTCGGGCGCCGGGGCGAAGCGGCTGCTGGCAGCGGGATCAATCGTGGTCCAGCCGCCCGCGTAATCGGCCAGTGCGACGTAATCGAGGTCCATCCCCGCAATCCGCCACAGCCCGTCCTCCTTGATGACCTGGTTTTCGTAGATTCCGAAGATCATCGAACCGGCACTGGTGGAAGAGCTGTTCATCTGCAGCAGGCGTAGGCGGATTTGCGCGCGCTGGCCGTCGCCCGAAACGGTGACGTAGGGCTGGGTCTTCTGGTGCAGCGTCTGCATCACGTTGCTCGGCCCGCCTTCGCCGTACCGCTGGATCATTGAATCGCGCACATGGTCGCGGCCGATGAAGGTGCCGATGTAGGAAAGCTCCTTCCAGCCATCGCGCGAGAACAGCGCCCCGGTATCCCGCCAGGCGAACTGGTCGATGTAATAGCCATAAGCGTCAGACACATTCTCTGCCCCGTCGAAGGCCTCGGCCATGGCCAGCGCGTTGGCGGTCAGTTTGAGCGAACCACCCGGCTCGCGCGGGGCGAACACCAGGTCGCCGCCCAGTTGCTGCATGGCGAACGGATGCTCGGGATAGCTGGTGTCGACCGGCTGTCCGGGCCCGTCGGGAAACAAGTTCTCGCCAATTGGCAGCGCGGCGGGCAGCGGATGCGCCCAGCCATCCTTGTAGTTGGCGCGCATCAAGGGCCGCTGGTGGAGCTGCTGGATGCGCCAGTGCCCATCACCGTCTGCGCGCAGCAGGAAGGTGTTGATCGCCGCCGACCAGAACCCGTCGCCGCCGTGCTGGCCGTACATGCCCAGTTCGACCACCCGCACCAGCGCGGTGGAGCCATCGTCGGAAATGCTCACCAGCGGCATCAATTGTGCGCGGTCTGCCAGTTCGCCTTCGCTCAAACCCGGCGCGCCGTAACGGCCGAGGAACTTACGTATCCCCGCCGTACCATTGTAGACGCCCTGCCCCGCGACATCGACTTGCGCATCGGGCGCGAACAGGTCGGCGATGTCATCGTACATGCCCCGGTCGAGGTAATAGCCATAGGCCGAAACGCGGTTCTGCGCGGTGCCGAGGTCAAGCAGCAACGATGCGTCATGCGCCAATGCCTCGGCCGGGCGCGCCGTGGCGGCCGCGCGGTTGGGCAGCAGGCGGCCGGCTTCGTCCGGGGTGTAGTGATAGGGCGCCCGCTCGAGTGCCGCGGCGTCATGGCGCCAGCCTTGGGCATAGCTTCCGGCAAACGCCAGGTAGGGCCGGATGTGCGCAATCCGCCAGCCTTCGGCAGTCTTTCGGTACTGAACCACGTCAGTCGTCCCGCGCCAGTCGGCCGATACCCCATTTTCGCCCGCAAGCGCGATCTGGTGCCAACGCACTGTTGCGCTGTCGCCGGTGGCCGAGAGCGTGACGACCGGGCTGATCCACAGCCGCAGGTTGAGCCGACCGGCCGGGATGCCGTCCGCGCCGTTGCCCATGCGCTGGCGCAGCCATTGCTCCAGTGCGGCACGGCCCTTTGCATTCCCGTCGGGCAGGACCATCTCGACCGTTTCGGTGCCGAGCGCCGCCATGCCCTTCCAGTCGCCCGCCAGCGCCAGATAACCCCATTGTGCCTGCAACCGCTTGATTTCGCGGATCGAGCGCAAGTCTTCCACCTGGGCGGTCTCGCGCGCCAGATCGGCCTGTGCGTGAACAGCGGGGGCCAGGCACAGCAGGAACAAGGCCAGCAACAGGCGTCGGATCATCGGTCATCCCCCAGCGCCAGCGCTTCTTCGTAAACGCTGGTATCGATCAATGTGGCGAGTTCGTCGCGCGGTCGCGCCGGGCGTTTGGCCTGCGCGGCGAGCCACTGTTCTTCGGCTACGAGCACATCGAGCAAGTCGGGCGGGAAACCGGCGTCGAAACGGTGGTGCGGCCAGCTTTCCGCTATCTCGGCGGCGGAAAAGCCGCCCGCTTGCGCTACCAGCGCCTGCGCCCGCGCCGGATCGCGCCGAACCTGGGCCGAGGCCTCAAGAACTGCGCGCACGAAGCGCACGATGCGCGGGCGCACCTGCGGGTCAGCCAGTTTTCCGGCGGTGGTGTTGAGGTTGAACAACTCGCGGTACACGCCTTCGCCGCCGAACACGACGAGGTCCTCGCCGAGGACTTGCGCCGCGTTTTCGCTTTCCGGCTCCCAGATCACCACCGCATCGACTTCGCCCTTGGCCAGCGCCTCGGTCATCCCGCTCAGCGGCACGATCGGCCGCGCGATTATGTCGGCGAACGAAAGGCCGGCGCGCGCCAGCATCGACTGGAGGAAATAGCCCGAACTGGTCGGCTCGATGGTCGCGATCCGCTTGCCCTTGAGGTCGGCTACCGTGGCGATACCCGCCGAGCGCCGCGCAACGATGCGATACAGCCCCTCGCTGACGCCGAGGATGATCCGCAAGTCCGGGTGTGCCACCGAAAGCCGCAGCAACTGGGTTTCGGCATTGGTCGCCAGATCGGCCGCGCCCACTTCGCTGAAGCCTGCCGCGCCGGGCTCACCCACGAGGTTGGGAATGCCGCCCATGCGGACAGTCGCGCCGCCCGGATAGTCTTGCGCCGCCACCAGCACGGGCGCGATCTCGAACGTCTGCTGGTTGCCGTAAATCGCGAGCGGACCCGGCGAGTCCTGGGCTCTCGCCGTTCCACTGCAAGCCAGCGCCAGTCCGGCTGCCAGGCCCAGCCCCAAACACCGCATCACGCTCTCCCCATCCGCACCGGAGACTAGCGGCTGTTCGCAGGGGGGCAATGGGCCTGATGAGGCGACTTAACCGAGGCGCGAGGGCGTGACCCCGAAGTGCTTTCGGAAAGCGGCGGTAAATGCGCTGGTTCCGGAATAGCCCGCTTCGAGCCCCGCTTCGGTGACCGACCTGCCCGCTCCCAACGCGGTCGCGCCGTGGAGCAGGCGAAGCCGCTGGCGCCACTGCGCGAAAGGCAAACCCGTCTCCGCCAGAAACAGCCGCTGGATTGTACGCGCGCTGGCACCGGCGGCCCGAGCGAGGTCGGCGAGGCCAGCCGGCGAGGCGGGATCCTCGCGCAGCATGTCGGCCAGCCGGAGCGCGCGTGGATCGCGTGGCAGCGGCAATTGCAGGGGCAGGGTGCGGGCCTGCGCGATGCTGTCGATCGCGACAACCGCGAGGCGCATGGTGGAAGCGTCGGCTTCATCCACCGGGCACCGCTCCACCAGTTCGAGCACCAGTTCGCGCAACAGGGGCGTGGCTTCGAGCGCACAGCAGTCCACTGCCAGGTGGGCTACCATCTCGGGCGGAAAGTAGAGCGTCCGCATCCTGAAGTCGCCGAGGCCGTGGATTTCGTGCTCAACGCCAGCTGGCACCCATACTGCGCGCGCCGGTGGCACGATCCACAGCATCCCGCCCGCGCGGACGCGCATCACGCCAGCCGCGGCGTATATCAGTTGTCCCCACAGGTGCCGGTGCGGTTTGATATGGAAGCCGCCGAAATAGGTCGCCGCCAGGCAGCGGATCGCGATGGCCATCAGCCCTGTACCGCCGCGCTACCCGCTCACTCTTCCGGGTTGAGGTAGAATTCGTTACCGTCGGGATCGACGAACATCGCCATCGTGCCGCCCCACGGCATCTTGCCCGGTCCCATCGTGAACCTGACGCCCTTGCCCGATAGCTCCGCGTAAGCCGCGTCAAGATCGGGCACGTAGAAACCAATGCCGGTATTGCGATTGCCGGTCCCGTGAGTGTCCTCAGCCCCCTCGGCGAGCGAGAACATCATGCCCCCGACCTTGAACGAAGCCCAATGCATCTCCGGCTCCGAGTACAGGAATTCGAAACCCATCACATCGCGATAAAACACGATCGCGGGGTCGAGCGCTTTTACGCCGACGATGACGTATCCAATCCTGCAATCCATGGCTGGCCTCCCTCACGACAGATGGCAGCAGAATACCGCGATCGCGAGCGGCGCGCTATCGCGAGAATGGCAATTTGTGTCGAGCGCACGCCAACTCGGTCGCGTTCGCTTGCCTTGCCGCTAGGTCCGCCGACGCTTACCTTGCCACCATGGAGCAAACCCGCCAGCCCGACGATGCCAGCTGGTCCTCTGCCGGGCTCGCCCGGCCAGAGGCCGTGCGGCAGTGGCAGGACTGGGCCGCCCGCACCATCGCGCCGATCGATGTCTGTGTCTTCGACGAAGGCGATTTCGCGGCTCGCTGGAGCAGCCACGGTGTCGGCCAGCTACGTCTGCTGCGCCTGGAAGCCCCCGCGCAGCGCGTGGTCCATTGCGGCAATGAAGGCAACGCCGGCAAAGCGGCGCCCTCGATCCAGCTGGTCTATGCTCGCCGCGGGGCGCTCAAGACACGCATGGGCGGCAAGCGCTTCACCGTGCAGCAGGGTGAGTTCGTGCTGCTCGACAATACCCGCTTCTACCAGATGGAGATGGACACCGCGCACGAGGCGGTCGACCTGATGATGCCGCTGGGCTGGCTTGACCGCTACTTGCCCGATCCCGACGCCTTGCTCGGCCGACCGGTCAGCGCGCGGTCTGGCTGGGGGGCGCCACTTGGTAGCTTGCTCGAAACACTAGTTGAGGGAATTGACGAAACGCCGCTGCCGCGCCCAATGATTGCCGAACAAGTCGGCACCCTGCTGACGCTGGCGACCGGTTTTCATGAACCAGCGACTGAAAGCCGTCATCGCGGTCAGCTCGCACGCCAAATCCTGCGCCGTATCGAAACCGATTTTGCCGATCCTGAGCTTTCACCCGACGGACTTGCGGCCGAACTTGGCATTTCGAAACGCTACTTGCAGACCTTGCTCGCAGGTAGCGGCACCGGCTTCGTCCAGGAACTCACCGCCACCCGCCTCGACCGCGCCAGCGACAGACTGACTGACCCGCGCGGCAGCGGCGTTTCGGTGGGCGAGATCGCCTTCCGCTGCGGCTTCCTTGATCCGGGCTACTTTGCCCGCGCTTTCCGCAAGCGGTTCGGCGTGACACCCAGCCACTGGCGCGGACACATCGGCGAATGAGATTGGTGCGCGGGTTAAAAGCCGGATTGCTGCTGTTTCCGCTCGCCCTGTTGGGGACGGCGGTTGCCTGCGCACCGCTCAAAACGTTTGATACGCTGGTGCCCAAGGACAGCGCGGGCACGCGCGTTGCCAGCGGCATCGCATATGGCGAGGGACCGCGGCGCAAGCTCGACGTATACGCCCCGCGTGACAGCGCGGCCGGCCGGCCGGTGGTGGTGTTTTTCTACGGCGGGAGCTGGAACAGCGGCTCGCGCAGCGGCTACGCATTCGTCGGCCGGGCGCTTGCCGCGCGCGGGTTCGTGGCGATCATCCCCGATTACCGGCTGGTGCCCGAGGTCCGCTATCCCGGCTTTGTCGAAGACGGCGCGCGCGCGGTGCTGTGGGCGCGCGATCATGCCGCCGATTATGGCGGCGATCCCGAGCGGATCGTGCTCGCTGGTCATTCTGCAGGCGCCTACATTGCCGCGATCCTGGCCACCGACGATCGCTGGCTCGGCGCCGAGCACGCGCGGCTCAAAGGCCTGGTCGGGCTCGCCGGGCCGTACGATTTCGCCCCGTTCGACGTCGCGTCAAGCCAGGCGGCGTTCGGTCAATGGCCGCATCCGGCCGAAACCCAGCCAGTAACCTGGGCAGGCGCCGGGGATCCGCCAGCGCTACTCCTGACCGGCGCCGACGATGACACAGTCAAGCCGCGCAACAGCGAAGCCCTTGCCGCGCATCTGCGACAGGCCGGGGTCGAGGCTGACCACATCAGTTATCCGGGGGTGGGCCACGTCGGCATCCTGCTGTCGCTGGCGCGCCCGTTTCGTGGCCGCGCACCTTCGCTCGATGCCATGGCGGCGTTTGTTGACCGGGTAACCGCCGGGCGCTGAGGCCCCGCGACTGAAGACGCTTAGTTCTGCGGGCGGTAGAAGCGCAATCCGGCCTCGTTGCCGCGCACCCAGATCACTTCGGCAGCGGCAAATACGCCGGGCCGCACCAGCACGGCATCGGTCCCGCATTCGAGGTCGAAATCGGCCACCACGTGCGCACCCGAACGCGACATGTCCCTAAGCCGGACAGGGTATGAACCGTCGGCATTAAGCAGCGTCGCGCCGAGCAAAACGCGATCGCGCTGAGCGGTCCGGGGATGACTGGTCACTTTTGTTGCTTCGTTCACGCCCAAAATCCTCATGTTCCCGCAGTTTACCGCACGAGGAGTTAACTAAGGGTGTAACGCTAGGGCACTGGTCATAAACGGTTAGGAAAGCTGATAACCCCAATTCGGGGTGCGCTATTGTCCCATCGGCCTTGCGCGCGAATCCTCACCTTAGGTTGCCCCGCGCGAGTAGACCTGCAACCTTCTGGAAGACGCCCGGCCAGCAGAGGCCGCAACGGTCCCCGGGCACTCCAATACAAGAGAGGTTGCCGACCATGCCCGACGCCAAAAGTTTTCCCCTGCCAAGCGACCTCAAGGTCGTACCCGGCACCGAAGCCGCGCAGGCGGCGTATCCCTATTACACTCAGTTCGTGCCCGAGGATGACGGCAAGTTCTGGTTCTACAACTCGATGCACTTCCCCGAGCCGATGCATCACTTTGACATGATCACGGCGGAAGCGGCCTATGTGGCGCTGGGCGCGTTCAACACGCGGGTTCACGTGCTGCCCACGGCCAAGGGGATCGATCACCGAGTCATCAACGGACGGGTCTATATCGGCGGCGTGGCGGTGACTGATCCGGACGAAATTGCCGAGCGCGTGGGCGAATTCCAGCAGCGGGCGTTCTATTATTACGAGCATTGGGAGGACCTCTACGACCAGTGGAAGGTCAAGATGAAGGTCCTGATCGCCGACGCGCAGGCGCTGCCGACGCCCAGCTTGCCCGATTACGAGCCGCTCGAAACCACCCACACCGGCAAGGGTGTCGCCGCCAACCACGCGCTGCTCGACATCTACCAGAAGCAGATCGAGGGCTACCACCGGATGTGGCACCACCACTTCGAGTTCCTGCTGCTTGGCTACGGCGCGTACATGACCTTCTTCGACTTCTGCAAGAAGGCCTTTCCGGAGATTTCCGACCAGGCCATCAGCCGCATGGTTGCGGGCATGGAAGCCGAGATTTTCCGCCCGGACGAAGAAGTGAAACGCCTCGCCCGCCGCGCAGTCGAACTGGGCGTCGATGCCCATTTCACCGACAACATGGATATCGACCAGGTGCTGGCCGACCTCGACGCGGTCAGCAATGCGGGCAAGGAATGGCTTGGCGAACTGGAGACCAGCCGCAACCCGTGGTTCAATGTTTCCAGCGGCGACGGGTTCTACCATTACCATCGCAGCTGGAACGACGACCTGAGCCTGCCGTTCGCCGCGCTCCCGGGCTATATCGAGAAGATCAAGGCCGGCACCAATATCGAACGCCCCACCGCGCAATTGATCGCCGAGCGCGAGCAGCTGGTCAAGGACTACCGCGAACTGCTCGACACCGACGAAGACCGCGCGACCTACGACCAGCTGATCGGCCTCGCCCACCGCGTGTTTCCCTATGTCGAGGGGCACAAGTTCTACTGCGAGCACTGGTACACCAACCTGTTCTTCAACAAGATCAGGGAGTTCGGTGCGCTGCTGGCCAAGAACGGTTTCTTCGGGCCGGAGGGCAAGGAGGACGATGTCTTCCACCTCACCCAGTACGAGCTGGAAAGTGCGATCATCGACCTGATGCTCGGCTGGGGCATCGGGGCCGAGCCGCGCGGGCCCAAGCACTGGCCGGCGATTGTCGACCAGCGCAAGGCGGCGATCGTGGAATGGGGCAAGCATACTACGTCGCCTGCGCTTGGCGCGGTGCCCGATGTAATCGACGATCCTGCCATCGTGATGCTGTGGGGCATTACCCGCGACAATCTCGATTCCTGGCTCAACGAAGGCAGCGACGGCGATCCCAACGAACTCAAGGGCTTTGCCGCCTGTTCGGGCGTGGTCGAAGGCACGGCCCGGGTCGTGAAATCCGTCGCGGAGATCGGCCGCATCCAGCAGGGCGACATCCTCGTCTGCCAGGTGACCAACCCGACCTGGAGCCCGATCTTCCAGAAAATCGGCGCGGCGGTTTCCGACATCGGCGGATCGATGAGCCACATGGCCATCGTGGCGCGCGAATACGGGCTGCCCGCGGTGGTCGGCACCGGCTTGGCGACCACCAAGATCAAGGACGGCCAGCGCATCCGCGTCGATGGCGGGCGCGGGACGGTGACCATCCTGCACGACGACCCGGTACTCGAGGAAGCCTGACACGATGAGCGCAGCGATTGCCTGGTTCAAGGACGTCGGCATCGCCGACCGCCCGACGGTGGGCGGCAAGGGCGGTTCGCTGGGCGAGCTGACGGGTGCGGGCATTGCTGTGCCGTCGGGCTTCGTGGTCACGACCAGCGCCTTCGAGACGTTTCTCGAGGCGCTGGAGGGGCGCGAGCCGGTGCGCAGCAAGGTTGCGGCGCTCGACCCGACCGACCTCGGCGCGGCGACCCGGCTATCCGAAACCCTGCGCCGCCGGGTGATCGAGGAGCCGATGCCGGGCCAAGTGGAGCAGGCCATTCTTGCTGCCCATGCCGAGCTTTGCAGCGGCGCGCAGCCGGTCGCGGTGCGCTCATCAGCGACCACAGAAGATGCCGACGACGCCAGTTTCGCGGGTCTGCAGGACACGTTCCTGTGGGTGCTCGACGGGGCCGAGACAGTGCACAAAGTCCGCGAGTGCTGGGGCAGCCTCTATTCGGTGGAATCGATGACCTACCGCCTCAAGCACGGCTTGCCGGAAGACGGCGTGGCGATGGCGGTAGTGGTCCAGCAGATGGTCGACGCGATGTGCGCCGGGGTCATGTTCACCCGCAGCCCGACCACGGGCGACAAGTCGGTCATCACCATCGAAGGCGCCTGGGGACTCGGCAGTTCGGTGGTTTCGGGCGAAGTGACGCCCGACCGCTGGGTGCTGGGCAAGATCACTGGTGAGATTTCGGTACGCGACATTTCCGACAAGCACGCGCGGCAAGTGCCCGCAGCAGGCGGCGGGATCGAGGAGATCGCCAACGAGGAAGCGGTCCGCAAGCAGCCGTGCCTGACCGATGACCAGTTGCTGGCGCTGCGTGCTGTCGGCCGGACAATCGAACGCCACTACGGCAAGGCGCAGGACATCGAGTGGGCGCTCGACAAGCAGGGCAACGTCCTGCTGCTGCAATCGCGCCCCGAAACGGTGTGGTCGATAAAGGATGCCACCGCGCCGGTTGCCGCGCCGCAAGCCAACCCGCTGGCGCACGTGATGAACATCTTCGGGGGCCGCAAGTGAGCCTGACGGCCAAGGACATCGCCGAAATCGCGAAGCTCCTCGATACCTCGCAGTTTGCCTCGCTCGACCTCACCGTGGGCGAATTCAAGCTGCGCATCCGCCGCGATGGCGGGTGGTCGGGGCGGAGCGAGGAGCGCGAGGAGGCCTTGCCAAACCGCACCCCCGCGCAGGCGGAGGCCTCGGGCGATGGCGAGGGAGGTCCCCGCCTGCGCGGGGCCGCGCAAGGGGCGGCGTTGAAAGCTGGCGAAGTCGATGTCCCCGCCCCGCTACTGGGCAATTTCTACGCCGCCGCCCGGCCCGGTGAGCCGCCGTTCGTGGCCGTGGGCGATACCGTCAGAGCAGACAGCATGATCGGCATCATCGAGGTGATGAAGCTGATGAACTCGGTCCGCGCCGGAGTCAGCGGCACCGTCACCGCGATCCTGGCGGTCGATGGCAAGCCGGTCGAAGAAGGCCAATCGCTGATCCGCGTGAAGACGGGCGCCTGAACCGGTGGCCAACCTCCAGATCGTCGAGACCAGCTTGCGCGATGGCAACCAGTGCCTGTGGGGCGCGCTCGGCGTCACCACCGCCAACACGCTAACCATTGCGCCGGCGATGGAGCGGGCCGGTTATCGCGCGATCGATTTCACCACCAGCACCCACATGGGCGTGGCGGTGCGCTACAAGCAGGAAGACCCGTGGGAACGGATCCGTGGCATGGCGGACATCTGCCGCACCACGCCGCTGCAATTCCTCTCCACCGGCTTCCGCTTCATCGCCTGGGAAACCGCCAGCCCCGAATTCATGGAACTGGCCTTCCGCACGCTGGCCCGCAACGGCATCCGCCGCTTTGCCCTGGCCGATCCGATGAACGATGCCGCCTCCAACGTAGAAGTGGCCCGGCTGGTCAAGCGCGCGGGCGGCGAGCAGGTGATCGGCGCGCTGGTCTATACCATCAGCCCGATCCACAACGACGCGCACTATGCCGCCGCCGCGCGCACGATGGCCGCGAGCCCGGATATCGAGGCGCTGTATATCAAGGACCCGGGCGGGCTGCTGAGCGCGCAACGCGCGCGCACGCTGATCCCGGCGATTCTGGCCGAGATCGGTGACAAGCCCCTGGAGCTGCACAACCACTGCACCATCGGGCAGGCCGAGCCTGCCTGCCTCGAAGCGGCAGCGCTGGGCGTGGCGGCGGTGCAATGCGCCAGCGGGGGCGCGGCGGACGGCACCAGCAACCCGCCGATCCAGCGGATGATCGCCAACCTTCGCGCGCTCGGCCACACCGTCGAGATTGACGACGAAGCGGTGGCCGAAGTGGCCGATTACTTCACCGCGCTGGCTGAGGCGGAAGGCCTGCCCACCGGGCGCCCGATGGCGTTCGACGCGGCTTATCTCCAGCACCAGCTGCCCGGCGGGATGGTCGGCACGATGCGCCGCCACCTGGCCGATCACGGCATCGGGCAGCTGGAAGGCGCGGTGATCGAGGAAATGGGCCGCGTGCGCGAAGAACTCGGCTGGCCGATCGTGATGACCCCGTTTGCGCAGATGCTGCAGACGCAGGCGATGCTCAACGTCACCGGCAAGGAACGCTACGGCGTGATGCCCGACGAGGTGATCCGCTATGCCGTGGGCCGGTTTGGCCGCCCCAATGTGCCGATTGCGGGCGAGGTCATGGACCGGATCATGGCCAACCCGCGCACCAAGGAATTGCAGGCCGAACCGGGCATGGCCGAACTGAGCGACCTGCGCCGTCGGATTGGCCCCACCTTGTCGGACGAGGAATTCCTCCTGCGCGCCACCATGCCGGCAAACCTGGTCGATGCGATGGAGGCTGCTGGCCCCGCCCCGCGGCACTACGATCCGTCGACCGTGGCGGTGATGAACCTGCTGCGCGATGTGCTGAAACGCACCGACATAACCCAACTCACGGTCGAAAAGGCCGGATTCAAGCTGGAACTGGAAGCATGACCCTCGACCGCCAGCCGAAAGGCTACATGTTCGATCTCGACGGCACGCTGATCCTGAGCGACCGCAAGCTCGGGGGCTATCAGGTGCTGCCGGGCGCGGTGGAACTGCTGGAGGAACTGGAGGCGCGCGGCATCCCCTACCTCGCACTGACCAATGGCAGCGCCTACCCCGCGTCCGTACAGGCGCCGCGGCTGCGCGCCGTCGGCCTGCCGATCCGCGATGACCGATTGTTCACGCCCAACTCGGTCGCCGGGCAAGTTATGCGCGAACGTGGCTATGCCCGGGTGCTGGTGCTGGGCACGCAGGGCGTGGCCGATGCGCTTGAGGAAATGGGTGTGGCCTGCTGCCTGCCCGGCTCGCCCGAAGCGGACAGGGCAGACGCGGTCTATGTCGCGTGGCACCCCGATTGCACGATGGACGACATCCATGCCGCCTGCGGCCGGGTGCTCGACGGCGCGGCGTTCCTGACGGCTTCCGATGTGCCCTATTTCGCCACCAAGGATGGCCGCTCGTTCGGCTATTCCTGCGCCATCAACGGCGCGATTGCCCGCGTGACGGGATACGAACCCGAGGCAACGGGCAAGCCGAGCGCGCTGGCAATGGCGTTCGTCGCACGCGAACTGGGGATGGATGCCGCCGATGTCGCGGTGGTGGGCGATGATGCCAAGGCGGAGATGGCAATGGCCCGCTCCGGCGGCGCCCTGGGCATCGCGGTGACCAGCGGCAGCACTTCGGCCGCTGAATGGGCCGCCCAGCCCCCCGAACGCTTGCCGCACCTGGTAATCGACAATGTGGGCGCGCTGCTGGAAAGCACGGGCGCAGCGCGCTAGCATCCGGGCTTGACCCTTCGCGGGCAGCCCCTAACCGGTTGCGCGTGTAACCAACCCGCTGGCAATGCGGGTGATGCGAGAGGTGCGTGGATGAAACTCGGGCGGCTCAATCATGTCGGTATGGCCACACCCGACTTGGGCGCCGCGATCGCGTTCTGGCGCGAGACGATGGGCGCGGCGCTGGTGACCGAGCCCTTCGACTTGCCCGAACAAGGCGTGCGCGTCTGCTTCGTCGATACGCCTCATCTCGGCACCCAGATCGAACTGCTGGCCCCGCTGTCCGATGCCTCGCCCATTGCCAGCTTCCTCGCCAAGAACCCGCTCGGGGGCCAGCATCACTTGTGCTTCGAAGTGCCCGACATCGCCGCCGCGCGCGCGGAGCTCGAAGCGGCGGGCAAGCGCCTCCTCGGCCCTACTCGCATCGGCGCGCACGGCACCCCGATCTTCTTCGTCCATCCCAACGATATGGCCGGAACACTGACCGAGATCATGGAAACGCCCGGTGCGCATTGATTGGCTCCAAATTGCCCTCTCCCCTTGCGGGAGAGGGAGGAGCGCCACAAGGCGCGGTGGGGGAGGGGATCGCCGCGCAAGCGGCGGCTGGCGCTGCCGACCCCTCTCCCAACCCTCTCCCGCAAGGGGAGAGGGCTTTTGACCGCCAAACCCACCCCGGATGATTGGCAGGACAAGGCCACCAAGGAACTGAAAGGCCGCGATGCGAGCTGGCAGGTGCCGGAAGGGTTTGCCATCCAGCCGCTCTATACTGCCGAAGACACCGCCAACCTCGATCCCGGCCTGCCCGGTTTCGCGCCGTTTACGCGCGGGCCCTATGCCTCGATGTACACCGGGCGGCCGTGGACGATCCGGCAATACGCAGGTTTCTCGACCGCCGAGGAATCCAACGCCTTCTATCGCCGCAACCTCGCCGCCGGGCAAAAGGGGCTGTCGGTCGCGTTCGATCTCGCCACCCACCGCGGCTACGACAGCGACCATCCGCGCGTGCACGGCGATGTCGGCAAGGCAGGCGTGGCGATCGACACCGTGCGCGACATGGAAATCCTGTTCGGCGGCATCCCGCTTGACCAGATGAGCGTGTCGATGACGATGAACGGCGCGGTGCTGCCGGTGCTGGCGTTCTATATCGTCGCGGCAGAGCGGCAGGGTGTGGCGCAAGCCCAGCTTGCCGGAACCATCCAGAACGACATCCTCAAGGAGTTCATGGTCCGCAACACCTACATCTATCCGCCGGCGCCGAGCATGCGGATCGTCAGCGACATCATCGCCTACTGCTCGGCCAACATGCCCAAGTTCAACTCGATCTCGATCTCGGGCTATCACATGCACGAAGCCGGGGCGACGGCGGTGCAGGAGCTGGCCTTCACCATCGCCGACGGCAAGGAATATTCCGAGCGGGCGATGGCCGCCGGGCTCGACATTGACGCGTTCGCGCCGCGGCTGTCGTTCTTCTTCGGCATTGGCATGAACTTCTTCATGGAAGTGGCCAAGCTGCGCGCCGCGCGGGCGCTGTGGTTCAAGGTGATGGACGGACTTGGCGCCAAGGACGAACGCTCCAAGATGTTGCGTACGCATTGCCAGACCAGCGGCGTCAGCCTGCAGGAGCAGGACCCTTACAACAACGTCATCCGCACCACGGTCGAAGCGCTCGCCGCCGTGCTGGGCGGGACGCAGAGCCTGCACACCAACGCGCTGGACGAAGCGCTCGCGCTGCCGACCGATTTCTCCGCCCGCATCGCGCGCAACACCCAGCTGGTGCTGGCCGAGGAAACCGGCGTCACCCGAGTGATCGACCCACTGGGCGGCAGCTACTACGTGGAATCCCTTACCGCCGAATTGGTGGCGCAGGCCGAGGCGCTGATGGCTGAAGTCGACGCGCTGGGCGGCATGACGGCAGCGGTCGCCAGCGGCATGCCCAAACGCCGCATCGAAGAAGCCGCCGCCGCGCGCCAGGCGCGGGTGGACCGGGGCGAGGATGCGGTGATCGGGGTCAACAAGTACCCTCTCGACGAGCACGCCGCGATGGATACGCTCGAGGTGGACAACCACAAAGTGCGCGAAGGCCAGGTCGCAAGGCTGGCGCAAGTGCGCGCGGGGCGTGATGCGGCAGCGTGCGATGCGGCGTTAGCTGCACTGACCAAGGCGGCCCAAAATCCGCTCCGAGCTCGTCTCGGGGAGGGGGACCATGCGCAACATGGTGGAGGGGCAGCGCGCGACGAAGCTACCCCTCCACCCCCGCCTGCGGCGGCGGTCCCCCTCCCCGAGCAAGCTCAGGGAGGATCAAATTTGCT
>JBDSDZ010000030.1:0-7672 GCA_039920345.1 Croceibacterium sp.
TGACCCGCGCCGACTTGCTCGAGCAGTGGGCCAACCACCTCACCCATGCCCGCCGCCGCTCGCCGCACACCGTCCGCGCCTATCTGGCCGCTGCCGCGCGGTGGCTGGATCAACTGGCGGTGGAAGACTGGCACGGCCTTGCCCGCCTTGGTGCGCTGGACTTGCGCGGCCAGCTTGCCGCGCGCCGGGCAGACGGGATCGGCAATGTCTCCGCCGCGCGGGAGTTGTCGGCGCTCAAGGGCTTCCTCGCGTTTGCCCGCCAGCAAGTCGATGCCGCCGATACCTCTGCGCCGCGTTTGCGCGGGCCGCGGATCAAGAAGGGCCTGCCCCGCCCCGTTACGCCTGACGATGCCGCCAATATTGCCGAGACCGTCGCTGCCTCCGCCGCCGAAGAGTGGATCGGTTCGCGCGACCGGGCGGTGCTGCTGCTGATGTACGGCGCCGGGATGCGTATTGCCGAGGCGCTGTCACTGACCGGCGCCGACGTGCCGCTGGGTGAGACGTTGACTGTCACCGGCAAGGGCAACAAGCAGCGCGTGGTGCCGATCCTGCCGATCGTCCGCTCGGCGGTGGCCGATTATGCTGCGCGCTGTCCGTGGCCGCTCAACGGGACAGAACCGCTGTTCAAAGGGGCCAAGGGCGGCCCATTGGGCCAGGGCATGGTGCAAAAGGCGATGGCGCGGGCGCGGATCGCGCTCGGCCTGCCCGCCAGCGCCACGCCGCACGCCTTGCGCCACAGCTTCGCCACGCACTTGCTCGGCGCGGGGGCGGATTTGCGCAGCTTGCAGGAGCTGCTCGGCCACGCCAGCCTCGGCTCGACGCAGATCTATACCAAGGTCGATGCAGCCAAGATGCTCGAGACCTATCGCGCCGCGCATCCGCGCGAAAAGGGCTAGTCTGCGTTGCCCTCGCGCGGCTTCCAGGTGGCGACGCGGTAGATGTAAAACAGCACCGCCAGGACGATGAGACCGATAATCGCCCAGCTCGACCACTGCTGGTACTTGTCGATGTAGGGGGCGAGGCGGCGTCCGCCTTCGATCAGCAGCGCATTCCAGATCCCGGCGCCAACGAAGGTGAACAGCAGGAAGCGCCAGACCGACATGTGCGCGAGGCCCGCCGGAAGCGAGACCATCGTGCGCAGCATGGGCGAGAAGCGCAGGAAAAACACCACCCACTGGCCGTGCTTCTGGAAGAACCGGGCCGCTTGCTGGATGTGTTTGAAATCGAGCGTGAGCCACCGGCCATGGCGCTCAACCATGCGGCCCAGCCGGTCATACCCCCATTTGTCGCCAACCCAGAACCACGCGTAATTGCCCGCGGTGGAACCGATCGTCCCGACCAGCAGCAGGATCCAGAAATCCATCTGTCCGCGCGCCACCAGCACCCCGCCAAGACCCATGATGACTTCCGACGGGATTGGAGGAATCAGGTTCTCGAGCGCCATCAGGAACAGGATTCCCCAATAGCCGCCGCGTGAAATCAGCTCGATGATAAGGTCGTGCATGGCGGGGTAACGACTGGCCTCGCCCGAAGTTCTCGTCAGCCAAACCTAGAGTGTAGTTTTGCAAGTTTGGACGAGAGCTTGGAACATTCCGTCACTGAGTTATGACGGATATCGAAATCTTGCCGTCATGAGATGAGCGAGCCGACCTGACGACGGTCCCTTGACGGACCACGATGCGCACCATGTGCTCATTCTCCCATTCCGGATAGACTCCGCTACCGTTTGGAGCATTCCTTATAAGAACATCGGCGGAGCGGGCGCCGCAGTGCTCCTGCAGAGATTTGCTGATACAAACCGCCTGGTCTCCGGAACCAAGAAGCACATGCACCAACTCGACTTCGCCGCCCGGCTGCGTTTGCACACTGAGCGGATCATCGCGCGAGCACGAGGCGGACGCGAAGACAACCGCCAGACAGCATGCGGAGTTGCGAAACGTCAACCGGCTGCGTCGCGTAACCGTGCCTCGATCGCGTCCCAGATCAGCGAAGGCGTGTCGGTGCCGTTGAACTGGTCGATGACGACGATGCCGGTGGGGCTGGTGACGTTGATCTCGGTCAGCCACTTGCCGCCGATCACATCAATGCCCACGAACACCAGTCCGCGCGCCTTGAGTTCGGGGCCTATCGCGGCGCAGATTTCTTCTTCGCGCGCGGTCAGCGTGGCCGCTTCGGCATAGCCGCCTTGCGCCAGGTTGGAACGGAACTCGCCCTCGCCCGGCTTACGGTTGATCGCGCCGGTGAACACACCGTCGATCAGCACGATGCGCTTGTCGCCCTCGGCCACTTCGGGGAGGAAGGGCTGGACCATGAAAGGCTCGGGCCAGACCTGGCCGAACAGCTCGGTCACGGCGGAAAGGTTGGTCCCGTCTGCTTCGACCTTGAAGATCGCCTTACCGCCGTTGCCGTGGAGCGGCTTGATCACCAGCGCGCCATGCTGGCGCTGGAAGGCCCGCACATCGTCAATCTTCCGCGCTATCAGCGTCGGCGGCATGAAGCGTGCGTAATCGAGCACGAACATCTTTTCCGGCGCGTTGATAACGCTTTTCGGATCGTTGACCACCAGCGTGGTGCCTTTCAGCCGGTCGAGCAGCAGCGCGGCGCTGATATAGCCGAGGTCGAACGGCGGATCCTGCCGCATCAGGATCACATCGATATCGCTGGCGAGATCAATCTTGGCCAGTTCGCCGGTGAATCGGTGATGATCGCCGGCCACGCGCTGGACGGTGACGGGCTGTGCCCAGGCGGTGATCCGGCCATTTTCCCACGCCAGCGTGCGGACATCGTAATGCCACAGCGAATGCCCGCGCACCTGCGCTGCCAGCATCAGCGCAAAGCTCGAATCCCCCGCGATGTTGATGCTTTCCAGCGGGTCCATCTGGACCGCGACGCGTAACGACATGCTAATCCCTTCACGGCTGCCAGGCGTTGACGATGTGGCGTGGCCAGTGCCCCGGCGCAAGCAGCAGCACGTCGATCCGCACTGTCTCGCCCGCCCTGGCATAGCGATGGGCGACCGCCTCTGCGGCGGCGGCAACCCGGCGCAGGCGATAGGCGTCGATCGCACTGGCGAGGTCTTCAGCCCCCTTGCGCCACTTCACTTCGACAAACGCCACGGTGCCGCCGCGCCGGGCGACAAGATCGATTTCGCCGCGCGGGGTCTTTACCCGGCGGCCGACGATGCGCCAGCCCCGGAGACGGAGCCACCATGCGGCCAGTGTTTCGCCCCGCCGGCCCCGGCTTTCGGCAACCGCGCGCGTCATTGCCCGCGCAGTTCCATTGCGCGGGCATAGAGCGACTTGCGGTCGAGCCCGGTGATCTTGGCCACGTGGCCGGCGGCCCGCGACGGTTTCTCGGTCTTGAGCGCTTCGCGCAGCAAGGCGTCGGCATCGGC
Source organism: Croceibacterium sp. (assembly GCA_039920345.1). Lineage (GTDB taxonomy): Bacteria > Pseudomonadota > Alphaproteobacteria > Sphingomonadales > Sphingomonadaceae > Croceibacterium_A. The sequence continues at coordinate 3,395 of JBDSDZ010000030.1, forward strand.
CCCGCTCGCCGCCTGTTCGGGAGGCGGACCCACCAGCAGCACGATCTCGCCCTTGGGAGGTTGGGCTGTGTAATGCGTGATCAGTTCGTCCGGCGTGCCGCTGCGGCATTCCTCGAACAGCTTGGTCAGTTCGCGCGCGACCGCCACTTCTCGGCCCGGCAGGACCTCGCCGATGGCCAAGAGCGATTTGACCAGGCGCGGCGCGGTGTCGAAGAACACCAATGTGGCAGGCACGCGGGCCAGTTCCTCCAGCACCTCGCGCCGCGCCTTGTCCTTGGAGGGCAGGAAACCGGCAAACATGAACCGGTCGCTCGGCAAACCGGACAGGGTCAGGGCCATGACCGGCGCGCTCGGCCCCGGCAGGCTGGTCACGGCGATACCCTCGGCCCGCGCATCGCGCACCAGCCTGTATCCAGGATCGGATACCAGCGGCGTGCCCGCATCGCTCACCAGTGCCACCGCCCGGTCGCGCATCGAATCGATCAGCCGCAGGCGGTCGGAGTCAGCGCTGTGATCGTGGTAGCGCCACAAGGGCTTGGAAATTTCCAGATGCCGCAACAGCTTGGCCGTGACGCGCGTATCTTCGCAGGCAATCGCATCACACCGCGAAAGCACGTCGATTGCCCGCACGGTCATGTCGCCGAGATTGCCAATCGGGGTCGCGACAATATAGAGGCCGGGAGATAAAGGTTCGGGTCGGTCGTCGCTCACGCGGCGCTTGTGGCCCACATACAGAGGAAGCCGCAAGCATGTTGGCGATTACCCGGCGCGGAGCATCCGCCGCCCTGCTCACCGTATTGCTGGCCGCGTGCCAGGTCGTCCCCAATTCCGGCCGCCCCCGCCCCGGCCCCGCCCCGACCCCGGCACCGGGCCCGAGCGGCGATGTACTGCCAACAGACACCGGGCGTCACCGAGTGGCGCTGCTGGTGCCGCTGTCGGGCGAAAACGCCGCGGTCGGGCGTTCGATCGCCAATGCCACCACGATGGCGCTGCTCGACACCAACGCCCAGAACCTGCGCATCACCACTTACGATACCGCAACGGGTGCCGGATCCGCCGCCGCCAATGCCCTGCGCGATGGCAACCAGCTCATCCTCGGCCCGCTGGTGCGCGAAGATGTCGCTTCGGTGCTGGCGCAGGCGCGCCCGGCAGACGTTCCGCTGATCACCTTCTCCAATGATACCTCAGTGGCCGAACCTGACGTGTTCGTGATGGGCCACGCACCCGAACAATCGGTGACGCGCTCGGTCAGCTTTCTCGCCACCCAGGGCGCGCGCCGCTATGCCGCGCTGTTGCCCAACGGCGATTATGGCCGCCGAGCGGGCGAAGCCTTGTCGCAAGCTGTCGGCCGCGTCGGCGGGACGGTCGTGGCGACCGAGCGCTATGACCGGGGCAACACCTCGATCATCAGCGCCGCCGAACGCCTCAAAGCCAAGGGCGGGTTCGACGCCGTGCTGATCGCCGATGGGGCGCGCCTGTCGGGCCTGGCCGCCAATAAGCTGCGCGATCCGCGGACCCCGATCCAGATGTTCGGCACCGAACTGTGGAGCGACGAGCCCACGATCGCCAGCAATGCCGGCCTGCGCGGCGCGTGGTTCTCTGCCGTGTCCGACGCGCGTTATCGCCAGTTTGTGACCAGCTATCAGTCGCGCTTTGGCGAACAGCCCTATCGCATTGCGACGCTGGGTTATGACGCGGTGCTGCTGACGCTGCGGATCGCCCGCGACTGGCCGGCGGGGCGCAAGTTCCCCACCGCGCGGGTGCTGGCGAGTGACGGTTTCCTCGGGCTCGACGGTCCATTCCGCTTCCGCAACACCGGCGTGGGCGAACGGTCGATGGAAGTGCGGCGGGTCGGCAACGGCTCGATCAGCGTGGTCGATCCGGCCCCCGATCGCTTCAACTAGGCGCCATAGCAGACAGGGCGCGGCGGATAACCGGTTCGCGGGCGCTTGAACCGTTGCGAATCCGCGCCTTATAGCCTGTCCATGTCCCCCGAAGATCCAGGTTCCCTGTTCGACCAGTTGCCGGCCGGCGGCGACGATTACGATTCCTCGGCCATCGAAGTGCTGGAGGGGCTCGAGCCGGTCCGGCGGCGACCCGGCATGTACATCGGCGGGATCGATGAGCGCGCGCTGCACCACCTCGCCGCCGAGGTGCTCGACAACGCGATGGACGAAGCGGTTGCAGGCCATGCCAACCGGATCGAAGTTACGCTCGATGAAGGCAACCGCCTGACCATCAGCGACAACGGCCGCGGCATCCCGGTTGACGAACATCCCAAGTTTCCCGGCAAGTCTTCGCTCGAAGTCATCCTCACCACGCTCCATTCGGGCGGCAAGTTTTCGGGCAAGGCTTATGCCACCAGCGGCGGATTGCACGGGGTCGGCGTGAGCGTGGTAAACGCGCTGTCCGCGCTTACCCGCATCGAAGTGGCAAAGAACAAGGAACTGTTCGCGCAGGAGTTCTCCAAGGGCCTGCCGACCGGCCCTCTCCAGCGACTTGGCGCGACGCCCAATCGGCGTGGGACCACGGTCAGCTTCGTCCCCGACCCGGAGATTTTCGGCGATCGCCAGTTCAAGCCGCTGCGATTGTTCAAGCTCGCCCGGTCCAAGGCCTATCTCTACGCGGGCGTCGAAATCCGCTGGAAGTGCGCGCCCGCGCTGGCATCCGAAGATGTGCCCGAGGACGCGGTGTTCCAGTTCCCCGGCGGATTGTCCGACCACCTCGCCGAACAGGTTGACGGGCGGGAATGCGTCACCAGCCAGTTCTTCACCGGGCGGCAGGACTTTCCCGATGACCTTGGCCGGGTCGAATGGGCGGCAGCCTGGCCATTGTGGTCCGACGGCGCCTTCTCCTGGTACTGCAACACCGTGCCGACGCCCGATGGGGGGACGCACGAGCAGGGGTTTCGCACGGCCTTGTCCAAGGGCATTCGCGCGTTTGGCGAACTGGTCGGACAGAAAAAGGCCAAGGAAATTTCCGCCGATGACATCGTCAACGGCAGCGAAGTCATGCTTTCGGTATTCATTCGCGAGCCGCAGTTCCAGAGCCAGACCAAGGACCGGCTGACCAGCCCGGAGGCCGCGCGACTGGTCGAAAACGCGGTGCGCGATCACTTCGACCATTTCCTGACCGACAACATGGAGCGTGGGCGCGCGCTGCTGGGTGCGGTGATGGAGCGGATGGACGAGCGGCTGAAGCGCAAGGCCGAACGCGAGATCAAGCGCAAGACCGCCACCAGCGGGCGCAAGCTGCGCCTGCCGGGCAAGCTGACCGACTGTTCGGGTGAAGGCAAAGGCGAAACCGAGCTGTTCATCGTCGAAGGCGACAGCGCCGGCGGCAGCGCCAAGCAGGCCCGCGACCGCAAGACGCAGGCGATCCTGCCGATCCGCGGCAAGATCCTCAACGTTGCCAGCGCGACGGCGGACAAGATCCGCGCCAACAGCGAAATCGCCGACCTGTCGTTGGCGCTGGGTTGCGGCATCCGCAAGGACTGCGATCCTGACCAGTTGCGGTATGACCGTGTGGTCATCATGACTGACGCTGATGTCGACGGCGCGCATATCGCCACGCTGCTGATGACGTTCTTCTTCCAGGAAATGGCCGCGATCGTGCGCCAGGGTCATCTCTACCTGGCGCAGCCTCCGCTCTATCGGCTGAGCTCAGGCAAGGAGAGCGTCTATGCCCGCGACGATGCCCACCGTGCCGAACTGGAAGCGACCGTTTTCAGGGGCAAAAAAGTCGAAATCAGCCGGTTCAAGGGCCTCGGTGAAATGAACCCGCAGCAATTGCGCGAAACCACCATGAACCCGGCCACGCGCACGCTGACCCGCATCACCCTGCCGCCCGAGCACGAACAGCGTTTCAAGGTCGCCGAACTGGTCGATCAGTTGATGGGCCGCAATCCGGAGCACCGGTTCAATTTCATCCAGAACCGCGCCGGCGAACTCGACCGCGACATGATCGATGCCTGACCTGGGCGAGGACAGCCGAATGTCCGTTTTGGGTGGAAAGCGGTCATCGAACCGAATAAGCGAGCGCCGGCTGTATGGCTTCCAGCGGAAAACCTATCCCGCCGGCGCAAGGTCGTCCGACTTTGAATCGAACACTTCCAACCCTGCTGGCGGGGCGAGCGTCTCGTCTCCGCGAAGATGAGCAAGCAGATAAGTCACGGCTTCGACCATCTCGAACGCGCTATAAGGCTTGGGCATCGAGCCGATCGCGACGGTTCGGGCGGATTGGGCTCGGCTGACCTGACCGCTAATGAGAAGAACCGGG
>JBDSDZ010000031.1:0-4065 GCA_039920345.1 Croceibacterium sp.
TCGATCGCGCCGAGGATGGCGGTTGCGTCGGGGAGCATGTGGCCTTTGGACATGAAGTCCATCGCCTGGAGGTGGCTGAACGCGGTCGGGCGGATTTTGCAGCGGTAGGGTTTGTTGCTGCCGTCGCTGACGAGGTAGACGCCGAATTCGCCCTTGGGGCTTTCCGTGGCGACGTAGACTTCACCCGCGGGCACGTGAAAGCCTTCGGTGTAGAGCTTGAAGTGGTGGATCAGCGCTTCCATCGACTGCTTCATCTCGGCGCGCCTGGGGGGGACGACCTTGCGGTCATCGCTCGCCACCGGGCCTTCGGGCATTTCGGCCAGGCACTGCTTCATGATGCGGGCGGACTGGCGCACTTCTTCGACGCGGACCATGAACCGGTCATAGCAATCGGACGCGGTGCCCACGGGCACGTCGAAATCCATCCGGGCGTAGACGTCGTACGGCTGGCTCTTGCGCAGATCCCACGGCACGCCGGCGGCGCGGATCATCGGGCCGGAGAAGCCCCAGCGCACCGCGTCTTCCTTGCTGACCACGGCGATATCGACGTTGCGCTGCTTGAAGATGCGGTTGTCGACCACCAGGCTCATCGCGTCTTCGAACAGGCGCGGCAACCGGGTGTCGAGCCAGTCGGCGATGTCGGTCAGCAGCTTGAGCGGCACGTCCTCGTGCACCCCGCCCGGACGGAACCACGCGCAGTGCATCCGCGCGCCCGAGGCGCGTTCGAAGAAGTTGAGCGTGTCCTCGCGGATTTCGAACAGCCACAGGTTCGGCGTCATCGCACCCACGTCCATCACGTGGGACCCCATGTTGAGCATGTGGTTGGAAATGCGCGTCAGCTCGGCAAACAGCACCCGCAGGTATTGCGCGCGGATCGGCACTTCGAGGTTGAGCAGCTTCTCGATCGCCAGCACATAGCTGTGTTCCATGCACAGCGGGCTGCAGTAATCGAGCCGGTCGAAATACGGCAGCGCCTGCAGGTAAGTCTTGTACTCGATCAGCTTTTCGGTGCCACGGTGGAGCAGGCCGATGTGCGGATCGATCCGCTCGATAATCTCGCCATCCAGCTCCATCACCATGCGCAGCACGCCGTGCGCCGCCGGATGCTGCGGGCCGAAGTTGATCGTGTAGTTGGTGATCACCTCGTCGCCCGTGGTAGGCGAGGTTTCAAGTTGCATCGACATCAGGCGCAAACCCAGCTGCCGGTGTAGGACTTCGACCGTCCCACCCCGTCGGTAACGATGATGCTCGAGGCCTGGCCGGCGGCGTTGACGTCCACCGTCACGCCTTCGCCACTAAAGCGCGTGCCGCTGCGCAGCGCGGGCAACCCGCCGGTGGACGCGAGCTGGTACAGCGTGCCGCCCGCGCGAATAACACCGCGCCCGGCGCGGGTAATGTCGGCCGGAGCGGCGGACGTGAGCATTTCAACCCCGCCACTGGAGAACGTGCAGCCCCCCGCGCGTGGGCCCAGATCGACCCCGGCAATATTGCCGAGCTTCTCTAGCGTGGTGACATCCACGCCTGCGGGCGGAGCGGCGATCACGGCGGTTGTCTCAACGGCGGCCTGCGCAGGCTCGGCCGACGTTGCCGACGCACGCGAACCCACGCGGGCGGCAAAATCGTCGGCTGTCTCGCCCTTCTTCTCGCTCGAGCAACCCGCGAGCATCAGCGTGCCGATGGCGAGCACCGAAAGCAGGCGGGTTTGGCGGTTCAGCTGACTGGCCATGCGCCTATCCTTTCGGCTTGCGCGGCTTGGGGGCGGCTTCGGGCGTGGTCGCGGGCTTGGTATCGCGCCCACTGGCAGCACGCGGCTTGCGCGCCGGGCGATCCTCGGTCGGCGCCGGCGCGCCGGGGTCATTCGTCGCCGTGCGCTTCTGCGCAGGCGAGCCGTTCGACTGCTTCTTGGCGGCTTTCTTGTCAGCCTTCGCGCCAGCGCCGGTATCGGCGGGCTTGTCGGTCGTCTTCGGGCTATCCACCGGCGGGGGCGGCGGAACGGCCTTCTCATCACCAGGAAGGATGTACTCGGCGCCTTCCCATGGGCTCATGAATTCGAAGGTACGGAAGTCCTGCGCCAGTTCGACCGGCGAATAGACGACGCGCTTTTCCTCTTCGGAGTAGCGCAGTTCCTGATAGCCAGTGAGCGGGAAGTCCTTGCGGAAAGGATGCCCTTCGAAGCCGTAATCGGTCAGAATCCGGCGCAGGTCGGTATTGCCGTCAAACAGCACGCCATAAAGATCGAACACTTCGCGCTCGAGCCAGCCGGCGTTGGGCCACAGCGTAGTGACCGTCGGCACGGGCGTGTTTTCGGCCGCGCGGACCTTGAGCATGATGCGGTGATTTTTCGTCAGGCTGAGGAGCATGTAAACCACCTCGAACCGCTCCGCGCGGCCCGGGTAATCGACCCCGGCGATTTCCATCAGCTGCTGGTAGTCGTGGCTGTCGCGCAGCAGGCGCAGCGCGTCCTCGATCCGTTCACGCACCACGCCGATCACAATCTCGCCGTGCTCTTCCTTGGACGCGACAACCATGTCGCCCAGCGCAGCGACGAGCGTGGCCTTCACGCCATCGTTGGAGGCGATCCTGGGGGCCGAATGCAGGACGGTGGCCATTACCGTTCCAGCGTCCCTTCGCGGCGGATCTTCCGCTGCAACTGCATCACACCGTACAGCAGCGCTTCGGCCGTCGGCGGGCACCCGGGCACATAGATATCGACCGGCACGATCCGGTCACACCCGCGCACGACCGAATAGCTGTAATGGTAATAGCCGCCGCCATTGGCGCAGCTGCCCATGCTGATCACGTACTTGGGGTCGGACATCTGGTCGTAAACCTTGCGCAGTGCCGGGGCCATCTTGTTGCACAGCGTTCCGGCCACGATCATCACGTCGCTCTGGCGCGGGCTGGCGCGCGGGGCAGCGCCGAAACGCTCCATGTCATAGCGCGGCATGTTGACGTGGATCATCTCGACCGCGCAGCAGGCGAGGCCGAAGGTCATCCACCACAGCGAGCCCGTGCGGGCCCACTGGAACAGGTCCTCGGTGCTGGTGACGAGGAAGCCCTTGTCATTCACCTCGGTGCTGAGCTGGTTGTAGTAGTCCTCGCCCGGCATCAGGATGTCCGGGTGGATCGCCGGGTTCACTTCCATCCCGCCAGCCGTGGTTGCGGCTGGATTGGCCAGGGCATGATCGAGGCGCGGTCTCTCGCTCATTCCCACTCCAGCGCTCCCTTTTTCCACGCGTAAGCCAGGCCCACGGCGAGTTCGAACAGGAACACCATCATCGTGGTCCAGCCGGCCCAGCCGGTAACATCGAGGCTGACCGCCCACGGAAACAGGAACGCCGCTTCGAGGTCGAACACGATGAACAGGATCGCCACGAGGTAGAAGCGCACGTCAAACTGGCTGCGCGAATCCTCGAATGCAGGGAAGCCGCATTCGTATTCGCTGTTCTTTTCCGAGTTGGGGTTATGCGTGCCCGTGAGCCGGGACACGCCCATCGGCAGGAACACGAACGCCGCAGACAGCCCAACGGCAATCGCCAGGAAGATCAGGATCGGCAGGTATTGGCTGAGGTCGACCACAAAGCCTCTGGGCAATGAAACAAACGGTTGAATTCGGTTGCGCCTCTAGGACGAGGGCGGGGAGACTGCAAGGGCGCAGCGGGGCAAAATCAGGGCAATTCCGGAGCCTCTTCCCCAACGGAGACCGCGCATATCTCGCGCGCGGCGGCGGTGAACACAAAACCGTCCCTCGCGAGCTCGGCCGCCCTGCGCAGGGCGTCATCCTTGCGGTCAGCTACGAGATCGGCGTTGAGCAGGTGGCGGCGCACCGAGGCGCTGCAGGGAAAATCTTGCCCGGTCGAGGCATCGATCTGGCGCCGTTCGGGCGCCTCTGCCAGCGCCGGAACAGCACTGCCGAAGAGGAATATTGCCAAAAGTGTGAAACGGATGGTGGAATTGCCTTGTCCGAGGTCCAACATTAGGGAGCGCCCATCCCGTTCTCGCAAAAGGTTCTAACCGCCATGGCCCAGTTCTCCGAATCCGATCCGATCGTCATCCTGTCGTATG
>JBDSDZ010000032.1:0-6234 GCA_039920345.1 Croceibacterium sp.
ACCTCGACAAGATCTCGATCGAAGTCGAAGGCGCCGCTGCCCAGCTCAATCCCAAGCCGATTACCGGCGCGGTGCTGGCGGGCCTGATGCGGCAGTATTCGGACACCGTGAACATGGTCAACGCGCCGTACCTGGCCAAGGAGCGCGGCCTTGATGTGCGCGAAGTGCGGCATGACCGCGAAGGCGTGTACCACACGCTGGTGCGCGTCACAGTCGCGACCAGCCAGGGCGATCGTTCGGTCGCGGGCACGCTGTTCGGCAACAAATCGCCGCGGCTGGTGGAAATCTTTGGCATCGGCATCGAAGCCGATCTGGAAGGGCACATGCTCTACATCGTCAACCAGGATGCGCCGGGCTTCATCGGCCGCATCGGCTCGCTGCTGGGAGAAGAGGGCATCAACATCGGCACCTTCCACCTCGGCCGGCGCGACACTGGCGGTGAAGCGATCCTGCTGCTCAGCGTCGACCAGCCGATCCCGTCCACCGTCATCGATCGCGCCTGCCAGTTGCAGGGCGTGAAAATGGTGAAGGCGCTGGCGTTCTAGGCTAGGGGACACCGCATGATCGATCCCGCTGCCGACTTGTTGCCCGAAGGGCTGGAGGACCGCCTGCCGCAAAGCACGGCGGCGGCGGTGCGGATCGAGCGCGCGGTGTTGGGCGTGCTCGACGCTCACGGCTACGACCGGGTGCGCCCGCCGCTGATCGAATTCATGCAATCGATGGCGCGCCGGATGGACGGGGTCCAGACGCGCCGCCTGTTCCGTTTCGTCGATCCGCGCAGCCTGCGCACATTGGCGCTGCGCTCGGACATGACGGTGCAAGTCGGGCGTATTGCCGCGACTAGCCTGGCCGATGCGCCGCGCCCGCTGCGGTTGTGCTACGCCGGGCAGGTGGCGCGCATCGCCGGCGACCAGCTCGACCCGCGCCGCGAAAGCCTGCAGCTGGGCGCCGAACTGATTGGCAGCGATACGGTGGCCGCCGCGGCGGAGATTGTCGAGCTGGCGATCGCCTCGCTCGAAGCGGCGGGTGCCACTGGCATCTCGGTCGATTTCACGCTGCCGGACCTCGTCGACACGCTGGCGGCTGAAGAATTCCCGCTCGATGCCCAACAGATCCAGGCCGTGCGCCGCGAGCTCGATGCCAAGGACGCCGGAGCCTTGCGCGACGCGGGGGGCGAGGCCTACCTGCCGCTGCTCTACGCCAGCGGGCCATTCGACAGCGCGATCGAAAAACTGGCCAAAATTGACGGCGTCGGCGCTCTCGCCAGCCGTATCGACGGGCTGCGCCAGATCGCCGCCCGCGTGCAGTCGCGCGCCCGGCTGACGCTCGACCCGGCGGAACGCCATGGCTTCGAATACCAGTCGTGGTTTGGATTTACGCTTTATGCCGACGGCGTGCGCGGCACGCTCGGGCGCGGCGGCACGTATCGCATCGGCGGTTCGGCCGAAGTCGCGACCGGGTTCTCGCTCTATCCCGAAGAACTGGTCGAAGCGGTCAAGGCACAAGAGCCGAAACGCGATGCGGTGTTCCTGCCGCTCGGCCACGATGCCGCGCAGGCCCAGGCCCTGCGCGCGCAAGGCTGGCGCACCGTCGCCGCGTTGAGCGAGGCTGACGATGCCGCGGCGCTGGGCTGCACCCACACACTGGATGGCGGCGAAGCGCGCAAGCTTTGAGCTGGCGCGGCGCTACGGCTTGCCCTGCCGCGCCCCACCGCCTAACGCGCGCGCGGTTTGATTACACAGGAAGGCGCTGACCCTTGGCCAATGTTACCGTGATCGGCGCCCAGTGGGGCGATGAGGGCAAGGGCAAGATTGTCGACTGGCTGGCCAGCCGTGCCGACCTGGTGGTGCGCTTCCAGGGCGGCCACAACGCCGGGCACACACTGGTGGTCGGCAACACCACCTACAAGCTCAGCCTTCTGCCCAGTGGTATCGTCACCGGCACGCTGTCGTTGATCGGCAATGGCGTGGTGCTCGACCCGTGGGCGCTCAAGTCTGAGATCGAGCGGCTCGAGGGGCAGGGCGTGTCGATCACCCCCGCCAACTTCGGCATCGCCGATAACTGCCCGCTGATCCTGCCGCTGCACCGAGACCTCGATGGCCTGCGCGAAAATCAGGCGGGCAAAGGCAAGATTGGCACCACCGGTCGCGGCATTGGCCCGGCGTACGAGGACAAGGTCGGCCGCCGCGCGATCCGGGTGTGCGACCTTGCCCATCTGGGCGAGCTTGAGCCGCAGTTCGACCGCCTTTGTGCGCACCACGACGCCTTGCGCGCCGGTTTCGGGGAACCGCCGGTGGACCGCGCCGCGCTGCTCGCCGAATTGACCGAAATCGCCCCGTTCGTGCTGCAGTTCGCGCAGCCTGTGTGGCGCCGCCTGAACGACGCAAAGAAAGCCGGCCGCCGCATCCTGTTCGAAGGCGCGCAAGGCGTACTGCTCGATGTCGATCACGGGACCTACCCGTTCGTGACCAGCTCCAACACGGTCAGTGGCACGGTTGCCAGCGGCTCCGGCCTTGGTCCGAATGCGGCCGGTTTCGTCCTCGGCATTGTCAAGGCTTACACCACGCGAGTGGGTTCGGGCCCGTTCCCCACCGAACTGTCTGATGAAGCCGGGCAGCGGCTGGGCGAGCGCGGGCATGAGTTCGGCACGGTCACTGGCCGCCAGCGGCGCTGCGGCTGGTTCGACGCGGTCCTGGTGCGGCAAAGCTGCGCCATCAGCGGCGTGACCGGGATCGCGTTGACCAAGCTCGACGTGCTCGACGGGTTCGCCAAGCTCAAGGTCTGCACCAGCTACACCCTGCGCGGCAAGTCGCTCGACTACTTGCCGGCCAATGCCACCGATCAGGCCGAGTGCGAGCCGGTTTACGAGGAGATGGACGGCTGGAGCGAGACCACCGCCGGCGCCCGTAGCTGGGCCGATCTGCCCGCGCAGGCGATCAAGTACATCCGCCGGATCGAGGAACTGATCGAATGCCCGGTGGCATCGGTCTCCACCAGCCCCGAGCGCGACGACACGATCCTGGTGCGCGATCCCTTCGCTGACTGAAGACGCAGGATTTTCTTGACCTGATCCGCATTTGTTCTCATTCTGTTTCGTAACGAATCAGGAGTGAGGACATGCCCCAAGCCGACTTCGCCTATCAGCCCGCCAACGATTCGGCCGGCATGCCACTAGCCGTGTCGATTTTCGCCGATCGTGCCCACCTGCGGGATGAAATCAGGGACGATGCCGAGGCGGCCGGGCTGACGGTGCGTGAATGCGGGTCGCTGGCGGACTTGCTCGAAGGTGATCCGCGTCCGCTGGGTGAAGTCGTGCTGCTCGATTGCCCGTCGGTTGACGGGGCGACACTGGCCGCGCTGTCCCGGCTCGACATACGCGGCGCGCGATCCGGCGCGCACATGGTCATCTCCACCAGCGTCGAAGCGCTCGAAGGCGTGTTTGCCTGCTGCGACCAGTCGGCGCCGCAGATCCTCGTCGATGCGACGCGGGCAGAGCGGGTGATTGCGCTTGGCCGGGTGCTGGCCAAGGTTCCCAATCTGCGCCTGCACGAACTGAGCCAGGATGACCGGCTGACCCTGCTGCGCCTGACAGAGCAAGTCGGCCATATCGCCCAGCGGCTCGAACGTTTTGGCGCTCCCGCCGCGATTTCGGGCGATGACCGGATTTCCCGTCTCGAGAGCCCCGCGCCTGCGTATAACGGCGAAACCGAAGATCAGGGCGATCGGCTGGTCCAGGGCAAGCGCCCGGCCTTGCCCGATCCGCGGCTTGTCCGCCGTATCATTCGCCAGCGGCAGTTGCGCACCCGGTTCTTCGATTCCGAACTGTTTGCCGATCCTGCGTGGGACATGCTGCTCGACCTCAGCGCCGCACGGGTCGAACATACCCGCGTTTCGGTCACATCATTGTGCATCGCCAGCGGCGTCCCGCCGACCACTGCACTGCGCTGGATTGGCCAGATGACCGAGGCGGGATTGCTCGAACGGGTCGAGGACGACAGTGACCGTCGCCGTGCGTTCATTGCCCTGACTCAATCGGCGGCTGACGCGATGGCGCATTATTTCGCGGCCCTCGGCCGCACCGCCGCTCTGGCCGTGTAACAAGCCCGCAGCGTTGACGCTCGCGGCAAAATCGCTAAATCGCCCGCTTCCCCGCGTGGGGCGCTTAGCTCAGTTGGTAGAGCATCTCGTTTACACCGAGAGGGTCGGCGGTTCGAGCCCGTCAGCGCCCACCATTTTTGCCTGTCGAACCATCGGGTGACAGGACACCCACGCATGCTCCCGCAGGCCGCGCGGACGCGCTAAGCTCTGGTCATGGGGGACCTCGACATCGGCATCGCCGGGTGCGGTATTGCGGGGCTGGCGGCTGCGCTGTTCCTGGCTCGCGCCGGCCACTCGGTTTCGCTTTACGAACGGTTCGGCCAACCGCGCCCACTGGGTTCGGGCCTGATGATCCAGCCCACCGGCATGGCCGTGCTGGATGCCTTGGGGCTGGCGGAACGAGTGGTCGCACGCGGCGCCCGGATCGGGCAATTGTTCGGTATGAACGAACATGGCGAAACCGTGCTCGATGCGCGTTACGCCGATATGCGGGTGGAAGGGGTTTTCGGCCTCGGTATCCATCGTGCCAGCCTGTTCGGCGTGCTGTTCGAAGCGGTCATCGAAGCGGGCATTACCCTCCACACCGGGCGGGAGGTCGCGGCCAGCAAGATGTCCGGCGCCGGGCGGACGTTTGTGTTTTCCAATGGCGAGCAGTCCGATACGCACGCCCTGCTCGTCGATGCGCTTGGCCTTGCCACGCCCCTGCTCCCCTTGAGTGGATCAGATCTCCCTTACGGAGCCTTGTGGACGTCACTGCCGTGGCCCGGCGGCGGATCGTTTCGGCCAGACCAGCTCGAACAACGCTACGTCCGCGCTCACCGCATGATCGGCGTGCTGCCCACCGGAACACGTCAGGGCGCCGCCGAGCTGGCCCTGTTCTGGTCGCTGCGGGCGGACGCGTTTGAAGACTGGCAACACCGCGGACTCGCCGCATGGAAAGACGATGTGCTTGCCATGTGGCCGCAATGCGATGTCCTGCTCGACTTGATCGAGAGCCCCGAGCAGCTGACCTTTGCTCGCTATGCCCACCGCGAGACAGATACACCGGCGGAAGAGCGCCTGATCCACATCGGCGATGCCTGGCACTCGGCTAGTCCGCAACTGGGACAGGGCGCCAACATGGCGCTGCTCGATGCCTACGCCCTGGCAGCGGCGCTCGGGCACGATGAACCGATTGTACAACGGTTGGCAAAAGCTGTCGCATTGCGCCGGAGTCACGTTCGCCTTTACCAGCGGCTAACCGCGCTTTTTACCCCGCTCTATCAGAGCAACGCTGCATGGCCGGTGGTGGTCCGCGATGGCCTGCTGGCGCCGCTCGGGCGGATGGGTCCCGGCCCACGCATCCAGGGGTTGCTCGTGGGCGGGTTGGCCGGCAATCCCCTTGGCCGGCTTGGCCTGACAATGCCGGATTATCCCGCGCTGGCAGCCTGAGCCGCCTTTCGCTCAGCTCACCTTGGCGGCTTCGGCGACCAGTTCCTGTGCTTCGGCGCTGGACCAGTCGAAGCCGCCGACTACGCGCCACACTTCCTTGCCGTCGGCCCCGTACATCACTGTCAGCGGCAGCGAGGCATCACCGCCATAAGCGATCACGAGGTCGTTTTTCGGGTCCATCCACTTGGACAGGTTCGCCAGCCCGCGATCGGCGAAGAACGGTTCGACCGCTTCGGCGCCCTTGGTGTCTTCGTTCACCGTCAGCACGCGGACCCCGTCGCCCAGTTCACCCGCCATGGCATTGAGCAGCGGCATCTCGCTGACGCAGGGCACGCACCAGGTGGCCCACAAGTTGACCAGCGTCGGCTTGCCCGACGGCGTGTCGAGCTTGAGCGTGGTGCCCGAGGGATCGCTCAGCGTCACGGCCGGAGCAGCCTGGCCCGCAAAGCTGCGATCGACCTTGCCGGCAAGGTCTGCCTTTTCAGGGACGGAGGTTTCCTCCTGTTGCGCGGGTGGAGTGCTTTCCCTATCGCAACCGCCCACAACTAGGGCGAGCGCGCAGGTGAGCGAAAGCAAGGGCAAACGGGGCATGGAAGGCTCCAACCAGATGTGGGGCGGGCGCTTCGCTGAAGGGCCCGGTGCGATCATGCGCGAGATTAACGCATCCATTCCGTTCGACAAGGCGCTGTGGCGGCAGGACATCGC
>JBDSDZ010000033.1:0-4507 GCA_039920345.1 Croceibacterium sp.
AAATCGCCGGGTTTGTGCGCGCGGTGGGCCATGTGGCGCGCGAAAACGGGCTGGTTGAGCCCGGCTATCGTCTGCTCGCCAATGTCGGCGCACACGGCGGGCAGGAAATTCCCCATCTTCACGTGCACTTGTTCGGCGGTGCGCCGCTGGGACCGATGATCGCGCCTTAGCCACGGGCGGGCCCGGTTTTCCGGGCCAGAACAACTAATAACTTTAGTGAGGTTGCCAGCCGAGTCGCGGGTTCGCTAAGGCCGTGGCAAGACGATGGAAGCTAACTTGCCCCCACCGCCTTCAGGCACACTCCAGGGATCGCTGCACCTGTTCCCGCTGCGCGTCTATTACGAGGACACGGACCTCTCAGGCGTGGTCTATCACGCCAATTACCTGCGCTGGTTCGAGCGCGGCCGGTCGGATCTGTTGCGCTTGCTCAACGTCGACCAGCGCGCGGCCGCCGAGCAGGGCGAGGGCACGTACGCCGTGGCCGACTTGTCGATCCGTTATCTGGCCCCTGCACGGCTCGACGATGCGATCACAATTGCCACCATGGCGGTCGAAATCGGCGCGGCAAGCGTGCGGATGAACCAGCGCGCGTTGCGCGGCGACGTCCTGCTCGCCGAAGCCACAGTTCGCGTCGGGTTCATCTCGCCTGACGGACGACCACGCCGCCAGCCTGCCGCGTGGCGCCGCGCCTTCGAACCTCTCCTTCCCGCGAAAGACCTTGTATGACTTTGGGCATGACCCTCCTCGCTGCTGCTACTGCTGACGTGCCGACCCGGCTCGATCCGCTAAAACTGTTCCTCCATGCCGATATCGTGGTGCAGGTGGTGATACTGGGGCTGGTGCTGGCGAGCATCTGGGTGTGGACCATCGTGGTCTCGTTCTCGCTCCGCATGGGCAAAGTGCGCCGCCGCAGCACTTCGTTCGAGGAGGCCTTCTGGGAGGCCGACCAGCCCGAGGCGATGGTCAAAGGCAAGTCGCGGCAGGACAACCCATCTGCGCGGGTAGCGGCCGCCGGGCTCGACGAACTCAAAACCTCGACCAGCGACGGATTGCGCAATCGCGACGGCGCCAAGGCCCGCATTGCCCAGGCGATGGAAGGCCAGGTCGCGGCTGAGGCCGATGCGCTTTCCGGCAGGCTCAATTTCCTCGCGACGACAGGTGCCGTGGCCCCGTTTGTGGGCCTGTTCGGCACCGTCTGGGGCATCATGAACAGCTTCTTTGCCATTGGTCAGCAGCAGAATTCGTCGCTCGCAGTCGTCGCGCCGGGCATTTCAGAGGCCCTGTTCGCCACCGCCATCGGCCTGTTCGCGGCGATCCCGGCGGTCATCGCCTTCAACCGCTTCAGCCACCGGGTGGATGCCTATGAAGCGCGCCTGCACCGCTTCGCCGACCGCGTCCACGCGCAGATCGGCCGCGAGCTGGATCGCAGCTGATGGCGATGGGGATGCACGCCTCCTCACGCCGCCGCGGGCGCAGCTCGCGCCGCGCACCCATGGCGGAAATCAACGTTACACCGCTGGTCGACGTGATGCTGGTGCTGCTGATCATCTTCATGATTACCGCACCGCTGCTGGCCAGCGGCGTGCCGATCGAATTGCCCGATAGCCGCGCCAAGGCGCTCGACCAGCAGCCAGACCAGGTGACCATCGCGATCGACCGCGAAGGGTTCATCTACATCGACAATGCCCGGGTCGAGACCGGCAAGTTGCCGCAAGCACTTGAAAACGTTCGCTGCGGCGGGGATCGTGATGCGCTGGTCACGCTCCGCGCCGATCGCGCGCTTGATTACGGGCGGGTGATGGCGGTGATGGGCGAACTCAACCGGGCCGGATGCAACAGCATTTCGCTGGTCACCAACGGTTCAGTTGAGGCTCCATAGCCCGATGGCCATGGCTACCCTTGCCCACCTTTCGCGCGAAGAGCGCCTCGGCCTCGGCATTGCCGCAGCGGCGCACGTGGCGCTGGTTGCGGCGCTGGTGCTGCAAGTGCGCGACGAGCCCACATTGCTGCCGATTCCCGAGCGGATGACCGTCAGCCTGGCCAGCGAAGTCAGCCTGAAATCCACCGCACCCGATCCATCGGCCGAGCAGCAAGCGGCGATTGCCCCGGTGCTTGCGCCCGTACCCGCTCCGCCCGCGCCTCAGCCGGTGCCGACGCAGACGCCGCGCGACATCGTCAAGCCGACGCCCAAGCCGACCCGCGTGCCCGTCACCCGACCCAGCGCCGCGCCGACCAGTCGCCCGACCACCCAGCCAAACCGGCGACCCGATCCCACCCCGCCCAAGGCAGCAACAGGGGGCGGCAGCCGCATCGGTTCCGATTTCCTCGCAGGCACTGGCGGCAGCGAACGCAGCAATGCGCGCGGCACCCCGGCGGCTACGTTCGGCGCGGCAGAGGCGGCCTCGCTGATCCAGTCGATCAGCCGCCAGATCAAACCGCACTGGAGCGCGCCGCAGGGCGTGGATACCGAACAGCTGGTCACCGTGCTCAGTTTCGAACTCAACCCCGATGGCAGCCTGAAAGGCACGCCGCGCGTGGTCAGCCAAACCGGCATTAACGATTCCAACCGGCCGCAGGCTCCGGTCCACGCCGAACGTGCAATCCGCGCGGTGCAGCTGGCAGCGCCGTTCGACCTGCCCGACGAATTTTACGATAGATGGAAGCGCGTGAGCTCGCTGCGCTTCGATAGGAGACTTTGACGATGTCCATCCGCACACTCCTGATCGGCGTGGGCCTGTGCCTCATTGCTGTCCCGGCAGCGGCGCAGAACGCACCCGTGGTGCCGCCTGAAAGCGTGTTGCAAGGCGAAGACCAGGGCCTGAGCGGCTCGGTCACCGACGACAGCGCGTGGCAGGACCTTGGCATCGCCATTCCGGCCTTTGCGACCAACGCCAACACACCAACTCCGGCCAACTCGCAAGGCACCGCAGCGCTGGGTAATGAACTCGCCCGGGTGGTGTTCAACGACCTGAAGAACAACGGCCTGTTCCGCCCGACCGGCCCGGATTCGCTGCCACGCCCGGCCTATGCGCAGATTACCGCGCCCGATTACGGTGTGTGGAGCGGGCGTTCGGCCGAAATGCTCGTCGAAGGCTATGTCCGCGCTGGCGGCGATGGGCAGTTGACGGTCGGTTGCTATCTCTACGACGTGCAGTTGCAGCAGCAATTGGTGCGCGAGGGGTGGGTGGTCGCGCCGACCGACTGGCGCCGCGCGGCCCACAAGTGCGCCGACCTGGTCTATTCGCGGCTGTCTGGCGAAAGCCCGTTCTTCGACAGCAAGATCGCCTACATCGCCGAAACCGGGCCCAAGGATAACCGGGTCAAGCGGCTCGCGATCATGGATTCGGACGGTGCCAACCATCGCTTTATCACCAACGGCCAGGCCACGGCGCTGACCCCGCGCTATTCGCCTGACTATTCCAAGATCGCCTACGTGAGCTATCTCAACGGCATCGCCCGCATCTATGTCTATGACATCGGCAGCGGGCGGCAGACATTGGTGACGGAAAGCCCCAACACCACGTTCGCCCCACGCTGGTCGCCAGATGGGCGCTCGATCCTGTATTCGATGGCGATTTCGGGCAATACCGACATCTACCGCGTGCCGGCTTCAGGTGGCGGGCAGGCAATCAAGCTGACCGACGGGCCAGGCATCGATGTGGGCGGGTCCTATTCGCCCGATGGCTCCAAAATCGTGTTCGAAAGCGACCGGTCGGGCAGCCAGCAGATCTACATCATGGATGCCGATGGCGGTAACCAGCGCCGGATCAGCTTCTTCGGCGGCCGTGCGGCGACGCCCGAATGGAGTCCGCGCGGTGACCAGATCGCTTTCACCCACATCGTTGGCGACTTGCGCATCGCGGTCATGAGCCCGTCGGGCGGAAGCTTGCGCGAACTGACCGATAGCTGGCAGGATGAAGCACCGACCTGGGCGCCCAACGGCCGGATTGTGCAGTTCTTCCGCACCGCCAAAAATTCAGGCGAAACCTCGATCTGGCAGGTCGACCTGACCGGACGGAACGAGCGCCGCCTGCCCACTCCCGTAGGGGCATCGGATCCGGCTTGGGGACCGGTCCTGCCTTGAGGTCGCTAGTCTCACAAAGCTCCCCCGAAAAAGACATCAAACAGAAGGAGGAATTGGCATGAACAAGTTCGCGATCGCCCTCGTGGCCACCAGCGTGCTCGCGCTCGGCGCATGCAAGAAGAATGCGCCGGCGGAACTTCCCCCGCCGCCGCAGGATATCGTCTCGCCCACCCCGACGCCGGGCCCTGTCACGGGCGTGCTGGTTCCTGGCACGCAGGCGCATTTCGCCCAACAGATGGCGGGCCGCGATACGATCTATTTCGACACCGACAAGTACAACATCGATGCCGAAGATCAGGCGGCGCTGGCTCAGCAGGCGGCCTACCTCAGCCAGTACCCGAACATTCGCGCCACCGTGGAAGGCCATGCCGACGAACGCGGCACGCGCGACTACAACCTGGCGCTGGGCGAACGGCGCGCCAA
>JBDSDZ010000034.1:0-25528 GCA_039920345.1 Croceibacterium sp.
ACGACTGCGAACATGGTCTTCAATTCCGTTTCATAATTTGCTGCCGTTCCCCCGGATCAACCGCACGAACGACAAAAAAGGCGCCCAGCGGGCACCGGAAAGTGCGCCGCCGTTAGTTGATGCTCCCGAGCCTGTCAACGATTCGGGCGCAAAATTCACGGCCTGCAAATGCTGGAAAGCGCTGCCAGCCCTAGCTAAGGCACTTGGCATGCGTTGCAACCCCGCCCTGCTGCTCATTCCCGTTCTCGCGGCCTGTGCCACGGCGCAGGGTTCCTACCCCAGTCTCGACTTACGCGATGCCGAACGGGCAGCGGGAACGCTGCAGCCAGTCGAACCCGCGCCTTACGTGCCGCCAGCCACGCCTTCAGCCGTGCTTGGCCAGCTCGACCAGCTCGCGGCAGCGGCAGCCAGCGCCAACAGTGCCTTTGCGCAAGAGACACCGCGGGTGCGCAGTGCGGTTGCTGCCGCGCGCGGCGCGAACGCGGGCAGTGACAGCTGGGCCGAAGCGCAAGTTGCGCTGGCCGGACTCGAGGCGTCCCGCAGCAAGGCGATGATCGCATTGGCCGATCTGGACCGGCTCTATGTCGACGCGGCGCTCGCGGGTGCAGAGGTTGGGCGGATCAACACTGTCCGGGAAACCGTTGCCACCCAAGTTAGGCAGCAGGACCAGGTAGTAAGCGATTTGCTTGGAACCTTGCGCTGATGGCCACTGCCTGCGCCGGTTGCCCTGTGCGCGACCGAGCCGCCTGTTCAGTCCTGAGCGAAGGCGAGCGCGACGCGCTTGCCCGGTCCGGCCGCATACGCAAGCTCGAACGGGGCGAGTTGCTGTTTGCCGCCGGTGACGAGCACGCCGTGTGCGCGACGCTGATCAAGGGTGCGCTCAAAGTCACTTCGGTCGACGAGGAAGGGACTGAGCGGATCCTCGCACTGGTGCATCCGGCGGGCTTTGTCGGCGAGTTGTTCGCCCCCTTTGCCCATCACGACGTAGTGGCCCTGACCGACAGCGAGTTGTGCGTCCTCCCGCAGAGCGAAATCGGCCGTGCGGTGGACCAGTATCCGAGGCTGGCACAAGCACTGCTGCGCCGGTCTCAGGAGGACCTGCACGACAGCCGCGAGCTGCTGGCCCTGAGCGGGCGGCGGAGCGCCTCGGCCAAGGTGGGGGGCCTGCTGCTGGGGCTGGCGGAGGGCGCCAGCGATTCGCCGTGCCATCCGGCGCGATCGTTCGACCTGCCACTGACCCGGGGCGAAATCGCCAACATGCTCGGGCTGACAATCGAAACGGTAAGCCGCGCGATAACGCGCTTTGAGCGGGACGGGCTGATCCGCCGCAAAGGTGCGCGCGGGATCGACCTGGTCGACCCCGCGCGGCTCGGCACTGTTGCGAATTGACCCTACCGCACAAGTGCCGCAATCGTTACGACAGCAAGCCCCCAAACAAGGATCAGAACTGGCAGGATAAGCACCTGGACGGTCGCGGCGCTGGCCGGCGTGTGGCCATAGGCTGTCATCACGCCCCGCTGCTGAAACCGGCTCCAGCTGGTCAGGCGCTGGGGATTTTCGGGCTTCATCCGCATCCACATCGTCGGCACCCCGAAAAACATGGCAATAAACACAGCGATGATCCCCATCGGCACGATCAGCCCGGGGTTGCCGAAGCCAAGTGCCATAATGACGACAAAGCCGACATAGGCGGCAGCGGTTCCGACATAGAGCGCGGCGGGCAGCTCGAAATTGCGATCCACCGTGGCCGGTTCGCGCACAAGAGGCGCTTCAAGGACGATTGCCTTTTCGGCGATTGCCTGGCGGGTAAGACGTTGGGTCATCGCTTTTGCTCCTATGTGTGGAGCACTCATGCACCCGCGCCGCAGCGTCGCGCATTGACGGCGATCAAAGCGCCAGAATCAATTCCAGCGGGCCAGGTCTGCGTGATCCGTATCGCGCGGTTCGATCCAGTGCCAGCCGTCGGCGCGCTGTTCGCGTTTCCAGAACCAGGCGTCGCTCTTCAGGTGGTCCATGGCAAAATCGACTGACTGGATCGCGTCGCGCCGGTGGCGCGAGGCGGCCGAAACGCACACGATCGGTTCCCCGGGGTACATCACGCCGACCCGGTGGAGCAGCATCAGGCCCATCAGGTCGAAGCGGGCAAACGCCTGGTCGGCCAGCACCTCCATCCCCGCCAGCGTGAGCGGCGCGTAATGCAGCAGTTCGAGCGCCGTCACCCCATCATCCGGCCGCACTTCGCCGACGAACGTGGCGACACCGCCCAGCCCGGGATTGGCGTTGGTGAACGGCCCGACATAGGCGCCGGGTGCAAACGGCGCGTCGAGCAGGCGAATATCGCGCACGGGCTCAGCCCCCGCTGACAGGCGGCAACAGCGCAACTTCGTCGCCGTCATTGGCGAATAGCGCCGCCTTTTCGGACAGCAGCGTGCCGTTGACGGCGAGCTTTACCTTGTCACTTTCGAGGGCATCGCCAAGCGGTCCTTCGAGTGCTTCGACCAGCGCGCTCCAGTCGAGCGGGGCCTCGATCTCGCGTTCGGGTGCGCCAGCGAGATCGGCCAGCTTGCCGAGGAAGACCAGCTTCACGCCCATCCAATCAGCCGCCGGTCAGCGACATGTGGCGAGGCTGCGCCGGGCCGGAGCCTTGCTCGATGCGGAAATGATGCTTTTCCGGCTTGATCCGCATCGCCTCGTCGAGCGCCAGTGCGAGCAGGGCACCGGGCGTATCGGAGCGCAGCGCGGCACGCAGGTCGACCTGCTCGGCGCCGCCAAGGCAGGCATAAAGCTGCCCGGTCGCGGTCACCCGGATGCGGTTGCAGGTGGCGCAGAAGTTGTTGGTCAGCGGGGTGATGAAGCCGAGCCGGCCGCCGGTTTCGGCAATGTCGACATAGCGCGCCGGGCCGCCTGAACGATGGCCGCTCTCGGTCAGCGTCCAGCGCGCTTCCAGCGCATCGCGGATTACCGTCAGCGGCAGGTAATGATCGACCCGCTCACCGTCGACTTCGCCCAGCGGCATGACTTCGATCAGGGTCATGTCATGACCGTGGGCATGGGCCCATTTGACCAGCGCCGGGATCTCGTCCTGGTTGAGGCCCTTGAGCGCCACGGTGTTGAGCTTAACCTTGAGCCCGGCATCCTTGGCCGCGGCGATGCCTTCAAGCACCTGGGCAAGCCGGTCACGCCGGCTGAGCTGCTGAAACAGCCCGGCATCGAGCGTGTCGAGCGAAACGTTGACCCGCTTCACGCCCGCCGCCGCCAGGTCACCGGCAAACTGTGCCAGCTGCGTGCCGTTGGTGGTGAGCGTCAGTTCTTCCAGCCCGTCACCCAGCTTGCGGCCGATCGCGCGGACCAGTTCGATCATGTCGCGGCGAACCAGCGGCTCGCCCCCGGTCAGGCGGATCTTGGTTATGCCGCGATCGACCATCGCCAGACTGAGCTTGTGCAGTTCTTCGAGGCTGAGCACTTCCTTGCGCGGCAGGAACGTCATCTGCTCGGGCATGCAGTACGAACAGCGCAAGTCGCACCGGTCCGTCACCGACAGCCGCAGGTACGAAATACGTCGGTTGAACGCGTCAACGAGGGGGGTGGAACAGCTCATGTCTGACCTATCTAGCCATTTCCGGCGAATTTGCCATCCACGGCGAAAAGCTGGCCGGTAACCCCCGGTGCACTCGCGAGGTAGGCCAGCATTTCCGCGATCGCCTGGCTGTCGTCACCCACGATCCCGTTGACCCGCCCTGGCGCGGCTTCGCGGGCCAGTTCCTGAATCGCGGCGAGGCGCCAGGCGCGATGCGTGTGATCGGCCGGGTGAAACACCAGCGCCAGCTCATCCGCCTTCGTGAATGTCTCGCGGGCCTTTTTGAGGTGTTTGCCATGGAACGCCGCTGCGGCATCGAGGGGCGCGGCCGACAAGACTTCGATGTGCAGCACCGCCTGCATTGTCAGGGCCGCTCGCGGTGGAGCGTGATGCCGATTTTCTCGTCCGCCTCGCTCAGCGCCAGTTTGACGATCTTGACGGTCACCGCCTCGATCCGCTTGTCCTGCAGGAACAGCGTCTCGCACATGTGGTCCGCCACCGCCTCGATCAGCTTGAAGTGCGTGCCGCCATCGAGCGCCTTCGAAGCGGCGAACTTCAGGTCCATGTAATTCTTGCTCGCATCGAGCGAGGTGTCGGGATCGTAGTGCGCAATCGGTTTCATCCGCACTTGCACAGTGAAGCGCAGCGGCTGCGGTTTGCCGGTCTCTTCTGAATAAATTCCGGTCTGCACCCAGTGTTCGAAATCGGCGAGTTCAAGGAAGAGGCTGTCGGGCATCGGTTTATCCCCTTGTTGCAGGGCCGATGCCAG
This sequence comes from Croceibacterium sp., assembly GCA_039920345.1. Lineage (GTDB taxonomy): Bacteria > Pseudomonadota > Alphaproteobacteria > Sphingomonadales > Sphingomonadaceae > Croceibacterium_A. The sequence continues at coordinate 4,347 of JBDSDZ010000034.1, forward strand.
CGAAGGCAAGGGCTGTAAACTGCGACCGTTGCCCCGAAGCAACTAGGCCAGTGAAGCTTTGCAACAAAATAGAAGCCTCCGTTGATTTAATTAAGCTTAGTTATATAACCTAAGTTATATGGACGAGAGAGCAGTTGCCCGATTTGTCGTCGATCTGGATGTCTCTGCGCAAGTAGCGGGGCGGGTCGACCAAGTGTCGGTTTATGATTTATCTACAACCGGCTGCATGATCGAAGCCGATAGAGCCTCGCTCAAGCCCGATGATATTGTCGCCTTCATATTGCCGGGCAACCATCCTGTGTCCGGTAAAGTTGCGTGGCTGCGCGATAGCTGTGCCGGGATTGTGTTCGAGAAGCCGCTGCACGACGCGATCGTCAAGCACATCGGTTTCAGACCCCGTGCCGAACCGCATGAGGTGTTCAAGGACCAGTTCGGGCGAACCTCGCCCAGTCTCACACCCAATTCCAAGGGCCCGGACGCCTAGGCAGGGTCGGCGATGCGCTGCCAGCGGGCAAAAATGGCGGTCGGCAGCAAGCGCCCACGCTCACCCTCCTCGCGCACCGCCAGATCGCCGTGTTCGATCGTGCCGGGCAAGTCGGCGAAATGCTCGGCCAGCAATCCGGCCAGTGCCAGGCTGCTCATCCGCACCGCGTAAACCGTCAGGAACAGGAACCGGCTGTCCGCATCGAGCAGTTTGCGGCAATCCTCGATTAGCGGCGGCAAGCCGTCTTCCAGCCGCCAGACCTCGCCTTCGGGCCCGCGCCCGAACTTGGGCGGATCGAGGATAATCCCGTCATAGCGCTTGCCCCGGCGGACTTCGCGCGCGGCAAACTTGGCCGCATCGTCCACCAGCCAGCGGATCGGGCGATCCTCCATGCCCGACAGCGCGGCATTCTCGCGCGCCTGGGCGACCGACTTCTTGCTCGCATCAACGTGCGTCACCGGGCCGCATTCGCTGAGCGCGAGCGTGCCGACCCCGGTATAGCCGAACAAGTTGAGCGTCTGCGGCGCATCGATCCCTGCCAGGTGCCCGCGCATCCAGTCCCACACCGGCGCCATGTCGGGAAAGAACCCGAGGTGGCGGAACGGGGTGCACTGCGCGGTGAACCTGACCTCGTTCCAGGCCAGCGGCCAGCCTTCTGCCGGGACCGGCTGGTCAAACCGCCAGCGTCCGCCGCCATCCTCGTCGGAGCCGGGGACGAATTCGCCGTCAGCCGGCCAATCGGCATATTGAGCGGACCACAGGGCCTGCGCTTCCGGGCGAATGAAGCGATAGCTACCGTAGCGTTCGAGCTTGCGCCCTTCGCCGCAGTCGATGAGTTGGTAATCGCTCCATCCGCTGCCCGTCATGACCACCGGTTGCAGGATCAGCCCGGCCATCCCTACGCGCCCGTCGCCGCGTGCTCCGCGACGTAGGCGGCGATCGTGTCATAGTCGCCGGGCAGATCGACGCAGCGTTCTTCGCGTTTGAACAAGTCGCCGACCCGGGCAGGCAGCGGCGGACGCTGGCCGGTCGCGCGTTCGACCGCGTCGGGAAACTTGGCCGGATGCGCGGTAGCGAGGGTAACAATTGGAACCTCGGCTGGAAGCCCTGCCGTACGCGCCGCGTGAAGGCCGATCGCGGTGTGCGGGTCGAGGATCTCGCCGCATTCCTGCCACGCCCAGGCCATCGCGCGGGCCATGTCGTTGGCATCGGCGCGCGCGCTGGTGAGGAGCGCGGCGGCGCCTTCGCGCTGCGCATTGGTCAGGCGCATCGCCCTGCTCGCTTCGAACCCGCGCATCTGCTCGGCCAGCGCCAGCCCGTCGCGCCCGCCGCAATCGAACAGCAGCCGCTCGAAGTTGGAGCTGACCTGGATATCCATCGAGGGCGCAGCGGTGGGGGTAACCGTGCCGGCCGAATAGTCCCCGGCCGAAAGCGCGCGGTGAAGGATATCGTTGACGTTGGTGGCCACGATCAGCCGCTCGACCGGCAGGCCCATCTGCGCCGCGACATAGCCCGCAAAGACATCGCCGAAATTGCCCGTCGGCACGCTGAATGCCACCGGGCGGCCTGGCGCGCCCAGCTGCAGCGCGGCGGCGAAGTAGTAAACCACTTGCGCCATCAGCCGCGCCCAGTTGATCGAATTGACCGCCGTGATGTGGAACCGCCCGGTCATCGCCGGATCGCCGAACATGCGCTTCACCATTGCCTGGGCGTCGTCGAAACTGGCACCTTCGAGCGCGATGTTGTGGACGTTGGGTGCCTTGACGGTGGTCATCTGGCGGCGCTGCACATCGCTCACCCGTCCCTTGGGATGGAGCATGAAGATATCGATGTTGTCGCGCCCCGCCACGGCATCGATCGCAGCCGAACCGGTATCGCCGCTGGTCGCCCCGACAATCGTCAGGCGATCGTTACGGCGCGAGAGGAAGTGTTCGAACAGGCGGCCGAGCAACTGCAACGCCACATCCTTGAAGGCGAGCGTTGGACCATGGAACAGCTCGAGCAGCCACTGTTGCTGATCAAGCTGGCGCAACGGAGTGACCGCGGCGTGGGCAAATCGGCCATAGGCCTCGGTGCACAGCTGGCGCAGCGTCTCTTCGTCGAGACTGCCGGCGACGAACGGGCGCATCACCTGCACCGCCAGCTCGGCGTACGGCAGTCCGCGCATCGCGGTGATCTCGGCGGCGGAAAAGCGCGGCCACTCGCGCGGCAGGTACAGTCCGCCGTCAGACGCGAGGCCCGCCAGCGTGACGCCTTCGAAATCGAGCGCCGGGGCGCTGCCGCGAGTAGAGACGTATTCCATGGTCGGGAGCGGTTAGCGGCCGCGCGCCCACGGGGCAAGCAAGCCGCACTAGCGGGCGGGCTGGTTTTCCTTCTCCAGATCGCGTTTGAGCAGCGACAGCAGGCCCGCCGCCTGCGCCGCGTGCGGCCCGATCCAGCGTTCGTGGATCGCCTGGATGGGCATCGCGTCGAGGTAATTGAACCGTTCGCGCCCCTTGCGCACCGCCACCACCAGCCCCGCCTTTTCGAGCACGCCGAGGTGGAGCATGACGGTGCAGCGATCGAGCTCTGGAAAGCTCTGGCAGAGCTGCTTGGTGGTCAGCGGGCGTAGTTTGAGCGCATCGCAGATGTCGCGGCGGACGGTGTTGGCCAGCGCCTTGAAAACCGCATCGAGCTGATCATCGATTGACATGTTATATTTTTATAACATAATTGATCGCGACTCAAGGAGAATGATCATGGAACTCAAATTCCGCGTGTTCAGCCGCATCGCCAGGTCGGTGCACGAAGTATTCGAAGCGGTCGCCGATCCGGCGCAGCTATCGCACTATTTCACCACCGCTGGGGCCCAGGGGCGGGTGGAAACCGGGGCCACCGTGACATGGGACTTCAAGGACTTTCCCGGCGCGTTTCCGGTCGAAATAATCGAGGTCGTGCAAGACGAGCGGATCGTGCTGGAGTGGAAAGCCAACGAGCCCGACGCCGATTATCGCACCACCGTAACGATGACTTTCAAGGCGCTCGACGATGGCCGCACGCTGGTCGAAATCGCCGAGGAAGGCTGGCACGAAACCCCCGCCGGGCTCAAGGCCAGCTACGGCAACTGCATGGGCTGGTCGCAAATGCTCGCTGCGCTCAAGCTATGGGTCGAACACGGAATCAACTTGCGCGAGGGGATGTACAAGTAGCGGTTCTGACCCACGGCTAGCGAGGCGCGTCTTGCCGCCACTTCTTGCGCAGGGCGAGGGTGTAGATCATCAGCGCGGTCAGCGCGAAGATGAACCACTGCACCGCGTAGGCGAGGTGGTTGTTGGGGATGTCGTTTGGATCGGGCGGTGCCAGCGGAGTTAGCGGCGGGACCGGTTTGGCGGCCATCAGCACCCCGCCCGGCGCGATCACGCCGCTGACCTTGCCGCCCTGCCAGGTCGGCGGAAGCGGTTCGCGCGAGTAGCCCAGCGCCACCTCGGCCTCGCCGCCGCCGGGAAGCGCGCACTTGGCGATATGGCGCCAGCCCTTGTCGCCGGTAATGCTGGTGCCCGAGCCGGACCGGATGCCGAGCACGCGCTGGCAGTCGAACTCGCTCCAGCGGAACAGCGATTGTTCGAGCGCTGCCGGATCGCGCGGCCAGGGCACGCTGGCAGACATCGTCTGTGCCTGCGCATAGCGCGCGACCAGAGCGTTCTTCCACTGCAGGCGTTGCAGCTGCCATACGCCCAGCGCGACCATCGTTGCCGCCGCCGCTACAACCAGCAGCGTCGCCAGCACCGGGATGCGGCGATCCATTTTAGTGGTACTGCGCGCCCCAGCCGCCCCAGACGTAGACCACCACGAACAGGAACAGCCACACCACGTCGACGAAGTGCCAGTACCAGGCAGCCGCTTCGAAACCGAAGTGCTGGCGTGGGCTGAAATGGCCGAGGTAGGTGCGGCGCAGGCAGACGATCAGGAAGATCGTGCCGATGATCACGTGGAAGCCGTGAAAACCCGTCGCCATGTAGAACGCCGAGCCATAGGTGTTCTGCCCGAAGGCGAACGGCGCGTTGGCGTATTCATAGGCCTGGATGCTGGTGAACAGAATGCCCAGCAGGATCGTGATCCACAGACCTTTCTTCACCCCATCACGGTCACCGTGGATCAGGCAATGGTGCGCCCAGGTCACCGTGGTGCCCGAACACAGCAGGATCAGCGTGTTGAGCAGCGGCAGCGCAAACGGGTCCATCACCGCTTCGATTGCCTTGGGCGGCCATTGCCCGCCGATCACGTCGGTCAGGGTCGACGGGAACAGCGAGAAATCGAACCACGACCAGAACCAGCCGACAAAAAACATCACTTCAGACGCGATGAACAGGATCATCCCGTAGCGCAGGTGCAGTTGCACCACCGGCGTATGGAATCCGGTATTGGCTTCTTTCACGATGTTGGAAAACCAGCTGAAGAAGGTCGCGATCAGTCCGGCGATGCCGAGGCCGAGGACCAGCCAGTGACCCGGCATGCTGTGCATCGTGAGCACCATGCCGCTGGTGAACGTCAGGCCCGAGATGGCGCCGATGAGCGGCCAGATGTCTGGCGGCAGGATGTGATATTCGTGGTTCTTGGCGCCGGCCATGGTGCGTTCCTGATCCTTGCTTGGGCGAAGCCCTTAATGCCGCGTGGCGGGCGGGTCTAGTGGGTTGCGCCGCTCATTTGCTGCGATGGAAGGTATAACTCAGCGTGATCTGCTCGACACCCTTCATATCGGGATCGTCGAGCACCTTGGGATCGACATAATAGATCACCGGCATGGCAACCTGCTGCCCTGCGCGAAGCGTCTGCGAGGTGAAGCAGAAGCACTGGATCTTGTTGAAGTAGGGCCCGGCCTGTTCGGGCTCGACGTTGAAGCTGGCGGTGCCGGTGACCGGTTCCGAACTGTTGTTGCGGGCATCGAAGATCGCCATGTCGCGCTCGCCCACCTGGATCGTGTCGGTCGTCTGGCGCGGCTCGAACGTCCACGGCACATCGGGTGCGGTGTTGGCATCGAAGCGGATCGAGAACGTGCGTCCCCCGGCGCTCTTGGCCATTTCCTGTGCGCTGGCCGCCTGGGCCAGGGTGGCCCGCTGCGTTGTCCCGCCATAGCCGGTCACCGAGCAGAAAATCCGGTACAACGGGACCGAGGCAAAGCCGAGCCCGAGCATCGCAAGCGCGATCAGCAGCGCGATTACCCCGACACGCGTATTCTTTGAAGCGAGGGGCGAATGGCTCGCCATCAATGGACCATCTTGGCGATCGTGATGGCGTAGAACAGGGCCACGAAAGCCAGTAGCACCAGCGCCAGCGCAAGGTTGCGGCCGCGGCGGGCGCGTTTGAACCGGGCATCTTCTTCTGGCGTCATGCGAGGCTTCCCTGCCCGAGCAAGTAATGATCCGCCACCAGTGCGGTGAACAGCGCGAAGAGGTAGATGATCGAAAATCCGAACAGGCGCTTTTCGGGCGCCATCTTGTCGCCTTCAAGCGCGCGGCGTAGCGCAACCGGCGTGGCCAGCGCGAGGAACACGCCCGACAGTACCAGCGCCGCCAGACCGTAGAGCGCGCCTGTGCCGCCGATCCACCACGGCAACAGGCTGACCACCAGCAGGATCGCCGAATAGACCAGGATCTGCCGCCGGGTGACCGCCTCGCCCGCCACCACTGGCAGCATCGGGATCCCGGCCTTGGCGTAATCGGTCTTCACGAACAGCGCGAGGGCCCAGAAATGCGGCGGGGTCCACATGAAGATGATGGCGAACAGCAGCACTGGCATGGCGGTGATATCGCCGGTCACCGCGACCCAGCCGATCAGAGGCGGGAACGCGCCGGCACCGCCGCCGATAACGATGTTCTGCGGCGTGCGCGGCTTGAGCCAGATGGTGTAGACGACCGCGTAATAGACAATCGACAGCGCCAGGATCGCGCCGCACAGCCAGCCCACCGCCAGCCCCATCACCAGCACCGAGGCGACCGACAGGGCGACGCCAAAGTCGCGCGCGTCGGTCCGCCGCAACCGGCCTGACGGCAGCGGCCGCTTCGAAGTGCGCTTCATCAGCGCGTCGATGTCGGCTTCCCACCACTGGTTGAGCGCGCCCGCCCCGCCCGCGCCCAGCGCGATGCACAGCACCGCGGTAAAGCCCAGCACCGGGTTGATGTGGCCCGGCGCGGCGAGCAGCCCGCACAGGCCGGTGAACACCACCAGGCTCATCACGCGCGGCTTGGTCAGCGCGAAGAAATCGCGCCACTCGGCTGGCAGGGCCTGGGTCGAGGCTGCGGTTACGGTCATGGTACTCGTTACCCCTCCCGCCTGCGGGAGGGGTTATCGATCAATGCGCGGCGCCAGGGGTCGTCGTGATCGCATCGTGGTGCGAGTGATGATCCTCGATCACCGGCAACGTCTCGAACTGGTGATACGGCGGCGGGCTCGGCAGCGACCATTCCAGCGTGGTCGCGCCTTCGCCCCAATAGTTCGGCGCCGCCTTCTTGCCCGCCGTGAAGGCGTAGATCACGTTGGCGAAGAACACGAACATCGACAGCGCCATGATCACATAGCCAATCGACGAGACGTGGTTCCAGTATTCGAACGCCGGGGTGTAATCCGGGTAGCGGCGCGGCATCCCGTTCATCCCCAGGAAGTGCTGCGGGAAGAAGATCACGTTCACGCCGATGAAAAAGCCCCAGAAGTGGATGTGGGCAAGCAGTTCGGAGTGCATCTTGCCGCTCATCTTCGGGAACCAGTAATAGAAGCCGGCGAACAGCGAGAACACCGCGCCCATCGACAGCACGTAGTGGAAGTGAGCGACCACGTAGTACGTGTCGTGCAGGTTGTCGTCGATGCCGCCGTTGGCCAGCACCACGCCGGTCACGCCGCCGACGGTGAACAGGAAGATGAAGCCCATCGCCCACACCAGCGGGCTCTTGAACTCGATGCTGCCGCCCCACATCGTGGCGATCCAGCTGAAGATCTTGATGCCCGTCGGCACCGCGATGACCATGGTCGCGGCGGTGAAATACATCTTGGTGTCGACGCTGAGGCCGGTGGTGTACATGTGGTGCGCCCACACGATGAACCCGACCACGCCGATGGCGACCATCGCGTAAGCCATGCCGAGATAGCCGAACACCGGCTTGCGGCTGAAGGTCGCCACGATCTGGCTGACCATGCCGAAACCCGGCAGGATCATGATATACACTTCCGGGTGGCCGAAGAACCAGAACAGGTGCTGGTAAAGCACCGGATCGCCGCCGCCGCTGGCATCAAAGAAGGTGGTGCCGAAGTTGCGGTCGGTAATCAGCATGGTGATCGCCGCGGCCAGCACTGGCAGCGCCAGCAGCAGCAGGAACGCGGTAACCAGGATCGACCACACGAACAGCGGCATCTTGTGCAGGGTCATCCCCGGAGCGCGCATGTTGAAGATGGTGGTGATGAAGTTGATCGCGCCCATGATCGAAGCGGCGCCCGCAAGGTGGAGCGAGAAGATCGCGAAATCGACCGCCGGGCCAACCGAGCCGGTGGTCGAAAGCGGGGCATAGACTGTCCAGCCCACGCCCGCGCCAAGCCCGGTGCCACCGGGGAAGAAAGTCGACAGCATCAGCGAGGTGAAGCCGGCCACGGTGAGCCAGAAGCTGATGTTGTTCATCCGCGGGAAGGCCATGTCCGGTGCGCCGATCATCAGCGGCACGAACCAGTTGCCGAAGCCGCCGATCATCGCCGGCATGACCATGAAGAACACCATGATCAGGCCGTGGGCGGAAATGAAGACGTTCCACATGTGGCCCATCTTGTCGAAATCGGCCGGGCCGCCGCCCATGAATTCAACCCACCAGCCAAGGTACTGGATGCCCGGTTCGGCCAGTTCGGCACGCATGATGCCGGAAATCGAACCGCCGATGATGCCCGCGCAAATGGCGAAGATCAGGTACAGCGTGCCGATGTCTTTGTGGTTCGTGGACATGAACCAGCGGGCAAAGAAGGCCGGCTTGTGATCGGCATCGTGATGATGCTCTTCGTGGTGGGCCTGGAAAGTGTCGGCGGTGGTAGCCATCGTGAGCGTTACCCTAGGAGCTGGTTCTTAAGTCTGCGAAATCAGGCTGTCGTGGCCGCAGGGGCCGGCGCATCGCCAGCCGCCGGAGCGCCTTCAACGGCCGAGGCGGGCGCCTGCACCGGTGCGGCCGCGGGGGTCACCGGGGCTGCTTCACCGCCCACCGTGCCGCCCTTGGAGCGGATGTAGGCTTCGAATTGCGGACGGCTGACGGCTTCGAGCGCAATCGGCATGTAGCCATGGCGCGCGCCGCACAGTTCCGAACACTGGCCGTAGTAAATGCCCGGTTCCTTGATGAACAACAGGCGCTCGTTCAACCGGCCGGGCACGGCATCGATCTTGAACCACAGGCTCGGCACGGCGAACGAATGGATCACGTCGGCGCCGGTAACCTGCAGGCGCAGCGGTTCGCCATACGGAACCACCAGGCGGTTATCCGCGCCCAGGTGCTCGGGCTCGCCGCGTTTGGTGGCTTCGCCTTCGGGCAGCATGTTTGAGATGACTTCGAACCCGCCGTTGTCCGGATAGGCATAGCCCCAATACCACTGGTAGCCGGTGATCTTGACCGTCAGCGCGTTCTTGGGCGGGCTGTCATACTGGTGGGCCAGCAGGGTGATCGACGGAATCGCGATCAGCACCAGAATCACCACCGGGATGCCGGTCCACAGCACTTCGATCAGCGTGTTGTGGCTGGTCTTGGACGGGACCGGGTTCTTGCTCTTGCGGAAGCGAATCACCACGACGAACAGCAGGCCAAGGATCAGCAGGCTGATCGCCGTGATCAGCGGCAGCAGCACGATATCATGCATGAACAGCGCTTCGTCACCGATTGGCGAATACTGCTTTTGGAAGGTCATCGACCCGAGCAGGTCCTTGTGACCGTCAGTCGGCTGGCCCTTGATCCATTCCGGACCCAGCGGTGTATAGCCACTATTGGCAGCCGCCGCCGGAGTGGCAGCCGAGGCATCAGCCGCGGGCGTGGCCGCGCCAGTTACGCTGACAGAAGCCGCTGGCGCAATAGCCGCTGCAGCCTGCGCGAAGCTCGTCTGCGGGACCGAAGCCAGCGTCAGAACTGCGGCAATGAGGGGAAGGATATGCAACCACTTGCGGGCGATCTCGCCAAACTTCATCTGTCTGCCGCTTTCCGTTCTGTTCTTGGCGCGCGAAGGCCTTGGCGACCCCGAGAGTGGGCCGGTTTGGCGCGCCTATACGCCCGCTTGCCCCATGCCTCAAGCGCTTCTAGGGAGATTTTTCGACAGGCTTGCGGCCGCGAAGGCCGCACGCCGGTTCGGCGCCCGTTGGCCGGGCATACGTGCATCGAAAGGCTGTCTCCCCAACATGACCGAAGACGAGATTCTCGCCGAATTCAGGGCCAGCGATGCCCTGCTCGAAGGACATTTCCAGCTCTCGTCGGGTCGCCACAGCGCGTATTACCTCCAATGTGCGCGGGTTTTGATGCATGCCGAACGCGCCGGACGGCTGGCGCTCGCGCTGGTCCAGCAGTTCCCGCGCGACTTGCGCGGGCAGATCCAGAAAGTCGTCTCGCCGGCGATGGGTGGGATCATCATCGGCCATGAAATGGGCCGCGCGCTCGATGTCGAGGCGATCTTCCTCGAACGGCCGACCGGCACATTCGAGTTGCGCCGTGGATTCACGATTGCGCCGGGCGAGAAGGTACTGATGGTCGAAGACGTGGTGACCACCGGCTTGTCGAGCCGCGAAGCGATCAAGGCAGTCGAGGCGGCTGGCGGCGAGGTCATCGCCGCGGCCGCGCTGGTCGATCGCACGGCCGGTGAAGTGGATCTGGGCGTCCCGTTCCACGCCCTGGTGTCGATCAATTTCCCCACTTACCCCGCCAGCGATGTCCCTCCGGCACTGGCCGCCGTGCCGCTGACGAAACCGGGGAGCCGGAAATAGTGCCTGGCCGCGTTCGGCCCGATAGGCTCCGGTTGGGCGTCAACATCGATCATGTCGCCACGATCCGTAATGCCCGCGGCGGTGATCATCCCGATCCGGTGCGCGCGGCGAAAATCGTCGCCCGGTGCGGCGGCGATGGCATCACCGCCCACTTGCGCGAAGACCGGCGGCACATCCGCGATGAAGACCTGGTGCGCATCCAGCAGGCAACCGACCTGCCCTTGAACCTCGAAATGGCCGCGACCGACGAAATGGTCGAAATCGCCCTGCGCCACCGTCCGCATGCCGCCTGCATCGTGCCCGAAAAGCGCGAGGAAGTGACCACCGAGGGCGGGCTCGACGCCGCCGGCCAGCACAACCGCCTGCAACCCGTGGTCAGCCGCCTGCTCGACGCGGGCATCCGGGTCAGCCTGTTCATCGCCCCCGACGAGCGCCAGCTAGAAGCCGCACTCCGCCTCGGCGCGCCGGTGGTCGAATTCCACACCGGCGAATATGCCCATGCAACGGGTGATTCTGTGGCTGCCGAACTGAAAAAGGTGGCCGACATGGCCGCGCTCGCCGTCAAGAACGGCATCGAGCCGCACGCCGGCCACGGACTGACTTACGAAAACGTCCAGCCCATCGCCGCCATTCCGCAATTGGCCGAACTCAATATCGGCCATTACCTGATCGGTGAGGCGGTGTTCGTCGGCCTCGAACCTGCCGTCGTGCGGATGCGCGAACTGATGGATGCGGCAAGAGGATGAATTCGATCCTTTCCTCGTCTCCCCGGCCAGCGAGCCGGGGTCCCGCTGCCCCGGCACCCACGAAGGAGAAAAGCGGGACCCCGGATCAAGTCCGGGGCCACGGCTTGGGGGAGCCGTCATGATCATCGGCATGGGCTCCGACCTCTGCAACATCGAGCGGATAGCGGCGGCGCTCGATCGGCATGGCGGGCGTTTCGAACAGCGCTGCTTCACCGAAATCGAGCGCGCCAAGGCGGCGAAGCGGCCGTACACGCGCGCCGGAACCTATGCGAAGCGGTTCGCGGCCAAGGAGGCGTTCTCCAAGGCGGTCGGCACCGGATTCTATCGCGGCGTGTACATGAAGGACATCGGAGTGGTGAACCTGCCCTCGGGCGCGCCGACGCTCAAGCTGGCCAATGGCGCGGCGAAGCGGCTTGCGGAACTGACCCCGCACGGCCATGAGGCCCACATCCACCTGACGCTGACCGATGATCACCCCTGGGCGCAAGCTTTCGTCGTGATCGAAGCGCGCCCCCTGTAAGCCCCTCTAGTGAGCCCGATGCCCGGCAACCCCGCAGTGACCGACACGCCCCCCGAACCCACTCCCCCGGCCAAGGCGCCCGAAGCCGCGCCCGCGAGCAGCCCCCAAGCCGCGCCCGCGCGCAGCAAGGTCAACTGGCTGGCGGAAATCCGCGGGCTGGCGCTGATGCTGCTGGGTGTGCTGGCGTTCCATTCGCTGGTCGCCAAGCCGTTCTACATTCCGAGCGCCTCGATGGTGCCCAATCTGCTGGTGGGTGACCGGCTGGTAGTGAGCAAGTATCCGTTCGGATGGAGCTGGGTCTCGGCCTCGTTCCACGTGCTGCCGCGCGCCAAGTGGCGGATCGCGCCCGAAACGCCGGCTTACGGCGATATTGTCATCGTGGTGCCGCCCGATAAGGACGAGGATTACATCAAGCGCGTGATCGGCCTGCCGGGTGACCGGATCGCGCTGGTTGACGGGCAGGTGATCCTCAACGGGCGCCCGGTGCCGCAGGAAGTCGAGCCGCCAGTGCAGATCCCGGTCGATGCCCAGATCTGCGATGGGCGCCCCTGTCTCGACGTGTTCGACGCCTACCGCGTGCGCATGCCCAACGGCGACATGGTGTACGAACCGCCAACCTTCCGCGAAACGCTGCCCAACGGCGCGACCTACCGGATCATCGATCACATGCGGCAGGAACTCGACAATTATGACGAGATCACCGTACCCGAAGACAGCGTATTCCTGATGGGCGACAACCGCGACCACTCGGCCGACAGTCGCGCGCCTGCCGGGCCGTTTGGCAACGGGCTTGGCGGACCGGTGCCGATCTCAAGCGTTGGCGGCCGGGCGGAGTTCATCACCTTCTCGCTCGACGGCACCACCACCTGGAATCCCCTGACCTGGTTCAAGGCATTGCGCCCGTCGCGCGCCTGGACCAGTCTGCGCCCGCAGATGCGCAAGGTTTCGGGCGGGGGGACAGCGGACAATGGCGGAAACTGAGAGCACGCCGGCGGATGACGCGGACGACCGCGCCAGCCCGACCGAAGTCACCAATCCCGAGCTCAAATGGGAAATCAAGCGCGCTGCGGTGTGGATCCTCGGTATCGGCCTGGCCGTGCTGGTGGTCTACATTTCGGGCGCACTGCTGGTAATTTTTGGTGCACTGGTGTTCGCCGCAATGCTCGATGGAGGTGAGCGCCTGCTCGGCCGCGTGCTGCCGATCGCGCGCGGCTGGCGGCTCGCGCTGGTCCTGCTCGGTGTCGTCGGGTTCCTCGTCTGGCTCGGCTTCTTCGCCGGATCGCAGATCTCACGCGAGGCGGCGCAACTGCCGTCGATCGTGACCGACCAGATCGGCCGCCTGTTCGACTGGTTGCGCAGCCAGGGCTTCGATATTTCGCAACGCAGCGTGCAGGGCGTGGCCGGACAGCTGATGAGCGGGGTCGGCACCGTGACGCGCGCGATCGGCGGCATCTTTGGCGCACTGACTTCGCTGCTGCTGATCGTGATCATCGGCATTTACATCGCGCTCGAACCCCGGCTTTACGAACGCGGCGTGGCCTGGATGCTCCCACGCGAGCAACGCGACGACTTCTACAAGACCGCGTCCCAGATGGGATTCACCATGCGGCGGCTGATGGCTGGCCGGCTGGTCGGCATGGCCTTCGAAGGCGCGTTCACCTGGTTCATGCTGGCGATCTACGGCGTGCCCATGGCCGCGCTGCTCGGCATTCTGACCGGAATGCTGGCGTTCATTCCCAATGTCGGCGCGCTGGTGTCGGGCGCGCTGATGGTGCTGGTGGGCTTCTCCGGCGGATCGGACATGGGGCTCTACACCGTGTTCGTCTATTTCCTGGTGCAGAACATCGACGGTTACCTGGTCATCCCGCTGATTGCCAAGAAGACGGTCGACTTGGCACCCGCGCTGGTCCTTGGGATGCAGCTTGTCATGGGCTTCCTGTTCGGAATCCTCGGCCTGTTCCTGGCCGATCCGCTGCTGGCGATGATCAAGGTCGTGCTGCAGCGCCGGTCGGAACAGAATGACCAGGAAGAGCAGCGCCTCGCTGCGGGCGGCAATGGCGCGTAAATTCCTGTATTTCATTGCCGTCATGATCGTGCTGGCGGTTGCCGCACTGTTCGCCCTGCGGCTGTTTCCCGAAGCGCTGACCCGCGCCGCGCTGGTGCCGACCACCGCGTTCGTTGAACAGCAACGCCTGCCCGGCAATGCCTATGCCGATCCGGCGATGTGGTTCTCGCGGCCCGACAAGGGCAATGCCGACCCTTCGCGGTGGCGGCCAGCTGGAATGGCCGATCCGCGCGGGCAGACCCCGCATTTCGCGGTCTTCTTCGTCCACCCGACCAGTTACCTTGAACGAACACAATGGAACGCCGCGATCGATGACGAACAATCTCAGCGCCGCGCCCGGCTGTTCCTGCGCGGCATGGCGAGCGTGTTCGGCGGCGACGGCGAGGTATGGGCGCCGCGCTACCGCCAGGCGACGTTTGGCGCCTTCCTGACCGACGCGCCCGAAGGCCAGCAAGCCATCGACGCGGCCTATGGCGACATCGAAATGGCGTTCGACCATTTCCTCGCCGAGATTGGGCCCAGCACCCCGATCGTGCTGGCCGGCCACAGCCAGGGCGCGCTCGACGTGCTGCGCCTGCTGCACGATCACGTGGACGGCACGCCGCTGCATGCACGCATCGCCATGGCCTATCCGATCGGCTGGCCGCTTTCCTTGCAGCATGACTTGCCGTCGCTGGGGCTGCCTGCATGCACCAACCCCGACCAGGGCGGCTGCATCGTCAGTTGGACGACTTTCGCCGAGCCGGCCGATCCCGGGCAATGGCTCGAGCAATACGGCCTGTCGCCGGGGTTCGATGGCCAGTTGCGCGGTGAAAGCCCGATCCTGTGCGTCAATCCGCTGACTGGCACGCAAGGCGGCAAGGCCCGCGCCACCGCCAACCTCGGCACGCTCAAGCCGAACAAGGACCTCAGCGGCGGCGACATCCTGTCAGGCGTCGTCCCGGCGCGCTGCGACGAGCGCGGGCTGCTGCTGATCGGTGACCCGCCCGACATGGGCCCTTATGTGCTGCCGGGTAACAACTACCACGTCTATGACATCCCGCTGTTCTGGTCCAACTTGCGGCAGGACGTGGTGAGGAGAGTGAACGCGTGGGCAGCCCACCAGCAGACAGCCCGCTGATAACCGAGCAGGCGGCGGAATTCCGCGACGCGCTGCCGGGCGGCGGGTCGCTGCTGGGACTCGACCTCGGCACCCAGACAATCGGTATCGCGTTGTGCGACCCGGCGTGGAGCTTCGCCACCGCCGGCAAGACGCTGGCGCGCGGCAAGTTCATGCATGACCGCGCCGCGCTCGAAGCGCTGGTGGCCGAGCGGCGGGTCAAGGGTCTCGTCATCGGCCTCCCGCTCAACATGGACGGCAGCTCGGGCCCGCGCGCGCAGGCCAGCCGCGCCTATGCCCGCAACCTCGCCCCGCTCGGCCTGCCAGTGCTGCTGTGGGACGAGCGCTGGTCGACCGCCAGTGCCGAGCGGGCGATGATCGACCAGGATTTCAGCCGCGCCAAACGCGCGACCCGGATCGACAGCCACGCCGCGGCGGTGATCCTGCAGGCGGCGATCGACCGGCTGGCCGGCGGGATCCTCTAGGCGTCGACCAGCGCCGAACGGCGGCGGGTCGCTTCCCGTGCGACCAGGCGGCCGCCCGAGCCTTCCGCGCGGCGCCACAGCGTGTCGCGGCCTGCCCCATCGAGTAACCCGGCCTGAGCCTCCAGCGCGCACAGCCGCATCCGATCGCTCGGGTGGCTCCGGGCGAAGTGCTCGGCGAGATCACGCGCTTCTTCCCCGCCCAGCCCGACCGCGACGCGCAAGAACACTTCGCTCGCCCCCGGGCTCAGGACCGCGGCAATTTCATCACGCGCGGTGTCAAAGCGATACTGATCGAGCCAGCCCTGCGCCCCGCCAGCGTGCATCACGTTGAGCGACACCGACAGCGCCTCGGGTGGCAGCTGCGAATGCACATCGCGGTGGGCGCGGTAGTGCATTACCTTGCCCGGTTCGAGCCGCGAGCGGCCTTTGAATTCGATCCCGGCCTTCTCGCCAACCGCCCCGGCCACGGCCGCGTAATCGTACTCCCAGTAGTCCGACCAGTAACCCGGCCCGAAATAGCCCAGCGTCAGGAAGTCGAAGTTGTGATCGTGCGGCAGCTCATAAACGAACGTCCCGCCGCCGCTCGCGCGGTACATGTGCTCATCCGCCGAAGGCCAGATGTTGGCGCGCAGGAAAAACTCGCCGCCAAGGGGCGAGAGCATGACGACTTGCGGGCCATAATGGCTGGTCCCGTCATCCATACGGTGCCGGTCCTTGAGTTCGGCGAGCAGGATATCGGCGAGGAAATCGCGGTTGTTGCCGAGACGACGGAGCCAAAGTGCGGCGTGCTGCAGGCTTGTTTCGTCATTCGGATCGAAGCCGCTCTGGTCGAGCGCGGCGATGCAATCCGGCAGATCGCAGACCGCGTCGTCGGCCACGTCAATTACGCGGGGCATCGCTCGTCCTCCAGCGCCAACAGTTGCGGATGCGCTTCGCCCAGTTGCGCGCGCACGGCCCCGGCGTGTGCCGCGAGCGGATCGGCGGGATCGCAAGATAGTGCGCTCAGCGCCTGCCAGCCCGTTGCGGTATCGAGCGCCAGGCATTCGCGCAGCGCCTGCCAGCGCAGCGAATCGTCACCCGGCTCGCTGGCGATCTCGGCCATCACCGGCGCGGCATCTGTGCGGCCCATCCGGCCAAGCAGCGCCAGCATCATCTCCTGCCGGCTCGCCCGCATGTCGCCCGACGACTGGTGGATCATAGCCCCGTCGGCCAGACGATACTCGCGGCTCGGGCCGGGATTGGTGCAAAACCGGTGCAGCCGCAGCGACACCAATCGCCGGCCGACGCTGAGCACTTGCAGCGCCGCATGCGACAGGTCGAGCGTCAGGCTCTCGCCCGGCCGAAGCGCGAGCGGTGCCGCCCCGAGATCGCTCCGCTGCACGACCTGCGCTTCTCCCGCGCCGGCAAGCACGACTTCGTAGCGCTCAGCATCGCTGAAGCCGGCGGTTGTATAGTCGCTTGCACCTGGCTCCCGGGAATGGAGGATCAACTGCGCCCGCCCGCTTTTCGCCAGCAACAGCGTGGACACCGTGCCATCGAAACTGTGCCGGAAAGGCAGCAGGCCGAGCGGATTGGCATTGAGTTCGCGGGCGAACAGATCAGTGGCCGATCGCGCGATTTCGAGCGCATTATCGCCGCAAAACACATTGCGGAGAGCATCGCAATCGGCCAGCGCCGTACCGCTCCCGTACCTTTCGAGGTCCGCCAAGACGGGCGCGATCTGGGGCAAGCCGCGCCACGCCTCGTCCGCGCCTTTCATCCGGCGCTGGGCCCGGCGTTGCAGGGTCCGGTCGCGCCGCATCTCGGCAATCGCTCGATCGATCCGCATCGCCGGGCTCGCGGTTCAGATGAGGCCGGAATCGTACACGAACGTGGCCAGGATCACGACGCTGTCATCATGTCCGGGCATTTCGCCGACGAGGCTGCCGAACAGGCCGGTCAGCACGTGGAGGTCGGGCAGAATCGACAAGTCGATCGTGGGTAAATTCATGGCAAGTCTCCCAATGCGGCGAGACCCAGCGCCCCGCCCGCTGGCGGGCCTGCCAAGCAGGGGCACATATCAAAAGTTAAAGGATTGTAATTGCGGGCGTTTGGCGTGGCTTACGCGCGCTTGAGCACCAGCGTCAGTCCGCCCGGTGTTTCGGGCGGCTCCGCGAGCCGCACCGCATCGGCGCGGGCGCGGGCGAGGATGGCGGGTGCAATGCCGTCCTCGGCCACGATCACATCGGCGCTGCCCAACAGCCGCGCCTGGCGGAGTGTCAGGTCGTCGGGGTCGTCGCTGGCAATCAGCAAGGTCAGCGTGGCTGATCCGCCGATTGGTTCACTTCCATCAAGCCACGCTGCGACCCGCGCGCCGCCGCCTTCGGCCATGGGGTCAAGCGCGCCGCCCTGCCCGAGCGCTGCGTCGAGCGCCTGTCGCCGCGCGGCGGCTCCCGGATAGCGCCGCCGCAGGGCATCGCGCGCGCCGCTGAGCGCTTCGGCCAGGGCGCCAAGATCGGCGGGCAGGATGGCTTCGAGCCGCAGCCGCAATTGTTTGGCCAGGCCAGCCGACGCGCCATCGGTCCCGATAGCCAGCAGCACGGGATCGCGGTCGAGCACGCTGGGGGTGGTGAAATCGCATAAGTCGGGCCGGTCGACCACGTTGACCAGCAGCCCCGCTTCGCGCAGCCGGGCCGTGTCGCGCTCGCACTCGTCCGCCGTTTCATGGGCGACGAATGCCAGCCGCGCTCCCGCAATCAGGCCCGCTTCGATATCGGCAATCACGCGTCCGCCCGCGCGTTCCACCAGCCGCCGCTTGGCCTCGGCCGCCTCGCCAGTCCCCAGCACGATCACCGGCTTTCCGGACACGCGATGGAAGAGCGGCAAGGATCTCATGGGCAGCGCATCAGTCGAGCCAGTCGGGCACACGCTCGGCGGCGGTGATTTCTTCGGGCAGGATGCGGTCGGCAACGACCGCGAACCGGTCGCCATCGACCATCACTTCGGCGACGAAACCGCGGCTGTTGTAGCTTGAGGCCATGGTGGCGCCATAGGCCCCGGCGGTGCGGAAGATCGCCAGGTCGCCCGCTTCGACGCCCTCGATATCGCGCCCCATGGCGAACGTGTCACCGGTTTCGCAGATCGGGCCGACGATGTTGGCGGTCATCCGCTTATTGGAGGGCTTAACCGCCTCGAAATCGTGCCACGAGCCGTAGAGCGCCGGCCGGGCGAGATCGTTCATGGCCGCGTCCACGATCACGAACGGATCGCGCACGCCCTGCTTTACCCGCACCACGCGCGTCAGCAACACGCCCGCATTGCCGGCGATTACGCGGCCGGGTTCGAACATCAGTTGCACATCCCAGCCGCTGGTCACGCGCCCGATCATGGCGCCGTATTCGGCCGGCGTCGGCATCACATCGCCCGCCTTGTAAGGCACGCCCAGCCCGCCGCCGAGATCCGCATGGGTCACGGTCAGCCCGGCGCGGCGCAAGGTCTCGATCAGTGCGCCGAGCTTGCCGAACGCATCCTCGAGCGGGCTCAGTTCCGATAGCTGGCTGCCGATGTGCACCGCAACGCCGCGCATATCGAGCCCCGGCATCTCCGTCAGCCGGGCGTAGATGCCAAGCGCCCGGTCGATCGGCACGCCGAACTTGTTATCCGCCTTGCCGGTCGAGATCTTGTCGTGCGTTCCGGCATCGACATCCGGATTGACCCGCAGGGCGCACGGCGCGCGCAGTCCTCGCGCCGCTGCGATGACTGAAAGCTCGGCGCCCTCTTCCTCGGATTCGAGATTGAACTGGCCGATCCCGGCATCCAGCCCCTGGATCAGCTCGTGCGTCTGCTTGCCGACGCCGGAAAAGACGATGTCATCGGCCGGCATTCCTGCGGCAAGGGCACGCGCCAGTTCCCCGCCCGAGACGACATCGGCGCCAAACCCTTCGCGTTGCATCACCCGCAACACCGCGAGGTTGGGATTGGCTTTCACTGCAAAGGCGAAGTGTGCCTTGCCCGCGGGTGACAGGCCTTCGCGAAAGACGCGGGCATGCCGTTCCAGCGTGGCGCGGGAATAGACGTAGACCGGTGTGCCGACTTCCTCCGCTATGCGCGCGAGCGGTACGTCTTCGGCGTAAAGTTCGCCGTCACGAAGGTGGAAATGATCCATCGCTTACGGGTTTTCGGCAGGCTTCTTGGGCGCACCGGCGGGCGGCAGATCGAACGGATCGTCGGCCCGTTCTTCCGATTGCTGGCGCAGTTCGACACTGCGCTCGGGCGCCGCCTGCGGATCGAGTTCGAGCAATTCGGAAGCGGTCCGCGGTTCGCTGCGACCATACGCCGCAGGCGGCGCGGCTTGCCCAGCCGGGCGCGCCAGTTCCTTCTGACTGCCGCACGCCGCCAGCGCGAGCAACAGGGCCAGGGCAAAGGGGGCGCGGCGTCTCATGCGCGCATTCCTAGCGCCTCTCGCGCCTCGGCGATACGGGCGCGCACCTGTTCGGGCGCGGTGCCGCCATGGCTCGCCCGCGCGGCAACCGACGCTTCTACCGACAAGGCGCGGTAAACGCCGTCCCCGATGCGCGCGTCGATTGCCTGCAGGTCTGCCAAAGGCAACGTTTCGAGCGCCACGCCGCGGCTCTCCGCCAGCTTGACGGCCGCGCCGGTCACATGATGCGCCTCGCGAAATGGCAGGCCCGCCTCGCGCACCAGCCAGTCGGCGAGGTCGGTGGCGGTGGCATAGCCAAGTTCGGCCGCGGCGCGCATCCGGTCGGTGCGGAATTCGGCCCCGGCCACCATCCCGGTCATTGCCGCAATCGACAGGCCGAGCAGGCCCGCCGCCTCGAACACCGGTGGCTTGTCGTCCTGCATGTCCTTCGAATAGGCTAGCGGCAGGCCCTTCATCGTCACCATCAGCGAGACCAGGCAGCCGGTGATCCGCCCGGCATGGCCGCGCACCAGCTCAGCCGCATCGGGGTTTTTCTTCTGCGGCATGATCGAACTGCCGGTGCTGAGCGCATCGGGCAGTCGGATAAAGCCGAACGGCTGGCTGGCCCAGATGATCATCTCTTCCGCCAGCCGCGACAGGTGCAGCGAACACTGCGCCGCCGCCATCAGGTAATCGAGCGCGAAGTCGCGGTCGGACACGGCATCGAGGCTGTTGGCGGTCGGCGCGTCGAACCCAAGCGCTTGCGCGGTCATGTCGCGGTCGATCGCGAACCCGGTGCCCGCCAGCGCCGCGCTGCCGAGCGGGCACTGGTTGAGCCTGATGCGCGCATCGGCGAACCGCGAACGATCGCGCCGAACCATCTCGTAATAGGCCATCAGGTGATGGCCCAGCGTCACCGGCTGCGCGGTCTGCAGATGGGTGAAGCCGGGCATGATGCTGCCCGCGTGCTCGTCCGCCCGCTCGACCAGGGCGCGCTGGAGAGCAGCCAGCCCCGCATCGACCTGGTCGATCGCGTCGCGCACCCAGAGCCTGAAATCGGTCGCCACCTGATCGTTGCGGCTGCGCGCGGTGTGCAGCCTGCCGGCGACCGGGCCGATCAGTTCGGCGAGGCGGCTTTCGGTCGTCATGTGGATATCTTCGAGCGCCCAATCCTCGGGCACGCCGTCAGCTTCGTATTCCGCAGCAATTTTATCGAGACCCTGTTCGATGGCGCGGGCATCTTCGCTCGAAACAATAGCGCAGGCGTCCAGCATGGCGACGTGCGCCTTGCTCGCCGCGATGTCCTGCCGCCACAGCGCCTTGTCGAACGGAATGGATGCGTTAATCTCGCGCATGATCGCACCGGGCCCTTCAGCGAAGCGCCCGCCCCACATCTGGTTGGAGCCTTCCATGCCCCGTTTGC
>JBDSDZ010000035.1:0-22669 GCA_039920345.1 Croceibacterium sp.
CATAGGCCGGACCAAGGACATCGCCCAGATAGAGATATCCGAAGGCGTTCAACCGGTGGTTCACAGTGACCACGACCACGTCGTTCTCACGCGCGAGATGAGAACCGTCATTGCCGGGTTCGGTCCCCGAGCCCTTGCTGTAACCGCCACCGTGGATCCACACCATGACGGGCCGTTTCCCGGAATCGTTCACCGCTGGCGTGAACAGGTTGAGGAACAGGCAGTCTTCCGAGGTCCGCGGACGGGATCCGCCGTCCCCCGTCTCGCTCGGCTGATCCAGTTGTTGCGGCGCACTGGGACCGTTGGTCAGGGCGTCCATGATTCCGGTCCACAACGCGGGCTTTACCGGCGGTTTAAACCGGTTGGTGCCGCCTGCAGGCGCGCCGTAACGTAGCCCGCGGAAGACATGGACCCCGTTCGCCTGATTACCGCGCACGGCACCGTTTGCGGTCCGGACCACCGGACCGAGGGGAAGCGCTTGGCGGTTATTCTGCCCTAACTCTCCCTGAATGGCAGAAAAGGCGGGGGCGGCCAGCGTTGCGCCCGCCACCGCACCGAGGCCAGCAACCAGCGTTCGTCGAGTTAGTTCGTGCGTCACAGTCCCACTCCCACGCAGTTGGGCCGGCCAGCCCTTGTCAAGCATCGCCCCCGCCGGTCACAGCTGGATAAATCTCCCGATCAGAGTCTGAAGCGAATGCCGGCAGTGAAATTGCGACCAAGGGTATCGTATAGAGTATAGTTGGTGGGGATCACGCCGTAGCCGAACGCGGAGCTTCCCGTTTCGACCGGCGGCGCCTTGTTGAACAGATTGGCGATGGTCAGGAAGGCTTCGTAATTCCGGCTCGGGCCAAACTTGTAGCTTGCGGACACGTCGGAGTAGAAAAATGCCGGCACCGTGTTGGGCACCTGACCATTCCCGGTGAAATTCGGATTGACGGGGGCATCGGACGGGTTGGGATTGCCGGCTGCATCCGATGTCGCGGTAATCTTGCCGCCGTTGATGAACCGCTCCTGCCAGTTAAGCGACAGCGCGCCGCTCTGGTAGTTGACGTTGAAGGTGCCCTGCCAGTCGACGTTGCCGCCAGTGCCCCCGGCGATCCCGCCCCCATTGATTCCCACCAGATTGGTGATCGAAGTCGCTCCGATAACGAAGGTGGAGTTCTTGCCGAGGTAATTGACCAGAGCCCGGAAATTGATGACGTCGTTGCTATCCTTGAAGATCCGCGAGAGCGGCAGGCGGTAACTGGCCTCGATGTCGACACCCTTCTGCTTAGTGGTGCCGATATTCTGCTGTGTGTTGAAGATGGTGGTGATTGGGCCGACGGTATACACGCCGAGGTTGGCGCTATCCCGCTCGAACAGCGTACAGAAGATGGCGTTGCCGCTGAAGCACTGGTTGACGATCGTCTGCGTGCCCGGCGATGCGATCGCTTGTGAGATGATGATGCTGTAGAAATCCACCGACAGCGAAAAGCCGGGAACGAAGCGCGGCCTGAGAATGACGCCTGCGGTGGTGGTGTCGCCCCGTTCGGGTTGCAGCGACCGGTTGCCCTGGGAAATGGTCACCGCGCCCTGGGTCTGAAGGTTGCCGCGGAAGGGATCGTTGAACTGGGCGCTGCTCTGGGTGATCCCACCGAACAGATCGTACAGGTTCGGCGCCCGGATGTCGCGCGAGCGCGCGGCGCGGAAGCGGATGTCCTCGACCGGCTCCCAGACCATCCCGACCTTCCAGTTGGTCTGGCCGCCGGCGGTGGAATAATCAGCATAGCGGATCGCCCCGTTCACGCTTAGTGACCTGGCAAATGCTACGTCTCTGGCCAACGGAACGAGCAACTCGGCGAACACCTCTTTGACGTCGAACTGGCCCTTGAAGCCACCCGGGTTGAATCCCGACCATACGCCGCGGCTTCCCTGCAAGGCGGTGGGAAAGCCGTTGATGGTCAGCGCCGGCGTCAGGCCCGGCTTGTAGGCAGGGGAAAGAGGCACGAGAACCGCCGGGTTGTACGCTTCCGAAATCGCATCGGCCGTCGCATGGCCTGCTTCCCGGCGATAGGTCGCGCCGGCGCCGAAAGAAACCGGCCCGGCCCACAGCGAGAAGGGCTCGCCACGGAAGCTGAAATCCACCACGTCCTGGGTGAGATGCTGGTCCAGCGTCGGGGACGAGCCTGACATGATCCAGGCCAGCGCGGCAGGGTCGGCAACGTTCTGGCCGATGATATTGAGCGGGATGCAGCCATTGGCGGGGGTGGTGAGCGTCGACCGGCAGATCGGGGCGCCGGTGACGGGGCTGGCGACGGCATCGAGCGCATCAAACAGGCGCACATTATTTACTTCGCCTGGACTGGTGTCCTTGTGGCTCGATTCGCCGTGCGTGTAATAGGCGCTCACCGACCATGCACCGATCTTGCCATCCAGGCCGATCGATCCGCGGGACATGGAGAAGCTCGAGTTCTGGATTTCATAGCCCCAGTCGGTATTGATCCGACCGACCCTGAAGAAATTGACCGCCGGTCCGTTGAATCGGCCGGTTGCGGGATTGTAGAGACTGGTGCTGGTGGCACCGGGTCCGTTTGCCAGGGCCTTCAAGGCCGGCGTTAGGTAGGCGTTGTCAGCAAAGATCGTGTAGCCGCCCGCGGGCGAACTTTGGAGCAGTCCGCGATATTGCACTTTCGAGCGACCGTACAGGAAGTCGGCATGGGCCGTCCAATCCGGTGCCACATCGAAGCTGCCTCTGATGTAAGCGTTGTCGCGGCGCGTTTGCGGAAGCAGTGAGAAGAAGCGGCCGTAATTGGGGTCAAACCCGCCGCCCACCATCGTGTTCGCCGTCCGGTAGGTTCCGAACGGAAACGGGGTCAGCGTGGCCGCCGAGGTCAGGAAGGTGGAGTTTCTGAGCGCAGTTGCGCCCGAGAGGACTAGTCCCCCCGAGGTCTGACTCGAGCGCCTTATATTGGAGGCGACGATGGTCGTCGGGTTTGCCAGCGAGGTCTGCGGCAACGCGACACCGGTCGAGATGCTCGCGGTGGAGTCGTCGGCCCAGGGGCGATCTGTAAAGTCTGCGACGCCGCTTGTCTCATAATGCTCGACGGACGCTATCAGGTGGCCGCGATCGCCTGCAAATTTCATTCCGTAGGCCAGCGACGCGTCGACCGACCGGTCATCGCCGTAAGTTGTGATGCCCCCGCGGACTTCGCCCTTCAAGCCGGTGAACGTCGTGTCGAGTATGAAGTTGATCACGCCCGTAAGGGCGTCCGAGCCATAGGCCGCTGTCGCGCCGCCAGTGACGACGTCGATCCGCTTGATCAGGCTTTGCGGCAGGACGTTCAGGTCGACGGCGCCGGCCACGCTGCTGCTCGCCTGTGACTGCACCACCCGCTCGCCGTTCAGCAGAACCAGGCCGCGCTTGGCACCCAACCCGCGCAGATTGACGAAGCTGCCGCCGTCGCCCGCGCCGTTGCGAAACCCGCTCGAGGCCGAAATGAAAGAGCTCTTGAACTGGGGCAACTGGTTGACCGCATCGCCGAGGCTGTTGGGGGCGGTCTGGTGCATCTGATCGAGGGTGAGCACCGTCACCGGCGTCGGCGCTTGAAATCCGTCGGTGATGACGCGCGAACCGGTGACAATAATTTCCGTGTCAGCGTCCGCCGCCGCGTCAGCGTTCGCCGCCGCGTCAGCGTTCTGGCCAAGCGCAGGTGCGGAAAACGAGCCCAGCACCGTGCCGATCAGCAGCAAATGACGCAGCTTCCGGTTTGATTGAACCCTCATAACACCCCTCCATAAAATGCGTCAGGTTGGCCCTGATTGTGACATGACACATCCTTTGAATGGGCCGGACGGGGAATGGGAAAGCGCGCCTAATACTTGATCAACCGCGCCAAGTCGTTAGCGTGAGAGAAGAGAGGGAGCGAACATGGACAAGATCGAGGTACGATCGAACTCTGCGGACATGCGCATTCGGGCTAATGTGCTTGCGCCGGTGGCTGATGCCTTGGCCGTAAGCGGCCGTTCCATTCAGGCCCTGTTCGATCGGCATTCGATCGATTCCTGGACGATCCACAACACATATCAGGAAATCCCTCTGCGCAATTACATTGCGTTTTTCGAAGATGCCGCCGAACTGGCCGAGGACACCTTTTTGGGCCTGCGATTGGGCGCCCGCTTCCGCGCGGAGAGCTTCGGTGCAATGGGGAGCGTCTTCCGTTCGTCAACGACCTTGCGCGACGCGCTTGCGCGGCTGACCGTGTATCTGGGCATGGTGCGCCCCGGCACGCGCGCAGAACTGCTTTTGTCCGCTAATTCGGCCGACTGGATCTACTGCCTGGAGGACGATACCATCGCCCCGCGTCGCCAAGACATTGAGTTTGCGATTTCCGCCAGTTGCGGCTTCATCCGCTCATTCCTAGGTCGGCAATGGTCGCCGCTCGCTGTGCACTTTGAGCACCCTTGCCCGACCGCTTCGTCCCGCCAGCGCGAGTTTCTCAATAAGGTCTTCCAGGCCCCGGTACTGTTCAACCAGCCAGTGAATAGGTTGGTGATTGCTGAGCATGACCTGGACAGAACTGGCTTGCGCGACCATCAGGTTTCCACAAATCATGTCGACCGCCATTTCCGCGACTTGGTGGCCGAAGTCGCAGGCGAGGAGAGCACCGCGACTCTGGTCCGTTATCTGATCGCGCGCCGGTTGGGGCACGCGTCGCTGTCGATCAAGGACCTCGGCGCCGAAATGGGCCTATCGTGCCGGACGCTGCAGCGCCGACTGGCCGACGAAGGGCTCTCGGTGCGCTCTCTAATCGAGGAGCAGCGGCGCCAAAGGGCCGAAGACATGCTGTCGCGAAAGTCGGTCCAAGTTTCGGCAGTGGCGCGCAGTCTGGGTTACAGCGAGCAGGCTGTCCTCTCGCGCGCTTTCCGGCACTGGCACGGGTCGACGCCCTCCGATTTCCGCAAGATTGACAAGCCCCGGGGCGGCGGCGAAAACTGATCTGATGGAACCTGTTCCACCAAATCCGTGCTGTCAGTCAGATGGCAACTTGTCCCCGATCGACGCACCGAGGACAGGATCAACGATAATTCCGGCCTTGAGGTTTTGCCACCCGGCCAGTGCGACTGAGCGGCGGGCATTGAGTATCTGACGGGGTGCTGTCAGTCGGATAGCACTTGTCTTCGATTTGTCGGAATCGAAGCCTGGCTCGTGCTCTTCATCGCAACGGAAGGTGTGAATTCTCAGCGCGATTATTGAGCCATCTTCCCAATTCGCGGCGATCCTCATTGCCCAGTTCTTTCAAGGCCGCCGGATAGGATTTCAAACCGCCCGTGAAGATTTTCCGCGCGTTGCCATAACGCTTCAATGCCTTCTTCATGGATGATGTCAGGCGATGAATGGAAGTAATTGAACTCGGTGCCTCCAGCTTCGAATTACGAGACCGGACCGCCTTCGATCGATTGCAGCGTGGCTGCTCCGAGCACATCGCCGCTGGGGGCATCGTGCGGGGCACCTTCACGCGGTTCGAGCGTAATCGCCAGGGTTGCACCTTCGACGAGCATGGCGCGTAGTTCAGGCGACAGCGAAATGGTCAGCTTGTCGCTTTGCAGCAGGCCGAGTGAGGTGGGCATGCCGCCTTCAGGTATCACCCACAGCTCCGGCAACCTGCCCTGGTCTTCCATCGGCGCCACCCGCAACGACAAGCTGCCTGACCGCGGCTGGTAGAGCGCGCTCATCAGCGGTTTGCCGGCAGCACTGTCGATCTGCGCGACGTTGGCACTGAGCAGGGGCAATTGCGCCTGGGGTGCGGGTTGCCGCACCAGCACCATGCCAAGCGCCACCGCCAGCACGACCGACGCGGCCATGGCCGTGATTGCCCAGGTCCGCCACGGCCTGCCCGGTCCACTTGCCATTGGCCGCGCCTGCGCGAAGGGAATCACCGAGGGAACGGTGTCGATCGCCTGTTCGATGCGCGTCAGCAGGTCTTGGTCCACCGGCTCGGCGGCGAGGGTGTCGTTCCAGCTGTCGACTATGCGCTGCCACTTGCGCACGTTGGCCGCGAATGCGAGGTCTGTATCGCGCAGGCTCAGGGCCTCACGGCGTGCATCGTCGTCCAGCAGGCCGAGTGCCAGTTCAGCGGCCAGGACCTCGCGGTCTTCGCTCAAGGAGTCGTTTTCATTCATCGTTATACTTCAGCCGCATCTTGGCGACCGCTCTTCTTACCCTGCTCTTGAGCGTCCCGAGCGGGACACCGTGCTGTTCTGCCGCTTCGACATAAGTCAGACCCTGGAAGTAGATAGCTTTAAGATCTTCTTCCTCTTCGCCCTTCAAATCGTCCACCATGGCGAAGGCCTTCACTTCGTTCTGTTCCCTGATGATACGTTCGTCCGCCGGTTCGTCTTCGGAAACGAGCTGGAAATTTTTTTCGTCCGTCATCATCACGGGCTTTTTGGCCCGCGCCCGATACCAGTCGATCGCGCCATTGCGGGCGATGGTGCAGAGCCAGCTCATCGCACTGGCCCTGGCGGGATCGTACGATGGCGCTGATCGCCAGATCTTGATGAAGACTTCCTGAAGGATGTCTTCCGCCGCGGCCCGATCACGCACCACGCCGTTGCAGATCGCGAGCAGCTTTCCCGCTACGGTGGAATAGACTCGGCGGAAGGCCTTGCGGTCGCCTCGACCCGTCAGGACGAGGTCGTCCGACAAGTCCGGTTGCCGATCATTTACTGTCATCCTGAACTTTGCCCCCGGATGCCCCGCGGTTCGCACCGCGGCCTGTCGAGTGTAGTAACTCCCGAACGCGGAAAAATATTCCGATTATCTTGTCGCAATGCATCCGCGGCGCGCGCCATCCGTAACAAGCAACGGAACTTTCGCACGCCGTGGCCTCCTGCCAGGCGCGCAAAAGGTCTGTTCTGACGGGAAAGCCGTCGCAAGAATGGGGAATTAGCGATGACCATAGGAAGGAAGCTCCCGCTCGCACTAGGCGGCGCCGGGCTTGCAGCCGCATTTGTCCTTTTAACGCCAGGTATCGGTATCCTGGCGGCCGATCACCTCGATCCGCCCTCGCGGACCGATCCGGCGATGGACAGCACTCCGGACAGGCCGGCTGACATAGCCGACATCTACGCCTGGCACACCAGCACTTCGGTTATCCTGGCGCTGACATTCTCGGGGCCGCAAGCGACAACTCTCCCGGCGACGTATGACCGCGATGTCCTTTACGGCATCAATATCTCCAACGCCGGTGCGACTACCGACACCGAAATCCCAATCCGCATCAAGTTCGGGCAGGACGGCGCCAACCAGTATGGCGTGGATGTCAGCGGCATCCCCGGCGTAACCGGCGACATTACCGGTCCGGTCGAAACGATCATCACCAAAGACGGCGTCAAGGTTCGCGCCGGGCTGTACGATGACCCGTTCTTCTTCGACCTGCAGGGCTTCAGGAACACGCTTGCCACCGGCAACCTGGCATTCAATCCCAATCGTGATTTCTTCGCCGGGCAGAATTTGACTGCCGTCGTCATCGAGATTCCGCGTGACCGTATTGAAGCAGGTTCGCGACTGGACATCTGGGCCTCAACCGCACGTCTGGGAGGGCAGCTCTAATGACTGCAAACTCGCGCAAGTTCGCCGCCGTGCTTTGCCGCACGGCACCTATCGCTCTTGGCCTGCTGACGCTCGCCGCTTGCGGTGACAACAATAACGACGCGCCGCCCGTGGCCACACCGGCACCAACGCCGGCCCCAGCCACAACGGCCAACTTTAACGTTACGCGCTGTCTCAACCAGACGATCCCGGGAACTGGGCTGACGGTTGCCGGCGCCGTGGTACCCGATACCCTGAAGATCAACCTTGCCGCCGCCTCGGGCTTCCCGAATGGCCGCAAGCTGACCGATCCGGTGATCGACGTGACGCTGGGCGTGATCTTCCTCGATTTGACGAAGAACTCGCCGGCGCTGCTGGTCGGACTCAATCCGACCGCCAATGACGTGGCCTTCCGCACAACGTTCCCGTATCTGGCCGCCCCCCAAGGATCGCCGCCGCTGTCCAATACCAACGGCGCGAACTTCAATTTCCGGACCGATGCCGAATCGGCTTACGTCCGGGTCGACCGGATGGGAATGCCAGCGGTTTCCACGGCGTTGATCGGCAGTTCGCGTAAGACCGCGTACAATGATGCGAGCCCGGCGGACGATGCTGCGGGCACCTTCGTGCCGGACCTCAGCACCACGCTGACTGGCCTTACGAACGCCTTGGCAGACGACTTGGTAGCACGCGGCCTGTCTCCTTGCGCGACGCCTAACTGACCTGGCGCGGGAGCCGGCCGATCGGCTGGCTCCCGTCGTCTTCACGCGTTTCTAGGACCGATCCAATGGCGCTCAACGTGTCGGACAAGGCCATGTCCCGCTTGCGGTGGCTGTTACTTCCTGGCCTGGCTGCGGTGATCGTCACCGGCGTCGAATGGCATGGCGACCGGCCCAGCGAACCTGTGGCCAACGCCGCATCCTGGCCGAAAGCCGGCTACGGTCCGGCTGATTTCGCCCACGAGCAGCAGCGCACCGCAGACCTGCTCACGCTCGGCCGGGAAAAAGTTGCACAACACCCCGATGAATGGCTGCGGCAGGAAAGCTTGGCGCGCGCGCTAATCAACCGTTCGCGCCTGAGCGCGACGTACGACGAACTGGCGGAGGCGAAATCGGTCTTGGCAACTGCGCGCCGGGAAGCGCCTGCGGGATCCGGCCCGTTGGCGACGGACGCAGTGCTGTCGATGATGACTCATCGGCTGAATGACACCGAAGCGGCCCTGCTAACGATGCGGCAAATGGCTGTTCTGGAACCGGCGGACCGCTCGGAAATCGAATCCCTTCAGGGCGACGTGGACTTTTACCGTGGCAATTTTTCCAGCGCCCGGCAGCACTATGCCATGGCCAAACAAGTCGATCCCGCGAGCGACAGCTCTTACCGCCTGGCGATCGTGGCCAAGGCGAGCGGCGATTTCGATGGCGCCATGGCGCTGTTCGCGGCCTCCGAACCCCATGCCGGGCGTTCGACCCCTTACCTGCATGCCAACTATGCGCTGCTTTTCGGCGGGGTCGAGATGGCCCGCGGCAATTATAGAGTAGCGCGTGAGTGGTTCGCCAAGGCTAACCAGACGTTTCCCGGTTACTGGCTGTTCGAGGCCCACCTGGCGCAAGCCAAGGCGCTCGATGGCGACTTGCCCGGTGCGATCGCGGATATGCGCCAGATCGCCATCAAGTCGCCGTCGGCCGAAGCGATGGATGGGCTGGCAATGTTGCTGCGCGTCAATGGCGAGGCTGCCGAGAGCCGCCAATGGGCGGCCCGCGCAGGCGCAATCTGGCAACACCGGCTCGAACAGTTGCCCGAGGCAGCCTATGGCCACGCGCTGGAGCACGAACTGGTGTTTGGGTCGCCGCAGCGAGCGCTCGAATTGGCAAGGTTAAACCTGGCCTCGCGGCCCTACGGCGAATCGCAAATCTATCTGGCGTCGGCGCTGCTGCTCAACGGCAAGAATGACGAAGCGCTGGCGCAGCTCGCTGCGGCTGAGAAATCCGGCTGGCGCAGCGCGCCGCTCTACGCCTTGAAAGCGCAGGCGTTCGAGTTCTCTGGCCGGCAAGCCGAAGCTGAACAGGCCAGGACGGCCGCACGCGCCCTTAATCCGCGGATATTTGATGCGATAACCCCGCTGGTGTGGTTCTCGCACGGATGATCCAGCGCGCGCTGTCATGGCTCTTGATTGTCGCGGCGTGCCTGTCCGCCGGGCTCCTCGCGAGCCCCGCCGCCGCGCATCTCACCCCCAATTCCGAAATTCGCCTGACGCCCGAGCAGGATTTCATCCTGGCCGATATCATCGTGCCGCGCGGCGAATATGCCTACGGCACGGACAACCCGATCGACGGTGGTCCGCAATCGCTCGACGTAGCCCGGCGTTACCTACTGAGCCATTTTGCGGTGACGGACAGCAGCGGCAAGGCGTGGCAGGTCTCCATCCGCAAGGTCGAATTCGTCAAGATCGAGGGCCCGCCAGACCTTCACGCCATCGCGGTTTTGACACCGCCGCCCGGCGTCGACGCACGCACCCTGGTGATCGACTGGCACGTCCTGATCGACAGCCTGCCCAACCATTTCGCCCTGTTCGTGCTGGATGGCGGATCTCAGGGCGAGCGGACAATACTGGGTGCCGTGCGTACCGGCAGCGCGCCGCTGAAGGTGGTGATTGCCGATGAAGGCGCGCTCAGTGCCTTGTCGAGCGCGGTCAGCCTGGGTGTTCATCACATCCTTGGTGGATACGATCACCTGATGTTCCTGCTGGCGCTACTGCTTCCGGCCCCGCTGCTCGCCCAGTCGGGTCGATGGCGCGGGCAGAGGTCGGTGCGCGAGGCCGTGGTCAAGCTGGCGCAGATCGTCACCGCCTTCACGATTGGCCACAGCCTGACGCTGGTCGGCGCGACGCTCGGGCACTGGAATCTGCCCACCGCACCCGTAGAAATCGCGATCGCCGTTTCGGTACTTATATCGGCGATCCATGCGGCACGGCCGCTCCTCCCCGGACGCGAACCGATCGTTGCCCTGCTGTTCGGCCTCGTTCACGGGCTTGCCTTTGCCACGCTCATCCAGCGCGCCGGCGCGGGCACGGCCAGCGGTGCGGTCAGCCTGTTCGGGTTTAACCTCGGGATCGAAATGGCCCAGCTGGCGATCGTCGCAGCAGTCGCCCCGTCGCTCCTGATCCTGTCGCGCTTTGTCCTGTACAAGCGGCTACGCGAGGTTCTGGCAGCGCTTTGCGCCGCCGCGGCTACCGCCTGGATTCTCAACCGCTCAACAGGGGCTTTGGGCGGCTTTGTCACGGCGATGGAAACGGTGATGAGCTACGCCGGCTTCGCGGTCCTCGCGTTGGCGGCGTTTGCGCTGTTGCAATGGATCAGAAGTCGCGCAGAAAACCGGTCTGAACCCGCCCCGGGGCACGTGTGATTTAGGTCTGCTGTCCCACCACGATGGAGATCGTTCCGTCGGGCGCTATCTCCACCCGATACGATTCCAGGCCGGCCTTTTTTGCAGCATTGATGGCGCGTTTCACGTCCGCCTGGAGCCACCCGGATGCGGGTGGAGTTTGTTCGTCTTTCGAAGGGTTTACCGCACTATCTGGCATCACGAACCCCAACATCGCGCCGGCAGGGGCACAAGCCTGTGGGTGGCGCAAAAATTGCGCTTGAATTCGGAGCGGGACGTTCTGTCCTCTCATGGTCTCCTCCCCTGCCGGGAGGGAGAATGCATCCAACCGGTATCAGGCACAATACCGAATGATACAAATTGCGACATTTCGCGCATTGAACCCGGACCAGCGCTCCACGGCCAGTGTGAGGCAGGTGCAGCACCCTTGCGGTTTTCGCCGCGTCCGCGCAGGAAACCCCAGCGTTGAGGGAGAGGCAAAGCCGTGAGCATACTTGAAGGCCGTGTGGCCGTGGTGACTGGGGCGAGCTCGGGAATTGGCGAAGCCTGCGCCGTCTCGTTCGTCGAAAAGGGCGCCAGGGTGGTGCTTGCCGCGCGCCGGGCAGAACGGCTTAGCGGCCTGGTCGAGCGGCTTGAAGCGATGGGCGGCGAAGCGCTTGCGGTGACCACCGACGTGACCGACGAAGCGGCGGTCGAGAACCTGTTTTCCAGCGCAGTGGAGCGCTTCGGCACGGTCGATGTTCTGATCAACAACGCCGGTATCGCCGACAGCACCCCGGTCGACGAAATGTCGCTCGAACTGTGGCAGCAGGTCCTGTCGACCAACCTGACGTCCGCCTTCCTGTGCAGCCGGGCAGCGTTCCGGGTAATGAAAGCGCAGCGCCAGGGCCGGATACTCAACATCGGCTCGATCTCCGCCAGGGTTCCGCGCCAGCACAGCCCGGCCTATGCCGCCAGCAAGTGGGGCCTCGACGGGCTGACCCGCTCGCTCGCCATCGACGGGCGCGAGCACATGATCGCCGCATCGATCTTCCACCCGGGCATTGTCGCCACCGAGATCGCGCCGGGCGCCGTCAAACTGGCAGGCGACTTCGCCGCTTCGCCGAAGGACATTGCCGACGTGATCGTCCACATGTGCGACCTCCCCGATCACCTCAATTTCTACGAAGGCATGGTGGTGCAAATCGACTTGCCCTTCCTCGGCCGCGGGTAGCTAGGGCTTTGGCCAGCGACCTTAACTGCTACAACATCGCCGACTTGCGCCAGAAGGCGCGGCGGCGCCTGCCGCACGGCATCTGGGAATATCTCGAGCGCGGGGTCGAGGACGAGACCGGCATGGCCCGCAATCGGGCGGCGTTTGACCAGGTCACCTTCCGTCCGCGGGTGTTGCGCGGGGTGCAGGCGATCGACCCGGGCACGACGATTTTCGACAAACCGGCGGCGTTCCCGCTCGCGCTCGCCCCGACCGGCGCGGCCGGGCTAATGTGGCACAACGGCGACCTTGCGCTGGCCCGTGCTGCCGCTGCTGCCGGAGTGCCGTTCACGATCTCGAGCGCCAGCACGATGGACATCGAGGACATCGCCGCCGCGGGTGGGCGGCTGTGGTTCCAGCTCTACTTGTGGGAAGATCGCTCGCTATCATATGCCGTGGTCGACAAGGCGCGCGACCTCGGTTGCGAAGCGCTGCTGATAACGCTTGACCTGCCCGTCCCGCCCAATCGCGAATACATCCACCGCAATGGCTTCGGCACGCCGTTCAAGCTCAATGCCAGCAATACGCTCGACGTGCTCAGCCACCCGCGCTGGCTGACTGGGGTCATGGGGCGGTACATGCTCGGTGGGGGGATTCCGACGCAGGCCAATCTGCCTGACCGGCTGCGCGCCAAGATAACCAAGAGCGCGCATCCCGGCGCCTTGTTCAAGCAGGACGATCTCGACTGGGACGGTGCCAAAGTCCTGCGTGACCGCTGGCCCGGCAAATTTGTGCTCAAAGGCGTGCTGCATCCTGAGGACGCCGAACAGGCATTGGCGATGGGGGCTGATGGCATAGTGGTGTCAAACCACGGCGGGCGCTCGCTCGATTCCTCTGTCGCCAGCCTGTCTGCGTTGCCGGAGATCGTGGCGGCCGTCGGCAAGCGCATGACAATCCTGCTCGACAGCGGGGTCAGGCGCGGCAGCGACATCGTCAAGGCGGTGGCGCTGGGTGCGGATGGTGTGCTGGCGGGCCGGGCGCCGCTCTATGGCCTTGGCGCCGCGGGACAAGCCGGCGTCAGCCGCGCGATCGACCTGCTGCGGGCCGAGACGGTGCGTACCATGGCAATGATCGGCGCGCGCAATTTCGACGAGGTCGACGCAACCTTGGTGGGATAATCGGCCACTTCAGCAAACACAAAAAAGGCGGCAGGGAAAGCCCTGCCGCCTTTTTGATCAGTCGCGGCGCGAATCCTACGGGCTGTGCGGAAGTTCATCGTCGCTGTTAGAAGCGATAACGCCGACGATACCGATCAGGATAACCAGAGCGAGGATCCACGCCCAGCTGCCACCACCGCCATTTTCAGCATCGCTGACCGAAGATGTGGCCCGAACATCGGCCACCGCGACCGGAGCGGCTGCCGCAGCGGTCGAACCGAGCACCAAGCCCGCAGATGCGAGCGCGACGAGCGCCTTGCGAAAAACCATGTTGAGCCCTTCCGTTCTAAAACTTGCCGTTCAAATATCACGGCTTTTCAATGCGTCAACCCTCGGCATATTTCCGTCGGGCTGCCACGTGGCATTCCGCCCCCGGAGACGTCCATACCGTTCGCGGTGATGGATGCCAAGACTCTATTCCACTAAACCCCAGCGCTACTGGCTTAAAAACTTTGCAGTTTTCTTACCTTCGCAGAGCCTTTAATGGCCCGCCCCATGTACAGTTCCGCCAAGTTCGCAATTACCTTTGCCGCTATGGTTTTAGGGCAACAGGTTGCAGCCCAACCATCCGACGCTTTGGCGACGCTGCTGGCGCAGGATGTGCGCCTGGCCGCCGTGGCGGACCAGATGCTGGTCGCCAACAACGCATTATGCCGCCTGCATATGCCGGTGACCGGGCTCATTTTCCACAGCCGCGATCAGTATAGCGCCGATGTTGCCGGCACGCGGTTCGTCAACGGGGCGATTGTGATCGAGGCCATTGTACCGGGTTCGACAGCCGACAGTGCGGGGCTGATGGCGGGTGACGGATTGGTTTCCATTGGCAGCCAGCAGACCGGCGATCTGGTCAAGCTGGAAGACAATCCGCTGCGCGATTCGGCTTACTCTGCGCTGGCCGACCTTCAGGGCCAGCCCGAAATCGCGCTCACCTTCACCCGCGCCGGGCGCGAATTCACGGTCAACCTGCCCGCACCGCAAGGATGCCGCGCGCTGGTGGAGATTCGTTCACTGAACGACCTGTCAGCGCGGTCGGACGGGCGGGTCATCCAGGTCAGCTATGGCCTTGCGGCAGAAGCGAGCGATGCAGAGCTGGCCGTCGTGTTCGCCCACGAAATGGGCCACCTGGTGCTGGAGCACCGCAGGCGGCTCGAGGCAGCCGGAGTCGAAAAGGGTTTCTTCGGTGAGTTCGGCAAGAACCAGCGGCTCAACCGCCAAGTCGAAGTCGAAGCCGATCGGATGTCGGTCCATCTGCTCGCCAACGCTGGCTATGACCCTGCGATAGCGCCCGCGTTCTGGCGCACGAGCCTTGGCCGCCGCGCGGGCGGCGGTCTCCTGCGCAGCAGCACCTACCCCTCACCCGAAACGCGCGCCCAGCTGATCGAACGGGAAATTTCCGATTACCTCGGCGCTGGGAGTGCCCCGACGTGGCCCGGTCACCTGCTCGGCCGGCGCGATACAGGCTTCGACTAAGCTCAGCCCCGTCCGGGCGCCTCGCTGATATCGATGTAGTGCTGATCGTAATAGGTCAGCGGGGCGGCATCTTCGCGATGATTGGCCGCAATCAGTTCGCCGATGAAGATCGAGTGCGTGCCAAATTCGTGGCAATGCGCCCGGCGGCAGACGAAGCTCGACTGCGCGTTGGCGAGGACGGGCACACCGTGCAATTCCTGCCACTCCCCCACACTAAACCGGTCTTCGCCGCGCCCGTTGGCAAAGCGTTCGGCGACGTCGCGATTGCCGATGCCCAGGACATTGACGCAAAACACCTCGGCGCTCGCCAGCGGGGCGTGGAGCGAGGCGGAGCGATTGACGCAGACCAGCAGCGAAGGCGGATCAAAGCTGAGCGAGCTGACCGCTGTGGCCAGGATGCCGTAGCGATCGCCGCCGTGGCCGGTGGTCACGGCATAAACGGTGGCTGCAACATGCCGCATCGCGGAGCGGAATGAAGCGAGCAGTTCGTCGCGATTTTGCAGGGTTTCGGCCACGCCGCCTCAATGGTGTCCAACCAGAGCTGGCGCAAGCGATATCAGGATGTGACAATTGATATTGCCATCACATTATAATGTGCTAGGGCAGTTGCATGAGCACAAACTTGATCGAACAGGTGCGCACTATCGTTGCCGATGGCCGCATGACCCGGGCAGGCCTCGCACGCGCGGCGGGCCTCCACGCCAACACCTTGCGCGAGTGCGCCGACGAGGGCTGGAATCCCACCGCCGATACCCTCGGCAAGCTGGAGCGGTTCCTCAGCGAGAATAACGATACCCCGGTGCTGGTGCCAATCGAGCAAATCATCGAGGAAGCGCGCAACGGGCGGATGTTCGTGCTGGTGGATGACGAGGATCGCGAAAACGAAGGCGACCTGATCATCCCGGCGCAGATGGCGACGCCCGATGCGATTAACTTCATGGCCACGCACGGGCGCGGGCTGATCTGCCTGGCGCTCACACCGCAACGCGTCGCCGAACTCGGCCTTGCGCCGATGAGCTCCACCAATCGAAGCCGGATGGAAACGGCCTTCACCACCTCGATCGAAGCGCGGGTGGGAGTGACTACCGGCATCAGCGCGTCCGACCGCGCGCGCACCGTTTCAGTGGCGATCGATGCGAGCAAGGGCGCCGATGATCTTGTCG
Organism: Croceibacterium sp.; assembly: GCA_039920345.1. GTDB lineage: Bacteria > Pseudomonadota > Alphaproteobacteria > Sphingomonadales > Sphingomonadaceae > Croceibacterium_A. The sequence goes on from JBDSDZ010000035.1 coordinate 15,994, forward strand.
GCCCCGGCCATGTTTTTCCGCTGGTCGCGCGCGAAGGCGGCGTGCTGGTGCGCGCCGGCCATACCGAAGCGGCCGTCGATATCTCGCGCCTCGCCGGGCTTAATCCCTCGGGCGTCATCTGCGAAATCATGGCCGAGGACGGCTCAATGGCCCGGCTCGAATCGCTGATGCGCTTTGCCCGGCTGCACGGCCTGAAGATCGGCACCATCCGAGACCTTATTGCCTATCGCCGGCGGCACGATCACTTGGTTGAGAAGCGCGCCGAGAACCGCTTCACCAGCCACTGGGGCGGCGAATGGCGCGCGATCAGCTTCTACAACAAGGCCACCAAGGGAGAGACGATGGCGCTGGTCAAAGGCCACATCGATCCCGCCCGGCCCACGCTGGTGCGGATGCATGCCTTGTCGGTGTTCGACGATGTCTTCGCCCGAGATACCGAGCGCCAGGGGCTGCTCGAAGGCGCGATGCGGATCATCGGCGAAGAAGGCGCGGGTGTGGTCGTACTGATCAACCGCCCTACCCCGGACCACGCCAGCGGCGCGATTCGCGACCTCAACCGCGACGGACCGCCCGATGAGGGGGACACGCCCTCCGAACAGCGCGATTACGGCGTGGGCGCCCAGATTCTGGCCGAACTGGAGGTGCACGACATGGTCCTGTTGACCAACACGACCCATTCCCTTGTCGGCCTTGAAGGCTATGACCTGTCGATTGTCGGCGAACGGCCAATTCAAGAGGAATCCAAGGGCTGATGGCGCATTTCCTGATTGTCGAAGCCCGCTTCTACGACCACCTCAACACCATGCTCGTCGACGGCGCGCGCGGGGCGCTGAAGGCGGCGGGACACACTTTCGATCTACTGACGGTGCCGGGCGCACTCGAGATTCCCGGCGCGATCAGCCTGGCCGCTGAAGGTGGCCAGTATGACGGATTTGTCGCGCTGGGCGCCGTCATACGCGGGGAGACCTATCACTTCGAAATCGTCGCCGGAGAAAGCGCGCGCGGGATCCTGGCGCTGACGATGGACGGCGTGGCGATCGGCAATGGCGTTTTGACGACCGAGACCGAAGCGCAGGCCGTGGTCCGCGCTGACCCGGCCCAGCTCAACAAGGGCGGCGGTGCGGCCGAAGCCGCCATGGCACTGCTAGCAATCCGGGAGAAGTTTGCATGACAAGCCATTGGTCCATTGCTGGAATCCCGCTGGTACTTGGCGGAAACGTGTTCGGTTTTACGGCCGATGAGGATGCCAGTTTCGCCATCCTCGACCGGTTTTACGAAGCCGGTGGGCGCATGGTCGATACCGCGCAAGGCTACTCGGTCTGGGTGCCCGGGCACGTCGGCGGCGAGAGCGAGACGGTCATCGGCAAGTGGCTCACCAGCCGCGGTGTGCGCGATGACATGCGGATCGCGACCAAGACCGGGATGTTCTGCAAGCCGGGTGACTTGGGGGCGCAAAAGGTAGCGGAGGAACTGCACAAGAGCCTCGATCGGTTACAGACCGGCTATGTTGATCTGTACTACGCCCACCGCGACGAAACCGGCACGCCACTTGCCGAAGTCGCAGCGGGATTCGATGCGCTGGTCAAGGCAGGCCTGGCTCGCGAGATCGGCGCATCCAATTACGACGCCGCGCGGCTGGCCGCCGTCTGTGATGCAGCACATTCCAATGGGATGACCCCGTTCACGGTGCTGCAAAACGAATTTAACCTGGTCGAACGCGATGCCTACCCGGCCGCGCTCCAACAGCTTTGCGTTGAGCGCGAGATCGCGATGCTGCCGTGGTTCGGGCTCGCCGCAGGATTCCTGACCGGGAAGTATCGCAGCCGTGAGGATCTGACGAAACACAAACGCGGGTCGAGCATCGAGCGGTTCTTCGACAAGGGCCTGGCCGTCCTGCCTGCGCTCGATGCGGTCGCAGCCGAAACTGGCGCCAGCCTTGGCGCGGTGGCGTTGGCCTGGCTGCTGCGCCAGCCCGGAATTGCTGCCCCGATCGCCAGCGCCAGCAAGCCCGAACAACTGGACATCCAGTTCGAAGCCCTGACGTTGGAGCTGACGGCGGACCAGATCGAGCGGCTCTCAGCCTCGGTCAGGTAAAATTTTCAAGGAGCTGGAACACCCTGAGAAGATGTCCGTTTACTGACTGAACCGGCTGGCGAGACACCCCCCTCCCGTCCAAGCCAGTCGGTTCTAAAGCCTCGCGAAAGCGGGGCTTTTCTTTTGTGGGCCATCTGGACTACCCGGCAAGCAAAAGTCGGGCCGCAACGAGCTAGCGGGAGTGAACATGGCGTCGGTAATTGGCAAAGTCCTGAACGGCATGGTCACGCGGGGCGTGCTCGAAATTGTGCAACCCGATGGCACCGTTGACCGCTTTGGCAGGCCGGAAGCCGGTTTCCCCGAAATCCGCGTCCGGCTCGCCGATGACAGCGTCGGCCGCCAGTTGCTGCTCGACCCCCGGCTCGGCGCGGCCGAAGCGTTCATGGACGGGCGCCTGATCATCGAGCGCGGCGATATCATGCAGATGATCCAGCTCCTGCGATCCAACCGACCATGGGAACGCGGCGGCACGCTGTTCAAGGAACATCGCTTTCGCACGCTGGCCAAGAAGGTTGTTTCGCGCATCGACCAGGTCAACCAGCAGGTTCGTTCGAAGAGCAACGTCGCGCATCACTATGACATCAGCAACGACCTCTACCGCCTGTTCCTCGACCAGCGGATGCAATACTCGTGCGCTTACTGGACGCGCGACGGCATGACGCTGGACGAGGCGCAGGAAGCCAAGCTGGCGCACATCGCCGCCAAACTGGCGTTGGCGCCCGGCCAGACAGTGCTCGATATCGGCTGCGGCTGGGGCGGCATGGCTATTTACCTGGCGCAGAATTTCGACGTGCGCGTTACTGGTATCACCCTGAGCGAGGAGCAACTCGGCCTTGCCCGCGAGCGCGCCAAGGACGCTGGCGTGGCCGACAAGGTCAGCTTCGAGCTGGTCGATTACCGCGACCTTGCCCGGCGCGGTACGCCGTTTGACCGGATCGTATCGGTCGGAATGTTCGAACACGTGGGCCGGCCGCAGTTCAAGGACTTCTTCCGCGCAGTGACCGGGCTGCTCAAGGATGACGGGGTGATGCTGCTGCACACCATCGGGCGGATGGGTCCGCCCGGCAGCACCGATGCCTTCACCCGCAAGTACATCTTCCCCGGCGGCTACATCCCGGCGCTGTCGGAGACGGTCGCGGCGAGTGAACCCTTTCGCATCATCGCTTCGGACGTCGAGACGCTGCGGCTGCATTATGCCAAGACCTTGCGGGCCTGGTACGCCAACTGCGTCAGCCAGCGCGAAGCCATTGTCGCCCTGTTCGACGAACGGTTCTACCGGATGTGGACGTTCTACCTCGCCGGGGCGACCGCCTCTTTCGAATATGGCGGGATGTGCAATTACCAGGTCCAGTACATCCGCCAGCGCCACGCCGCACCGCTAACGCGCGCCTACATGGAAACCGGCGAAGCGGCGCTGCTCGGTACAAGCGGCCCAGGCCAAGCCTGAGCCGCCCGCACAAAATTACCAGATACGCACGCGATCGTCCGGTGCCAGGTACAGCTTGTCGCCTTCCTTGACGTTGAACGCCGCGTACCACGGATCGAGGTTGCGAACCGTCAACGCGCGGTAATTGCCCGGCGCATGGCCGTCGGTTGCGATGCGCTGGCGCAAGCTCGCCTCGCGCATCTTCGTCGCCCAGGTTTGGGCGTAAGCGATGAAGAATCGCTGATCACCCGTGAAGCCGTCGATCACCGGCGCGGCCTTGCCGCCAAGCGAGGCATGGTAGGCATCGTAAGCCGCAGCCAGGCCGGCGAGGTCGGCAATGTTCTCACCCAGAGTCAGCTGGCCCTTCACGTTGAGGCCCGGGAACGGCGAGTAGGTGTCATACTGCGCCGCCAGCGCGTTGGCGTTCTTATGGAACGTGGCGAGATCGCCCGGCGTCCACCAGTTGCGCATCAGCCCGGTTGAATCGAACGCTGCGCCGGCGTCGTCAAAGCTGTGGCTGATCTCGTGCCCAATCACCGCGCCGATCGCACCGTAGTTGAACGCGGCATCGGCAGCCGGGTCGAAGAACGGCGGTTGCAGGATGCCGGCCGGGAAATTGAGCCCATTCTGCACCGGCAGGTTCACTGCGTTTACCAGTTGCGCGTTCATCCACCACTCGCCCTGGTCGAGCGGCTTGCCGATCTTGCCCAGTTGCTGACGATAGTTCAGCAATTGGGCGGCACGTTGATTGGCATAAGCGGTGTCAGGCGCGACGGTGAGCGAGGAATAGTCCTTCCAGTGGTCGGGGTAGCCGACGCCAACGGCCATTGTCTGGACTTTCTTGGCGGCCTCTTCCTTGGTTGCCGGGGCCATCCAGTCGAGCGCGTCGATGCGGGTGGCGAAGGCGGCCTTGATATTGTCCACCATGCCCTGAATCGCGGTCTTGGCTGAAGCCGGGAAAAAGCGTTCGACGTAGAGCTTCCCAAACGCATCACCGATATTTGTGTTGATCGCGGCAATTGCCCGCTTGTCGCGCGGGCGTGCCTGTTCGGTGCCGAGGATTTCCCTGTCGGAAAAACCGAACTTCAGGTTATCGAATTTTGTCGGCAGAACGGATGCATTGCTGTGCAGCTGGTGGAATGCCAGCCAGTCCTGCCAGCTTTCCAGCGGCTCTGACGCGACCAGCGCGGCGAGCCGCGGAATGGCGGTGGAGTGGTACGCATCGAACTTCTGCTGGTTGCCCAACTGGGCAGCGGTGAAGAACGTCTTCCAGTCGAGGCCCGGGGCCTTGCTGACGAAGTCCGCTGGGGTCCACACTTGCGAGGCAAGCGCCCAGTCGTCCGACTGTTCACGCGTTGCATGCGCGGTGGCGATCTTTGTTTCCAGATCATAGACCCGCTGCGCCCGAGCTGCGGGATCGCTCATACCGGCAGCGGCGAACATGTCCTGGAGGTACTTGCGATAGGCGACCTGGTGCGCCTTCAAGTCGGGCTCGCTGGAAAGGTAGTATTCCCGCTCGGGCATCCCCAGCCCGCCCTGCAGGATGTAAGGCATGACTTCACGCTCACCGAGCGCCTGCGACACGAACACACCGAACAGGTTGTCGGTATTCATGTCGGTCGCGTTCAGAGGGTCGACATCGGCGCGCAGGTTGGCGCCCAGCAATTGGGCAAGCTGCGTCTTGTCGGTCAGCGCGGCAATTCGCTGCAGCTCTGGCTGGACCGGAGCCATGCCCAACTTGTCGATCGTCGCCGTATCGAGGAACGCGTCGTAATAGGCCTTTACGCGCGCCGCGTCGGTGTTGGCATCGGGCGCGGTTTTCTCGAGGTCGGCGATCAGTGCGCCCAGGTTCTTGTCGGTCTGCTCGCCGGCAATCCAGAACCCGCCGATGCTCGACCGGTCGGCCGGGATCTCGTTGGCCTTCATCCAGCCGCCGTTGGCATAGGTGTACCAGTCGTCACCCGGCTTGGCTGTGGTGTCCATCGAAGCCGTCTTGATGCCGATGCTAGTGCCCGGCGTGGCCGCCGCTGAAGGCTCATCGCCGGAAATTTTGCAGGCCACTGGCCCGAGGGTGAGGACTGCGGTGCTGAGCAGGATGGCTGAAATCAAGCGGGTCTTCATGGGCAATTCCTTTGCGGCAGCGACGAGGCGCAGGCGGTTACGGATGCAACCGCATAAGCGCCGCCAGTCCGGGCCGCAATTAACGCCCGTCGAAGCGTGAAGGTCCCCGGTCGAGCCGCAGCGGGGTCGAGTGGTTAGCGGGAAAGCCGCCCGAAGCACCCTGCCCCGGCATAGACCGCCGCGTCGCCCAGTTCTTCCTCGATGCGGATGAGCTGGTTGTACTTGGCGAGCCGGTCGGAGCGGGCGAGCGAGCCGGTCTTGATCTGCCCGCAATTGGTCGCCACCGCGAGATCGGCGATGGTCGCATCCTCGGTCTCGCCCGATCGGTGGCTCATCACTGCGGTGTAGCCTGCGCGGTGGGCGATATCGACCGCTTCGAGAGTTTCACTCAAAGTGCCGATCTGGTTGACCTTGACCAGCAGCGAGTTCGCCAGCCCTTTGCCAATACCCATGCGCAGGCGCTCGGGATTGGTCACGAACAAGTCGTCGCCGACCAGCTGCACTGTTTTGCCCAGCTTATCGGTAACGGCCTTCCAGCCTTCGAAATCATCTTCGCTCATGCCGTCTTCGATCGAGCGGATCGGATAGCTGGCGCATAAGTCGGCCAGGTAATCGGCCATCGCGACGGGCGAGAGGCTAAGCCCTTCGCCGCTGATTTCGTACTTGCCATCCCTGAAGAACTCGGTCGCCGCGCAATCGAGCGCCAGGACAACGTCGGTGCCCGGCTTGAACCCGGCTTTCTCGATCGAGGCCATGATGAAATCGAGCGCATCGCGGGAGCTCGCAAGGTTGGGCGCAAAACCGCCCTCGTCGCCCACGGCGGTAGCGAGGCCCTTGTCGTGGAGGCCCTTCTTGAGTGTGTGGAAGATCTCCGAGCCCCAGCGCACGGCTTCGGCCAGTGTCGGCGTGCCGACCGGCATGACCATGAATTCCTGGAAGTCGATCGGGTTGTCGGCGTGCTCGCCGCCGTTGATGATGTTCATCATCGGCACTGGCAATACGTGCGCCGATACGCCGCCGACGTAGGCCCACAGC
>JBDSDZ010000036.1:0-73001 GCA_039920345.1 Croceibacterium sp.
GTCAAGGGCATCTTCGAGGAGCGGGCGCGCGAACTGCTGGGACGGTTGCGCGAGCACGACACCGTCGATGCCGTGGGCGATGTCAGCCAGGCCTACGTGTTCCAGGTGCTGCCCGATATCCTCGGCCTGCCCGAGCAAGGGCGCGAGCACATGCACGGCTTTTCGGAAATGGTCTGGGCCACGATGGGCCCGACCGGCGCGCTTTTCGACCAGGCGATGGCGCACGATTATTCGGCGGTGTTCGAATGGCTCGAAACCCAGTGCGATCGCGGTGCGCTCGACTCGGACGGGATCGGCGAGCAGATCTATGCCGCGTCCGACAATGGCCAGGTCACGCTGGCCGAAGCCAAGCTGCTGCTGCAGACGGTGCTCAGCGCCGGGGCTGACACCACCTTCATCACCATGGCCAATGCGCTCAGGGCGTGGGCACTGTTCCCGGACGAATACGTGAAACTACGTAACGAGCCCAAGAAGGTCCGCGCTGCGTTCGACGAATCGCTGCGCTGGGATGCGCCCAGCCGGATGGCCGGACGCATCGCCACGCGCGATGTCGAGATTGACGATTACGTGATCCCCGCCGGCACACGCTGCGGGCTGATGTTCGCCGCCGCCAACCGCGATCCGCGCTTCTGGGATGCGCCGGAGGACTACCGGCTCGACCGCGACACCAAGCACTCGCTCGGCTGGGGCTACGGCGTCCATGGCTGTGTGGGCCGGGTCCTGGCGCAGATGGAAGCGAGCGCGCTGCTGGGCGAAATCGTCCGCCAGGTGGAGCGCATCGAGATCGCTGGTCCTTACGAGCCGTGGATGACCACTGTCGGCCACGGCCCGATCCGCCAGCCGATCAAGCTCATCTTCGCTTGAGTTAACCATGGTCGCCCCCGTCACCCGTATCGATGCGATCCGCTACGCCCGCCACGAGCGGACGGCGGTTAACAATTTTTCGCGTGCCGTCGATGACCATGACTTGCCGATGCCGCTCGATTATTTCGTGTGGGCGATCCACCGCGCGGATGGCGAGCCGCCGGTTATCGTCGACACCGGGTTCGGCGAGGCGGCGGCGGTGGCGCGCGGGCGGATCATCACCCGCCCGGTGATCGAAGGCTTGCGCGATGCGGGGATCGATCACCTCTCAGTCGAGGATGTGATCCTGACCCACCTGCATTACGATCACGCCGGCTCGCTCGGCACCTTCCCCAACGCCCGCTTCCACGTGCAGGACGCCGAACTGGCCTTCGCCACCAGCCGCCAGGTGTGCGACCGCGATGTGCGCGCGCCCTTCGATGGCGAGCCGGTCGCGCAACTGGTGCGCAAGCTCTACAACGACCACGTGGTGTTCCATGACGGTGACAGTGCGTTCGCGCCGGGCATCGCGCTGCGTCTGTGCGACGGGCACACGGCGGGCCTGCAGGCGGTGTGCTGCGAAACGCAGCGCGGCACCGTGGTCCTCGCCAGCGACGCTGCGCATCTTTACGCCAACCTGACGCGGCGCATCCCCTTCCCGATCTTCATCGACGAGCCCGCCTATGGCCGCGCGCAGGAACGGGTGATGCAACTGGCGGGCGGCTCACTCGACCATGTGATCCCCGGGCACGACCCGCTGGTGCTGGCCTGCTTTCCGGGCGAAAAAGATATCGCGCGGGTCGATCTCGCGCCGCACACTTCGATCGCGGAGACACAATGAGCAGTTCCGGGACGACCGTTGGATTCCTTGGCCTCGGCCGCATGGGCGCGGGCATGTCGGCGCGGCTGATCGGCCACTGCGACCGGCTGCTGGTGCATGACATCTCTGCCGATGCTGTCGCCGCGCTGGTGGCGCAAGGGGCCGAGGCCGCCGGGTCTGCCAAAGCGCTGGGCGCGCAGTGCGACATGGTCTTCACCAGCCTGCCGACCCCGGCCATCGTGCGCGAAGCCTTCGCCGCAATCGTTGGCGGCGGGAGCCCGCTCGTGGTGTGCGACCTGTCCACTTCCGGCCCCAAGCTGGCGCTTGAACTGCACCAGATGCTGGCGCCGCGCGGAGTAGCCAGTTTCGACGCGCCGGTATCGGGCGGCATTGCCCGCGCGCATGACGGCACGCTGTCGCTGATGGTTGGCGGGCCGCAAGCCGAATACGAGGCGCTTCGCCCGCTGCTCGAACGCATGGGCAAGGCGTTCTACATGGGCGAGACGCCCGGCGCGGGCCAGACGATGAAGCTGGTCAACAACTTGCTCGGCGCGGTCGCCATCGGAGTCACGGCCGAAGGCATGGCGTTCGGGATCAAGGCCGGGCTCGATCCGGCGCGGATGATCGAGGTGCTCAACCAGTCCACCGGGGTCAATTCCGCCACCCGCGACAAGTGGCCCAAGTCGGTTCTCCCGCGCACTTTCGATTTCGGCTTCGCGGCCGCGCTCAGCCTCAAGGACACCCGCCTGCTGATGGACGAAGCGGCTGCCGCCGATGTGCCGCTGCCGCTGGGCGCGATCATGCAAGACTACCTCGAACGCACGCTCGCCCGCGAAGGCCCGGAGGCGGATTTCACCGCCATCGCCAAAGTGGTGGAGGAAGCCGCCGGGCTCGATCCCGAACGGCAAGCCTAGCGCCGATTGAGCCACCCGCGGGCGCGCGCCACCGCGACGTAAGAGGCACTCACCGCGAACCGGTCACCGCAAGCCATGAGCCGCCAGCTGCGCCCTTCGCGCTCGGCCCGTTCGACGGCCTCGTCGGCGATCCAGCTTCCCCGGTGGACCTGCAGCCCGTCACACTCGGCCAGCTCGCCCAGCGCATCGCCGAAGCGGCACAGCACCAGCCGCTGCGAACCCCCGGCAAGGTAGGCGCGGCAGTAATGGTCTTCGGCCTTGATCGCCCTGATGTCAGCGGGCCGAAGCCCCGCGCGCACCAGCGGTCCGCCGAGCCGCGCCTGTTCGACCCGCCGCGCCGCGGCGATCCGGCCGTGGCGGAGAATCGCGGCGCCGACGGATAGTACCCCGCTTATCGCCAGCGCCTTGGCCCACGTCTCGCCGTGCGCCAGGCTGGCTTCGACTCCGACAATTCGCAGGATCGCAGCGATCTCCAGCGGCAGCGGCAAGTTGAGCGCCACCGCGCCGATCACGGCGGCGAGCCACAGGTTTAACCCGCGCGACACGCTCCACGACAACCACAGGCGCCACTTGAGCAGGCTCCAGCCCATCAACAGCAGCCAGAACAGCGCGCGCTGGGGCAGCGGCAGGGCCTCGGTCGAAAACGCGCCCGATATGATCGCGATGGCGCAGGCGGCAAGGCACGACAGCTCGAGCGTCGGGAAGGCTGGCCAGCCCGATGCCTGTTTCGCGAAGCGATCGGCGCGCTTGGCGAATTGGGACTTGCCGCTCGATCCAGGGAAGGCACGGTTCATCCGGGTATCTGGCATCGTTGCCAGGCCGCACGCAACAACGAAGGACACGATCGATGAAGCATTGGGGACGAATTGCGATACCGGCGCTAGGAGCGGCGCTGGCAATGGCCGTGCTTCCGGCAGCCACTTGGGCGCAGCAACCCGATGCGGCGGCGCTGATCGCCAGCGAGCAAGCGGCCATGGCCAAGTTCGCCTGGATGGACGGCGAGTGGCGCGGGCTCGCTGTCACCCAGACGGCCACTGGCGAACATCGCGTGACCCAGACCGAGCGCATCGGCAACCTGCTCGACGGGACCATCAAGCTGGTCGAAGGGCGCGGGTTCAACCCTGATGGCAGCAAGGGTTTCAACGCGTTTGGGGTGATCGCCTATGATCCTGCGGCACAGACCTTCGCCTTTACGTCGCACGCGCAGGGCCAATCCGGCTCATTCGTCATGACCCCGCACGACAACGGCTATGTATGGGAGATTCCCGCCGGACCGATGACGATCCGCTACACCGCCAACCTGGCGAACGGCACCTGGACCGAGATTGGCGAACGGATCATACCCGGCCGCCCCCCGGTCAAGTTCTTCGAGATGAACTTGCACCGGCTGGGTGATTCGGCGTGGCCGGGCGCCGGCGCGATGACCGCGCAGTAAGCGCTGATCAGGTGGCGGCGGGCTTGGCGCGCGCCGTGCGCGGCTTTGCTGCCCGCTTGCGCGCGGGGGCCGGCTTTTTCGCTTCTTCCTTGTCGCTCTGCTTCTTGAGCAGGTAGCCGCCGGCCGTAAGCGCAATCAGCAGCGGCAGGCTGGCGCGCCTGAGCACCGTGGCCGCAACGACGCCGAGCAGCGCGCCGCTGGCGCCGCCGACTTTGTCTGTATGGTCTGCCGCCTGCGCGCCGACGAGGCCGCCGAGAATCTTGCTGAGCATCGTAATTCTCCTGATCGTTTTCACAGCAACCCTTCGTTACCGCTGCTGGTTCCTTGCGGCCTTGCGCTGGGTAGCGATGGCGCGATAGATGCGCGGCACGTTTGCAGGAGCCTGCCATGTCCAAGTTCGTCATCCAGCCGCACTTCCGCCTCCACGAATGGGTGGCCGAGGAGAAGGGCTACTTTGCCGATGAAGGGCTCGATTACGAGTTCCGCGAAACCTTCGATTCGAAAAAGGGCAGCAACCACCATCAGGGTAACAAAGTCGGCGCCTATCAGTCGTTCGAGAAGGGCCGTGAAGGCGATGTTTCGTGCGCCTGCCACTGGACGGTCAATGTCGCGGCGGCGGCGGGCCACGGGCGGTTGTTCGCCGATGCCTATTCGCTCAGCCCGTGCGCCGTATTCGTGCCCGAGGAATCGCCGATCCGCACCCCGGCCGATCTGGCGGGCGTGCCGATCTCGGTCGGCTACCAGTCGGGCAGCCATTATTCGACCATCCAGGCGCTCGAAGCCTATCTGCCGAGCGACCAGATCAACCTCAGCTTTGCCGACGGGATGCTGTTCAGCCGCCTCGAACTGCTGATCGACCGCAAGGTCCCGGCCGCCTCGCTGTTCAGCGGGCCGTATTACTTCCTCGAGCAACTCGGCTTCAGGAAGATCATCGACAGCACCTTCATGATGGCCTCGATGATCAAGGGCGAGCCCGACATGGAAGACGTGCGCAAGTATTACGCCGCGTTGCGCCGTGCACAGCACGACATCGACCTGCGGCCCGAGCTCTACACGCGGTTCTACAAGAACGAATTCCCGGTCCGCTTCCACGACCAGATCGACACCGGCCGCTGGGGCCCGGGCGAACGGATCGTGTTCGAGCCCTATTCGCGCGATGCGTTCGAGGATTCGCAGGCCTGGATCGCCGAGCGCGACATCTTCCCGGATGGCGACCTTGGCAGCCGGGGCTATGCGGATTCGATCCTGACGCTGGTGGATTAGCGCGCCTCAGATATCGTTGCGGATGGTAGCCAGCGCGCCGCCGTCGATTTCCCACTTGGCGCCGTTGACGTAGCTCGCCTCGTCCGAAAGCAGGAAGCTGACCACGTCGCCCACTTCGCGCGGCTGGCCGACGCGGTTGAGGGTGGCGACTTCGCCGAGCTTCTTCATCCCCGCGGCGACATCGTCGAACATCTGTTCGAGCATCCCGACCAGCAGCGGGGTTTCGATCACGCCGGGCATCACGCAGTTTACCCGCACCCCCTTTTGCGCGACTTCGCTGGCGGCGGTGCGGGTCAGCCCGACCGCGCCGTGCTTGGCCGCGTTGTAAGCGCAGGCGCCCGCGAGGCCGCGCTCCGAACCGATGCTGGCGGTGTTGACCACCGCCCCGCTGCCGCGCTTGACCATGTCGGGCAGCACGAACCGCAAGCCCAGGAACATGCCGCGCAAGTTCACGTGCAACACGCGGTCGAACATCGCGATGTCGTATTCATGCGTCGGCGCAAGGTCGCCTTCGATGCCGGCGTTGTTGAAGAACCCGTCGACATGGCCGAACGCCTTCAGCGCGGCCGCGGCATAAGCCTCGACCTGTTTTTCGTCGGCGCAATCGCCGTGGTGGCCGATGACGTCGTGCCCGGCGTCGGACAGCGTGCGGACGCGATCCTCCAGCCCCTTGGCGTTGATATCGACCAGCATCACTTTGGCGCCTTCGCGGGCAAGGATTTCGCTGGTCGCATAACCGATCGCCCCGGCAGCCCCGGTCACCAGCATGGTCTTGCCCTCGTGGCGCTTCATTTCTTCTCTCCCTTGCGGAATGGCAACGTGAGCAGGAACAGCACCAGCCTGGGCGTCAGCAGCTTGCGGAACGCGCGGGCTTCCACCGGGGTCAACGTGGCGGCCATCGGCATGGTGCCAAACACCTTGCCCTTGAGCACGAGGTTATCGCCCTGCCGTTCGACCTTGGTCACCTGCATCAGTTCGGATTTGTCGGCGGCGTAGATCTTCACCAGCCTCCTCCTGTTTCGTCATCCCGGGCTTGACCCGGGATCCCGCTTCCTGAACCGGCGCCAAAGCGAGCGGGACCCCGGATCAAGTTCGGGGCGAGGTTGAACGGGGAGTGGTGGGGGATCACGCCACCTTGATCCCGTCAAAGTCGATGCCGAGGTCTTCGGCCATGACCATCGCGGTCGCGCGCCCTGCGCCGAACACACCGCCGCCGGGGTGCTGGAACGGGCCGACGAGGTAGAGCCGCTCGATCCCCGGCACCCGGTACTGGCCGAGCTCGGGCGTCGGGCGGTGCGCGCCCGATTGGTAAGTGGTGGTGGCGATGCCGTGCAGGTCACCGCGAAAGAAGCTGGGGCTGGTGCGCTCCATGTCGACCGGGCTGTCGCAGTGATACTCGATCACCACCTCGGGCACGTTCTCGATATACTTGCTCATCTGCGCGATGATGCCGTCGGCGAACTCACCCTTGGTCTCGTCCCAACTGCGCCCGTCGGGGCGCTGGTAGGGGACGTAGTCCCACGCGTGGAAAATCGCCTTACCTGCGGGCGCGCGGCTTGGATCATGCTGGGTAAGCTGGCCGACGCCGACCAGCGGTGTGGGGCTCATCTGGCCATAGCGCAGTTCATCGAACGCGCGGCGCATGGCTTCGTAACTGGCCGGCATCAACTCGTACATAACCGCCGAAAGGTCGCCCGCCTTGAACCTGAGCGGCCCGTCGAGCGCGGCATGGACGGTGAAACAGGCGGCAGGCGTGATGTGCGTGCGCAGCGCATTCTTCGCCACCGTCTGCGAGACCGAGGGCACCATCTCGGGCAGCACGTGCGGATGGATCGCGCCGATCACGCCGTCGCTGCACGCCAATCGCTCGCCGTCGTCGAGCACGACGCCGGTCGCACGGCTGCCGTCGGTCACGACTTCGCGCACCTGGCACTTGGCGCGCACCGTTCCGCCGTGGTCCTCGATGCACGCAATCAGCGCATTGGTGAGCGCGCCCGAACCACCGACCGGCACCCCGAAGCCAAACTTCTCGAGGAATCCGAGAAATACGTACGCGCCGATCCCGGTGGCCTTCTCGTCCGGCGAAACCAGGTTCTCGCCCGCCACGCGGCCGAAGTGCGCCTTGACCTTCTCGTGCTCGAACAGCTCGTCCATCAGGTCGAACGTGCTCATGCCCATCGTGCGCACGATCTCGCGCCCCTCGGCGCTCTGGTCCATCATCGCGGTCTGCGCGCCGACGGGCATCGGCGGCGAATAGAGCCCGGCCTGGATCATCGGCAGCCACTCGGCCGCCTGGCGCGACAGCTCGAGGAAGGTGTCCGCATCCCTGGCGCTGAACCGCCGGATCGCGTCGGCCGACGTTCTGGCGTCACGGTGGAGCGGCAGCGTGGAACCGTCTTCCCATACGCTCATCATCGGCACATCGGGGAACAGGTAGCTGAGGCCGTACTTCGATTTCAGCCCCAGTTCGTCGTTCAGCAGCAGCGGATTGCCCTGGATGAAGATGTGGCTCATCGAATGCTGATCGTGCTTGAAACCGGGCCGGGTAAGCTCGCGCGTGACCACCCCGCCGCCGAACCACGCGTTGCGTTCGAGCACCAGGACCTTGCGCCCCGCTACCGCGAGATAGGCGGCGGCGACGAGGCCGTTGTGGCCCGATCCGATGACGATGATGTCGGCGTCACTCATGCAAATTCCTTCAGATCATCGCCGACAGGGCGAGGTCGCTCAGCTTCTGGCAGCGTTCGATGTTGGCGGCCTGCGTCATCACCCCGGCGCTGCACAGTGCGAAGCTGACGTCGCGCGCTGGATCGACCCAGAACATCGTGCTGCCCGCGCCATAATTGCCGTGCGTTTCGGGGCTGGCGAGGGTGCCAAACAGGTGATGGAACACGCCCGTCCCGCGCACCTGGAAGCCGATGCCCTGATTGGCGGGCGGCACTTCCCACCCGGCGTTTTCGGCCACCCGCTTGTACAGTTCGTTGGGCATCGTGCCGGTGTGGACCTGCCGTGCCAGCGCCAGCATGGCCGGCGAGAGCAGCCGCGCGCCATCGAGCTCACCTCCGCGGCGGAGCATCTCGGCAAAGCGGAAAAGATCGCCGCTGGTAGAAGCGCAGCCGACGTGCGGCGCCTCGACCGCCGGATCCTCGAACAGCGCGTGGTCGCCTTCGATGTTGCGGCTGAGGTGCTTGATCGGCACCGTCCCGCGCATGTCGGGCTTTACATGACGCGGCGCGAGGTCGGCCCGCAGGCCCATGCTGGTGCTGTCCATCCCGAGCGGCGCAAACAGGTCTTCGTGCAGCAGCGTCTGGTAATTGCGGCCCTTGGGATCGATCCGCACCAGCACCGTGCCCATCAGCACGTGATTGACCAGCGGCGAGTAATCGCAGCGGCTGCCCGGCGGCACTTCGCCGTGGACGTGCGCAATGGAGGCGTCGAACAGTTCGCTTAAGCGGTCGAGGAACATGCCCGGCTGCGGGCTCCACACGCCGGGCATGCCAGCGGTGTGCGTCAACAGGTGGTAGAACGTCGCGTCCTCACGCGGGGCGCCGGTAAATTCGGGCAGCACGTCGCGCACCTTGGTGGTCAGCGCGAAACGGCCTTCCTCGATCGCTTTGAGCACCAACACATTGGTGAAGGCCTTGGTGACCGAGAAGATCGAGAACACGTCTTCGTAGGCGAGAGGCCGCGCCCCTTCGCCATCCTGCGCGCCCAGCGCCTCGGCGAACACCACCTCGCCGCCGCGCCCCACGGTCAGCACTGCGCCGAAGTAATCGCCGCGCGCGACATCGGCGAGGATCACTTCGCGCAGGGTGTCCAGGCGCTCCTTCCATACCGATGCCATCACCCTCTCCGCTCATGCTGAGCCTGTCGAAGCATGCTCGCATCAGCTTCGCGCCTGGCCTTCGACAAGCTCAGGCTGAGCGGGTGTTGGGAAACTTGGGTCATATTCTCACCCCGCCGCGATGATGCCGCCGTCGATGGCGAGCATGGCCCCGTTGATGAACGCCGCTTCGTCGCTGAGCAGGAAGGCGGCCGCCTGCGCCACATCTTCGGGCGTGCCGTTGCGCCTGAGCGGGATGTTCTTCGCCCGCTGGCCGTATTGCTCTGGCGTCACGAAGTCGGCGGTGGCGGGTGTCGGCACGCTGCCCGGCGCGATGGCATTGACCCGGATGCCGCGCGGGCCAAGCTCGCCCGCCAGCACCTTGGTCAAGCCGGCGATGCCTGCCTTGATCGTGGTGTAGGCGCCGGTGTTGGGCCGCCCGCGATAGGCGACGGGCGAGGAGTAGTTGAGGATGTTGCCGCTATTGCCCTCGTCGCGGTGGGCGAGGAACGCCTGCACGCCCCAGAACACGCTCTTGAGCCCGGCTGAGAGCATCCGGTCGAGCGTTTCTTCGGTGATCGCCTCGATCGGCTCGTACACCAGCACGCTGGCGTTGTTGATTACCGCGCGCAGCGGGCCTGCCTCGCTGGCAAAAGCCTCCGCTACGTCGAGGAAAGCCTGCCGCCGCCCCAGGTCCGCGCCATAGGCATACGCCTTGCCCCCGGCGCGCCGAATTGACGCCACGACGTCATGCGCGGTCTGCTCATTGATGTCCGCCACGCCGACAACCGCACCTTCTGCCGCGAGGTGGCGGGCGATGCCTTCGCCCAGCCCGCGCCCGGCACCGGAAATCAGGATCGGCCGGCCGTCAAAGCGCATCAGTCCATCCCGAACAATTTGGCGGTGTAATGGCTGTCCATGTACTCGCGCATCGCGTCGACCTTGCCGTTCGAGACTTCGAACACCCAGCAATAGTCGTTGTCGTAGACCTTGCCGTCCATCGTCTTGCCCGTGGAATTGCTTTCCACGCAGACCCACGGCCCGGCGGAAAACATGTTCTGCACGTGGACTTTGGGATCGCCCGGCTCGAACATCCCGCGCACCGGCGCGAGGAACTTGTCGATGATGTCCATGCCCACGTGTTTGCCGGCCCCGGCGATGTCCTTGACCTTGGGCTCCCACACCGAACGCTCGTGATAGAACGTGCGCAGTTTTTCGAGATCGCCCGACGACAACACCTCGAAGAAATCGAGCACCAGCTGCTCGTTGGCATTGGCGGCAGTTACACTCATTTCAGGCCTCTCGCTTCGTCGCTGGGTGCGGGGATATTGGGCATCGCGCCGCCCTGGTGTAGCGCGACCTGGCCATAGCGTGACATGAACTTCCAGCCTTCGCCGGTCTTCACGTAATGGTCCTCGAACCCGCCGACATAGAGCCCGCCGGCTTCCTGCGGCGGCTCGGTTGATGCGTGGCTGGAGAGCATCGCGAGGTAGTTGGTGCCGCGCGCTTCGTTGTCGGAGATGACCTCGACCAGCACGTTGGTGACCACGTGGCGGACCAGGATCGGCGGCCGGTCGCGGAAGATGGCCTGCACCCGGTCGCGCCCGAAGAACGGGAAATCGGGCTGGAACGGCCGCGCGAAGGTGCAGTCCTCGGTGAACAGGTCAGCCAGCGCGGCGTGATCGCCATTGTCCGCGTATTTCGCAAACAGCAGCGGCAGTTTCGCGCACTCGGCCTCGATCCTGAGACGCTTCTTGTCTTTCATTCGCCTGACTCCGCATCGATTTCGGCAAAGGCTTCGTTGGCCAGCCGGAAGCTATCGACCGCCGCCGGGATACCGCCGTAAATGCCGACTTGCAGCAGCACCTCGCGGATTTCCTCCTTGCTGAGTCCGTTGTTTAGCGCGCCGCGCACGTGCGCCTTCAGCTCATGCCCGCGATTGAGCACCGCGATCATCGCCAGGTTGATCAGGCTGCGGTCACGCCGGGGCAAGCCCTCGCGGCTCCAGTTCCAGCCCCAGCAATAGGTCGTGACCAGTTCCTGCAGCGGATCGTTGAACGGGCCGGATTTCGCCAGCGCGCGGTCGACATAGGCATCGCCCAGCACCTCGCGGCGAATTGTCATGCCCTTGTTGTAGAGGTCCTTGTCCATTCGCTTATCCTTCAAATTCCAACCTCGTCACCCCGGGCCTAACCCGGGGTCTCGCTTTCGTGCGGCACCGGCCACCAAGCCGGACCCCGGATCAAGTCCGGGGTGACGGAGTAAGGGTGGCTCACCCCGCCACCTGATAAACCGCGTCGATCAGGCGCCGGGCGCGCGGGCCGTTGGTGCCGACCGCGTGCATCTGGTTGCAGCAATAGGCAAAGCCGAGCTTCGCATCAGGATCGCCAAAACCGATCGAGCCGCCGAGGCCGTGGTGGCCAAAGCTGCGCATGTTCGGCCCCATGAACACCGCTTCGGGGGTGTTGAGAAGCACTCCGTTGGCCTGGTGATAGGGCCGTTCCTGCAGCAGCTCTGTCTGGTTGTGCTGCTCGGCAATCATCGCTTCGAGCTGGCCGTTCGACATCAGCGACACGCCATCCACCTCGCCCACCGTCGCGCCATAGATGCGCGCCACGCCGCGGGCGTTGCCGTGGCCCGACCCGCTGGCGATCTCGCAGGTGCGCCAGATCGGCGAATTCATGGTGGTGTGCCACGGTTCGGCCGGGTTCTGCAGGAAGGCGAAGCTGCGCAGCACGGCGCCGTCCTGCCACCCTTCGGGCGTGGTCGGCTTGTCCGGAATGGCGGCGTCCTTGGCCGCGAACAGGCGCGCGCCGGTATTGGGCAGGACTTCGGCGACATGCGCCTGCTGCTGTTCATCCATCCCGCCGATGTAGTATTCGGCATGCAGGGGCTGGGTGACGTTCTGTTTTAGGAACGGGCCGATGGTCATGCCGGTCACCCGGCGCAGGATCTCGCCCAGCAGGAAGCCCTGGTTGTGGACATGGTAGGCGGCGCGGGTGCCCGGCTGCCACAGCGGCTCCTGCACTTCGAGCGCGCGGATGTAGGCCGCAAAATCGAAGAAACCGCCGGAGTACATCGTGTCGGTGGTCAGCACCGGAATCGCGGCCAGGTGGTCGAGCACCATGCGCACCGTGATGTCCTGTTTCCCGCCTTGCGCGAATTCGGGCCAGTAGCGCGCGATCGGCGCATCGGCATCGATCAGCCCGCGATCGATCGCCATGTTGAAGCAGATGCCGGTCACGCCCTTGGCGACGCTCATCATGCAGACGGTGGTGTGCTCGTCCCAGTCCTCGCTGCGGTCGGACCTGGCCCAGCCGCCCCACAAGTCGACCACGGTTTCGCCGTCGATCACGACCGAGGTGGCCGCGCCCAGCTCCTCCTCGACGCGGAAGTTTTCGATGAAGGCATCGAACACAGAACTGAACTGTTCATCGCAGATTCCACGCAAGTGGAATGATCCGCCGCGCGCTTCAATCGTCTCGCTGAAATCATAATGACCCAAGCTGCTCTCCTTTCAGCCGAGCCGTTACGACTCTAACGCGCGTTACTGCTAGGCGAGCGGGCGCGGCGGCGAAAGGCCCTATGCAGGCAAACGCTCGACGGGCCATGTTGCGCATGGGAGAGACAGGCGAATGCATGACGTAATCGTAGTGGGCGGCGGGCCGACCGGCTTCGTGACCGCGCTTGGCCTGGCGCAGGCCGGGGCCAGCGTGTGCCTGATCGAGGCCGGGTCGGCGATCATCAGTAGCCCGCGCGCCTGCGTCTATCACTGGTCGATGCTCGACGGGCTGGAGCGGCTCGGCATCCGCGAGGAGGCGGAACGGATCGGCTATACCAAGGACGATTACCTGTGGCTGGTCAAACAGACCGGTGAGCGCCTGCCCTACGACCTCAAGGTGCTCTCCAGCGTCACCGCGTTTCCGTACAACATCCAGCTTGGGCAGGACCGGCTGGCCGAAATCTGCCTCGCGCGGCTGCTGGCGATGCCCCACGCTGAGGTGCTCTGGCAGACCGCGTTCACCGCGCTGGCCGAGGACGCCGACGGCGTCACCGTTACTGCCCAAACGCCCGAGGGGCCGCTCGAACTGCGCGCGCGCTATGTCGTCGGCGCGGATGGCGCGGGCAGCGCGGTGCGCGGCGCGCTGGGCCTGTCGTTCGACGGCATGACCTGGCCCGAACGCTTCGTTGCGACCAACCTTACCCACGATTTCGAGAGCGGCGGGTATTGGCAATCGACCATGGTGGTGGACGCGCAATGGGGCGCGGTGATCGTCAAGATCACCCGCGAGGGGCTGTGGCGCTGCACCTACATGGAAGACGCCGCCTTGCCCGAGGACAGCTATCTCGAACGCCTGCCGGTGGCGTACCGCAACCTGCTGCCGGGCGAAGGCGGCTACCACCTGGTCCAAGCCGCCCCCTACAAGATGCACCAGCGCTGCGCGGAGACCTTCCGCAAGGGCCGCGTGATGCTGGCCGGCGATGCCGCGCATGTGACCAACCCGACCGGCGGCTTCGGCCTGACCACCGGGCTATTCGATGCCTTCGCCCTGTGGCCGACGCTGGCGGCCGTCATCCTCGATAACGCCGACGACGCCCTGCTCGATACCTGGGCCAAGGAGCGGCGCATGATCTTCCTCGAGAAAACCAGCCCGCAGGCCATCGCCTACAAGGACTTTGTATTCCACGCCTGCGGCGGCGGCGCGCGGCTCGAAGAACGCCTCGACGGCATGCGCGCGATGGTGCGCGATCCCAACGTTCGGCTGCAACGGCTGCTGTTCACCAAGGGGCTTGAGACGACCAGCCCGGCGGAACGGTGAGCCGCGTAGGCTCAGGCCGGCTTGGTCGCTCGTCGTAGGAACAGTTGATTTGCCGCTAGCGCTAGACCGGTAAGGGGGAGGGGGGATATCAACATGATAAATGCCCCACCTATGTCCACACCCGAGCCATCCGGCGATCGCTGATATGCGATCCCTTTGGAAAGCCACCACCAGTGCAAGCATCCGGTCGCGGCGAATACGACCAGCCACGGGTAAATGCGAGGCGGAGCCAAGGCCAGAAATACGAACGGGATCGCGGCAAGAACTGCGTTCACCGCGATTACATCCGGCCCGCTCAGGTCGACAGGGCGGTGAAGTGCATCGGCGAAAACGACATTTGCTCCGATTGAAAACAGCGCACCAATTGAAAATGCCAGCGTAAGCAATCCGACGCGAAGCATGGTCCGTGATCGTGAAGACATTCCTTGCCCCCTAGAAATAAGCAATCGTCCGCACTTCGATGCTCTGCCTTGGCGCGGCTTCGGGTGGGGTGTCGGGGTCTTCGAACGCGCTGTGGGCGCTGAACTGGACGGCGTCGGGGTCGCTGTCGAACAGCTTGAACACCAGCGCTTCCCTTGGGCACATGTGCGGCACCCAGTACCAGCGGTGCGCCGGGTTGAAGGCGAGGTTGAAGCCCCAGAGCGAGCGGCGCTGGAAATCGCCGAGACCGCCGACGACTTCGCTGTCGAACAGGTCCGCCCGGCTGACCGTGCTGGCATCGCACACTGCCAGCGGCGCGGATTCGACCCTCACGATCGGGCGCCACACGTTGATCAGCATGAAGCGCCCAGCCAGCCGCCGCTCGGCTTCTTCGGCAGGCAGCAGGTCACGGGTGAAATCGCTCACCGTGCGAAGCCCGTAATCGACATGCGCGCCGTGCGCCGGCTGGTTGTGGCCATGCGCGCCACTGGCGTTAGTGCGGATGATCGGGCCGAAGCTGACCACTTTGTCTGCCCCGGTCAGCCGCTGCACCAGCGCTTCGGTTTGGCGGCAATAGAGCGCGAGCTGGTCTGGGTCGGTGAAGTCGGTAACCGCGGTGCTTTCATCCGCCAGCACGAACCCGTTGCGATCGAACGCGAGTTGCCCCGCGATCGGCCTCACATCGTGGATTGTCACCGGGTGCTCGTCGACTGGCCAGTAGCTCTTGGCGCGATCGCCCGCGTTGAACGTCGCCTTCTCGCCGCGCACTACGTATTTCATCGTCGTGTGCACGTCGCAGACGATATCGGGCGTGTCGTCCACCGGGCCTCTCCTCATATCCTTTGACGGGATTTGCCGCGCAGCATAGCCTCGCCAGCAAGCCGCCGTCGAGCGGCATGGGAGGGAAACTGCATGGCGCCTGGCGCAATCGATCCGCGCACTGCGATGCGCAACCGGCCGATGGTGCTGCAGCAGTACGGCGTAATCGGGCTGTGCGTACTGATCAACATGATCGATGGTTACGATATCCTCGCGCTGGCGCAGGCGGCGTCTGCTCTGCGGCGCGAATGGGGGCTGAGCGGCACCGAGCTGGGCACGCTGCTGTCGATGAACCTGGTTGGCATGGCGCTGGGCGCGCTCGGCGTGTCGCCGGTTGCGGACCAGTACGGGCGGCGGCCCGCCATCCTCACCTGCCTCGGGTTCATGAGCGTGGGCATGGCGCTGTGCGCGGCTTCGACCGGGTTTTTCGGCATGGCCGGTGGCCGCATCGTGACCGGCATCGGGATCGGCGGGATGACCGCCACCGCCGGGATGCTGGCGCTCGAATATGCCAGCCAGTGGCGGCGCGAATTTGCCGCCAGCGCGGTCGCTTCCGCTTATCCGGTGGGCACGATCATCGGCGCTTATGTCGCGGTGGCGGTGCTGGATAGTTATGGCTGGCGCGGGATTTTCTGGTTCGGTTCGGGGCTGTCGGCGCTGCTGCTGCCAGTTGCCTTCCTGTGGCTGCCCGAATCGCTCGATTTCCTGCTGATCCGCCAGCCTAAGAATGCGCTCAATGCGACCAACCGGATTCTCAAACGGGTTTCCGTGGCGCCAATCGCCGAACTGCCGCCCAAGCCCGAGGGCACCGGGCCATCGGTGGTGCAGGAAATCCGCCAGCCGTTCCATGTCCGCGAATTGCTCAAGCTGTTCCTTGCCCACGCGCTCAACATGTTCGCCTGGTATTACATCATCAACTGGGGCGTGCCGCTGGTGGCCGAAGCGACCGGGTCCGATTCCACCGGGGCGCTCTATTCATCGTGGGTCAGCTATGGCGGCATCGTGGGCGGGCTGAGCGCAGGGTTCCTGTGCGGCAAGATCGGCGTGAAGCGGATGATGTGGTTTACGATGCTGAGCCTGGCGGTGCTGATCACGCTGTTCGGGCATTTCGTCGGCAACACCGGCGCGCTGCTGGTGATCGCGCCGCTGATGGGCGCGGCGCTGTTCGGATCGGCTACCGCCAATTGGCTGACGATTGCCTATGCCTTCCCGCCGCAACTGCGCGCCACCGGGCTGGGGCTTGGCACGACAGCGGGCCGCGTCGGCTCGATCTTCGGGCCGATTGTCGGCGGGCGGCTGCTCGATACCGACCTGACGGTGGGCATGGTGTGCATGATCATGGCGGTGCCGGCAGTGCTGTCGGCGCTGACGTTCAGCCGGGCGCGGCGGATGGAGCCCGGCCGCTAGCTAGCCGCGCAGGAAACTGCGCAGAACCTCGACCGCCTCGGGGAATTCATCGAGCAGCAGGTGCGAGCCGCCGGGGATGATTTCCAGCTCGGCGTGCGGCAGCACATCCTGCCAGTCTCGTGCGTAGCCCAGAGGTACGATCCGGTCGTGCTCGCCCCACAGCAGCAGGGTCGGGTGGTCGAACCGCTTGAGTCCCTCGCGCAGCGCGCGGTCCGTCACCGACAGGTCTTCGCGCGAGGCAAAGGCGGCGGCACTTTCCCGGGCCCGCAGCGCGGTCCATTCGGCGCTCGGCTCGCTCGGCCAGAACGGCGCGACCCACGCCGGGTCGGCCACGAACATCGCTGGAATGTCCTGCGGAGCGACCTTGGAGAAATCGGGCATCGCGGCATGCTCCGACACGAGGCCCGCGGGCGAGACCAGCACCAGCTTGTCGATGTCGTCCGGGTTTGCGGCGGCATAGCGCGCGGCCATGTGCCCGCCCATCGACGCGCCGCTGAGGTGGAAGGTATCGAGCCCGAGCGCCGGGAACAGCAGCTCGTAATGCGCCACGTAGTCGCCGATCCCCGTCAGCGGCGCATCGGCGCTTTCGCCAAAGTTGGGATGATGCGGGCAATAGATGCGAAATTGGCCGGCCAGCGGACGAACCCATTCGAAGCCGTGGAAGGTCCCCCCGCCGTGGAAGTAGACCAGCGGTTCCCCCTCTCCGATGGCGTAAGTGACCGTCTCGACCCCTTCGATGCGGTGGACGGCCCGCTCGAATCCCGCGGTGCTGTAGGCCCACTCGCTCATACCGGTTGTCCCACTGGCATTGCCGCGCCCTTGATCAGTTCGGCGAGCGAGGAGGCGCGCACGTCGGCCCCGCCGCGTTCCGCCTCGGCGAACATCGCCGCCTTGTCCTGCGCCCGGCGGACCGGGTCGGCTTCGGACAGCAGGCGTTTGAAGTTGGTCGACATCGGCGAGGTCACCTCGGTGAACACACGCCGCCGTTCAGTCGAATAGAAGTCCAGCACCGAGGCATCGACCCGGCCCGCGATCACCGCGCCGAGGCAGTCGGACAGCGTATCGGCATCGATCACCCCGCCGGTCAGCCCCAGCCCGCCGCACGGGTTGCACGCGTGCGCGGCATCGCCCGCCAGCAGCACGCGGTCGACCCGGAACCGGGGCGCGCAGCGCTGGTGGACGCGGTAAGGCGAGAAGTTGTCGATCCGGTAGGGGATCGCGGGATCGGGCAGGATCGCGGCGAAGCGTTCGGGCAGGCGCTCGAGGATCGATTGCTCGTCCAGGCTGGCATCTTCGCCATACGTCAGCCGCCACAGGTTCTCGCGCCCGAGCCGGCCGATAACCGCCCAGTTGGCTGGATCGACCACCATGTTGGCGTTGCAGTAGCCGTGTTCGAGGAACGGATAATCGATGTTGGTGGCGACAAACCGGTCGGGCCAAGTGAAGCCTTCGAACGCGAGGCCGAGCAATTGCCGCGTG
The DNA here is from genome assembly GCA_039920345.1 of Croceibacterium sp. Lineage (GTDB taxonomy): Bacteria > Pseudomonadota > Alphaproteobacteria > Sphingomonadales > Sphingomonadaceae > Croceibacterium_A. Next base: position 18,044 of record JBDSDZ010000036.1, read on the forward strand.
GTCGAACGCGCACCGTCGGTGCCGATCACCCAGTCGGCGTGGAAACGCACTTCGCCATCGGGCGTATCGGCGGCGAGGTGAACCCCGTCCGCGTCCTGCGCCAGCGCCTTCACCTCATGGTCCCACAGCACTTGGGAGTTGGGCAGCCGGGCGAGGTGCGCCATCACCAGTTCGGCCAGGATATGCTGCCCGAAATGGAGGTTGTGGTCGTATTCCTGCCCCGGCACGAGCGCGTCGCGCATGTCCGACGACATCACTTCGCCAGTTTCGGGCCAGTGCATCCGGAACTCGGTCGAGGACAGGCCGATTTCGTGCGCCTCGTCCGCCAGCCCGAGCTTGTGCAGGATCGAGATCGTGGTGTGGAAATAGACCGCAGCGCGCGGGCTTTTCACCACCGCCGGCTCGGCGTCGAGCACGGTCACCTCGACCCCCTGCCGCGCGAGGCCGAGCGCAGTCAGCAGGCCCACCGGGCCCGCACCGACGATCACGACTTGCCGCCGCACGTCGCTCACGCGGTTACTCCCACCGGCGTTCGACGGGCGAGCACGCGCGGGTTGGTTTCCTTGATGAACAGCGCGGCGGTGCCGCCCAGCAGCGCCAGCCCGCCCTGGATATAGAGCGCGACCTGCAGCCCGTAGATATCCGCCATCCGCCCGGCGATCGGCGGGCCGAACACGCCGCCGGTCAATTCGCCGATCATCACCACCAGCCCCATCGCGGTTGCTGCCTGCAGGCGGCCGACGGTCTCGGTCGGGATCACCCCCATGAACAGCGGGAAGGTGCCCAGCCCCATCCAGCTGATGAACATCAGCGCGGTCAGCGCCGCTACCGGCCCCTGGAACCAGAGCAGCGCGGCCGGCGCGAGGACCATCAGGTAGGCGAACACCACCAGCGGCGGCTTGCGCCCGATCCGGTCGGACAACATCGTGATCACGATCGCACCGACCGCCGGGCAGATGCCGACCACGGCCATCACGTTGCTCCACGTCAGCGCATCGTAACCGCGCGGCCCGGCAAGGTAGAGCGGCATGAAGATCGAGCCGACCACAATTGACCCGACCGCCCCCACGCTGACCAGCGCGCACAGCAGGATATTGCGATTGGCCAGCAGGTCGAGCGGGATCAGCGCGGTCTTGGGCACCGATCCTGCGACCCTGGGCGGAGCGTCCGGCTCCTCGATATAGCGCCAGATCAGGAAGGCGAGGATCAGCCCGGGTATTCCGGCAATGAAGAACGCCGCGTTCCAGTCATAGGCGGCCGCGATCCGGACCAGCGCATAGGACGCGAGCGAGGTGCCGACGATCGGCCCGAACACGTTCTGCACGATGCCGGCGTTGAGCGCCTGCCGGCTCGGCCCCGAAGCCGCCGCCATGATCGCCAGGCAGATCGGCAGGAACGGCCCTTCGGCTGCGCCCATGATGATGCGCGCGCCCAGCAGCGTGCCAAAACTCCACGCAAACCCCGACAGCACCGAGCAGACCGAAAACAGCAGCAAGGCGCCAATCAGGAACGGCTTGCGGCGCCCGATCGCGTCCGACCAGCGCCCGATCAGGAACGCGCCCAGCGCCCAGGTGGCCGACAGCCCGGAGTTGGCCCAGCCGATCTGTTCGTTGTTGAGCTTCAGGTCGGCTTGAACGAACGGCGCCAGGAACGTCAGCGCCATGCGGTCAAAATAGGCAAATCCGAACGCCAGCCCCAGCAGCACGACCACGCGAAGTTCATAGGCGCCGGGTGGTTTTACCGTTTCGGCCGGCGCCGAAGCTCCTGAAGGCATTACCATCCCCGCCCATTTTCTAGCGTGTCTGCAGTAGGATCGCCCGTGCGCGGCGTCCACCGAAAGCTTGCCTGCCATGTCGCCGCTGCGCAATATTAGAATTAATTAGCGCGCGAAGTGTGTTGCTCGATTGCGACAGTTGGACATCTTCAGCATGTCCGTTGCGTTTGTCGCTATTTGTCGCGCCGTTAACTTGGGCTATTGCGCAGGGCGAGAGACGAACGGCTGAGACCGGGCAGAACAGTCCGCACGGCCGTTTGACGATCAAAACCGACCTGGCCACCTAGCCGGGCGGGAATTCGGGATGATCGCGGGACCTTGGGAAAAGGGCCTCGCTACGGGAGGATACCTGATGAGATTCAAGACGCTCGGCGTCGTGTCAACGCTGGCAATCGTTGCCGGCATGGCCACCCCCGCCTTTGCCCAGGCCGCCAATCCGGCCCCAGCGGCGACCGCTTCGGCCACTGCCCAGCAGGACGAGCAGGACGATAACCGCAACAACGTGATTACGGTCACGGCCGAATTCCGCTCGGCGAACCTGCAGGACACCCCGATCGCGATTACCGCGGTGACGAGCGAAATGCTCGAAGCGCGCGGGCAGACCAGTATCGCCCAGGTCGCGGCCCAGGCTCCAAATGTCTCGCTCACCCCGCAGCCGCAGAACGGCGGCGCCGGCCTCATCGCCTACATCCGCGGTGTCGGCCAGACCGACTTCAACTACGCGCTTGACCCAGGCGTCGGCATCTATGTCGACGACGTGTACATTCCTACGCTGTCGAGCTCGCTGCTCGAGCTGATGGATCTCGACCGGATTGAAATCCTGCGCGGCCCGCAAGGCACGCTGGCCGGCAAAAACGCCATCGGCGGCGCGATCAAGCTGTTCAGCCAGAAGCCGCGCGGCGATAACTCGGGCTCGCTCGAAGCCAGTTACGGCTCGTTCAATAGCGTCCAAGTGCGCGGCATGGCGGACTTCCGCATCACCGACGATCTGGCGGTGCGTTTCTCGGGCATCGGCAAGGGCCGCGACGGCTATCTCGACCTGCTCGACTATGGCGCGGCTCACCCGACCGGCAATGTTCGGGCCAACAACGCTCGCGGTGGCTATCCCGTCGTCGGCACGCAGGGCGGACAACAGACTGTCGCGGGCCGTATCGCCCTGCGGTGGGAGCCGATCAGCACGGTCGAAGTCAACATCTCGGCCGATTACACCCGCGAACGCCATGAGCCGCAGCCGACGGTGCTGATAGCCGCTGGCAAGCCGCAGAGCGCCACCAACCCGGTGTTCACGCCCAACACCGTGGCCGGCGGTGCCAATGCCGGCCTGTCGCGCGGCGCCGGCCCCGGCCAGCCGCCGTTCCTGGTGGGCAAAGACGGAACCGCAATCCCGATGGATTGCCGCTTCGTCCCGTCAGGGCCCTACAGCTGCGACCCGCTCAGTTCGAGCGTATACGACGGTGACCCGCGTTTCATCAGCTATGCCGACTTCCTCGACGGCACGGCGCCGACCACACAGGCACCGTTCAAGCCTTATGCGGCGCTGCAGAACCAGGACTTCAATGGCTGGGGCATCATGGGCAACGTCAAAGTTGACCTGTCTGATGACCTGCAGCTTTACTGGATTGGCGGCTGGCGCGAATACACCACCAAGTTCGGCCAGGACCAGGATGCTTCGCCGGTGCCGCTGGCACAGCTCGACAACCGCCTCGATCACCGCGCGTGGAGCCAGGAAGTGCGCCTCAACGGCGGTTTCGGCGATGGCCTGCTCGAATATACGCTGGGCGGTTTCTACATCGACCAGCAAGGCAGCTACACCGCGCGCGTTGACCTCAACTATGCCGGCATCGACTTCATCCACGGGCCGGACACGACACCGTCCACGTCCAAGGCGCTGTTCTTCAACGCCACCCTGCACCCGACCGATGCGTGGTCGATTTCAGGCGGCCTGCGTCAGTCGTGGGACAAAAAGACCTACACCTATTTCCGGCGCAATCCCGATGGGACGATACCGGGTCCGTGCCAGTTCTTCACCATCCCGCAGCCCAATGGCATCGCCGGCCCAACCGGAATCGGCAACAGCCCGAACTGCCTGCTGGTCGGCATTTTCAACCTCGACGGCGAGTTCAAGGGCAAACGCTTGGATTACCGCCTGGTGACCGACTACCGCTTCTCGGATTCGCTGCTGGCCTATGCCTCGATCGCGACCGGGTTCAAGGGCGGCGGCGTGAACCCGCGGCCATTCTTCGGTCCCTCGACTGGCGAGTGCGGTCCGTTCACCTACAACGCGGATGGCAGCGTCATCCCGGCGCCGCCGTGTAACCAAATCAAGCCGTTCAATCCGGAGACGATCACCACCTACGAAGTGGGTTTCAAGAGCGACTTCCTCGATCGGCGCCTGCGCATCAACGGCGCGGGCTTCTGGAACAAGTACAACGACATCACGTTCGCCCTCTCGGCCTGTCCGTCATCGCCGTGCCTGCGTCCGACCAACGTCGGCAAGGCCGACGTGAAGGGCGCCGAGCTCGAGATCACGGCCTTCCCGCTGGACGGCCTGATGCTCGATGGCTCGGTGAGCTATATTAATGTCGCTTACGATGTCGCTTCGGTCGCTGCGGCGGGCCTCAAGGGAACCGAAACGTTCCCCTACACGCCTGACTGGACCTACAGCTTCGGCATCCAGTACGATTACGACATCGGCCCGGGTTCGGTCGGGGTTCGCTTCGACGGTTCGTATCGCTCGGAAATCTTCACCGAAACGACGAACAGCAAGTGGAGCCGTATCGACAGCCGCTTCCTCGGCAACGCCCGGGTCAGCTACACCACGACTGACGAAGCCTGGCGCTTCTCGCTCGAAGTGCAGAACGTGTTCGACAAATACTACTACCAGAGCGTCAGCGACGTGACCCGCTCGCTCGGTGTCGTCACCGCCGTGCCGGCCCTGCCGCGCACCTGGTCGTTGTCGGTCAAGCGCAACTTCTGACCCTGGTCAGAGCGTAACAAGAAGGGCGCGGATCCTGCGGGATCCGCGCCCTTCTTCGTTGGCGCACAGGGGTAAGCGGCCCGAGCAGCCGCGCTGTCCGTGGGTCGCTAATCGGCGTTCAGGCGCTCGCGCATTTCCTTGCCGGGCTTGAAATAGGGCACCGATTTCTCGGGCACCTTGACCGGCTCGCCGGTGCGCGGATTGCGCCCTGTACGGGCATCGCGCTGGCGGGTCGAGAACGTCCCGAAGCCGCGCAATTCGATCCGGCCGCCTTCGGCGAGGCGCGCGGAAATCTCGTCGAAGAAGATGTCGACGACTTGCTCGACTTCTTCAGGGCGCAGTTCCGGGTTTTCGCTGGTCAGCGCCTGGAGGAGTTCGGATCTAATCATTGACGTCCTTCACGCCGCCCCGTCATGCAAGGCGGCTCAACTTGCCGTAGCTGTTTTCAACTCGCGACGGCTGCTTGCGACCCTAGCCTAATTTGACAGAGTGACAGGCTGTGCGCAATCCGGTCCGACAAAAAGTTGATAATGGTTAAGGGTAACCAGCCAAATACCTCAGGCGTCGTCGAAAATCTCGCTCGCGTGGATGCCAAGACGGGCCATCCGCAGGCGAATTTCAGGCCATTCTTCCGTCAGGAACTGTGTCCGTTCCGACGAGCGGAGCTGGGCAGCCGCGCCTTCGCGCACGAACATGCCGACTCCGCGCTGGACGCGGATCAACCCGTCGGTCTGGAACTGCTGGTAGGCTTTTGCCACCGTCAGCGGGTTGGCGCCGTGCGCAGCGGCAAAGGCCCGGACCGAGGGCAGCATGTCACCTTCGGCATAACGCCCGTCAATAATTGCCGCTGCGATCTGGTCGCGCAGGCGCAGATAGACGGGGCGATTGTCGGCCATGGGTGATGCAGTGCCATAATACAGCGTGGCAGGTCAAGGCTGGCCGTGCAGACTGCGGAAGGTTTCGATTGCAACAAAAGGCGCTTCACATGGGTGAAACATCCGTTAGGTTGCCGCCTTTCGCGCCACTTAGAAGCGCAACAAGCGCAGGATGGAGACCGGTCGCATGAAGGAAATGGCACTGTGGAACGAAGGTGACTGGATCGCGGCAATCGCGGCAGTCTCGCTGTTCGCCATCCTCGCCATCGGCGGCCTCATCGCGGTTCGCAAGAGCGAAGAAGTGGTCGGCCATCCGCGCGGTCTGTTCGTGCTGTTCTATGCCGAGATGTGGGAGCGTTTCTCCTACTACGGCATGCGCGCGCTGCTGGTCCTCTACCTGACCAAGCACTGGCTGTTCGAAGACGGCAAGGCCAACCTGATCTACGGCGCTTACGGCGCGCTGGTCTACATCACCCCCGTGCTTGGCGGGATTATCGCCGATCGCTGGCTCGGTCAGCGCAAGGCGGTGCTGTTCGGCGGCATCCTGCTCGCCATGGGCCACGGGCTGATGGCGGTCGAAGGCGGCGGCGGACAGAGCGACCCCATCATCAACGTATTCTGGCTCGCGCTTTCGTTCATCATCGTCGGCTCGGGTTTCCTCAAGGCCAACATCTCGGTCATCGTCGGCCAGCTCTACAAGATGTCCGACAACCGCCGCGATGCCGCCTACACGATCTTCTACATGGGCGTGAACGTGGGCGCCGCGCTCGGCACGATCCTGGTCGGCTACTTGGGCGAGACGATTGGCTGGGCGTACGGCTTCGGCCTCGCCGGCATCGGCATGGTGGTGGGCCTGATCATCTTCGTCGTCGGCAAGTCCGCGTTGCGCGGCCGGGGCGAGGCACCTGCCCCGCTCACCGGCGGCCGCGAATGGCTGTTCTACGGCGTCGGCCTCGCCTCGGTGGCAGTGATCTGGGGCCTGATCCAGTACCAGCAAGTGATCCAGACGCTGCTAATCGTCTCCGGCGTCGCAATGCTCGCCTACACCTTGTTCGTGGCAGTGTTTTTGATGCCGTACGGAAGCACAGCAAACGCCCCGAAAAACAACGTCGTAACATTGGCTGTCGGACTGGCCGTACTTCTCGCGAGCATGCTCGGATACTCAGCCGAATACGTAGGATCGACAATTGCTTTTGCCGCGATGGGTGTAAGCGCTTTGGCCATTCTATACGTTTGCTGGTCCGAAAAGCGGGCGACCCCTCACCAGCCACGAGACCGCATGTTCGCCATGCTGTTCCTGATTGCGCTCAACCCGGTGTTCTGGGGCCTGTTCGAACAGGCCGGCGGATCGCTGAACCTCTACACCGACAAGTTCGTCGACAAGGGCGGGGTGCCGACCAGCCTGTTCCAGTCGATCAACCCGATCTACATCGTCATCCTCGCACCGATCTTTGCCGCGCTGTGGCAATGGCTCGGCCGCAAGGGGCTGGAACCATCCGCCCCGGCCAAGTTCGGCATCGCGCTGACCCAGGTCGGGCTCGGTTTCCTGCTGTTCGTGTGGGGCGCGCAGACGGTCGGGCCAGAAGTCATGACCCCGGTTATCTTCGTGTTCCTGATCTACCTGCTGCACACCACCGGCGAACTGTGCCTGTCGCCCGTTGGCCTTTCAGCGATGGCGCGGCTGTCGCCCGTCTCGCTCGCCAGCTTCGTGATGGGCGCGTGGTTCTACATGACCGCGGTGGGCAATTTCGTGGCCGGCAAGATCGGTGAAGCGACCGGCGGCGAAGGCGGCGAAATGAGCAAGGAGCTGACCCTGGCGATCTATTCCAAGATCGGCTGGATCACCATCGGCATCAGCGTGGTGGTGCTGGCGCTGAGCCCGATCGTGAAGAAGTGGATGCACCTCGACACCCTGACCGACCGCGACGACACCGACGTGGCCGGGCATGGCGAACTGGGCGAGCCGCAGGCCGCGGGCGTGCATCCGGCGACTACCTGACCGGGGGACCAAGGGCATGATGGGGGCCAAAAGCTGGATCCTGCTCTTGGCGGGCGCGCTTGCCGCGTGCGCGACCAGTGGGACGACGACCCCGGCGACGACCGCCGCCGCGGCAACCGACACGCCTTATCCCTCGACTTATCATGCCTATCCGGGCGTCCCCACTGCGCTGATCGGCGCGACCGTGTTCGACGGCGCGGGCGGCCGAATCGACAACGGCATCGTCCTGTTTGCCGACGGTAAAATGGTCGGTATCGGCGGCGCGGACCTCGCCATCCCGGCGGGCTACACCCGCATCGACGCGACCGGCAAATACGTCACCCCCGGGGTGATCGACATCCACTCGCACCTCGGGGTCTATCCGAGCCCCGGGGTCGAGGCCAATTCCGACGGTAACGAAGCGACCGACCCGACCACGCCCGAAGTCTGGGCCGAACATTCGGTCTGGCCGCAGGACCCCGGCTTCAGCCGCGCGCTGGCCAATGGCGGAGTTACCAGCCTGGAAATCCTGCCCGGCTCCGCCAACCTGATGGGTGGGCGTTCGGTCACGCTCAAGAACGTGCCCAGCCGCACGGTGCAGGGGATGAAGTTCCCCGGCGCACCCTATTCGCTCAAGATGGCCTGCGGCGAGAACCCCAAGCGCGTCTATGGCGAGAAGGGCCGCGCACCCTCGACCCGGATGGGCAACTTCGCGCTCGACCGGCAGGCGTGGATCGACGCGCGTGAATATGCCGATGGCGACCACAAGCATCGTGACCTCGGCAAAGACACCCTCGCCGGCGTGCTTGCGGGCGATATCCTGGTCCAGAACCACTGCTACCGGGCCGACGAGATGGCGCAGGTGCTCGATATGGCACGCGAGATGGGCTACCATGTGGCCGCGTTCCACCACGCGGTCGAAAGCTACAAGATTGCCGACTTGCTGCGCGATGCCGGGGTCTGCTCGGCGGTCTGGGCCGACTGGTACGGCTTCAAGATGGAAGCCTACGACGCGATCCCCGAAAACGCCGCGCTGGTGCACAATGCCGGCGCATGCGTGGTCATCCATTCGGATGACGAGAACGGCATCCAGCGGCTCAACCAGGCGGCCGCCAAGGCGCAGGCTGCCGGGCGCCGGATGGGCATCGTGATCCCGGATGAACAGGTTATCGAATGGTTCACCCACAACGCCGCCGAAGCGATGGGGATCGACAGCATGACCGGCAGCCTGGCGCCCGGCCTGATGGCCGACGTGGTGCTGTGGAACGGCAATCCGCTGAGCGTCTATACCCGGCCCGAAAAGGTCTGGATCGACGGCGCGCTGATGTTCGACGCGCTCGATCCGCAGCGCCGCCCGGTGAGCGACTTCGAGCTCGGCCAGCCCGGCGAAGGGGACGTCAAGTGAGCCTCCGAACAGCGCTCCTCGCCGCCCTGCTCGGTGCCGCTCTGACAACGCCCGCAGCGGCGCAGGACTTCGCCGTCACCGGCGCCACCGTGGTGCTGGGCGACGGGTCCGAACCGATCGCCAATGGCACGGTCATCGTGCGCGCCGGCAAGATCGCCGAAGCCGGCGCCGGGATCGCCGTGCCGGCAGGGATGGCGACAATCGACGGCACCGGCAAATGGGTCACGCCGGGGCTGTTTTCGGCGGTGACCGATCTCGGCCTGTGGGATGTCGAGGCGGTCGACGAAAGCAACGACACCGAGGCGGCCCATTCGCCGTTCAGCGCCGCGCTCGACGTGGCCCCGGCAATCAATTCGGAATCGCAGAACATCGCCATTGCGCGGGCCGGCGGGATCACCCGGGCCACGGTCACGCCCGCCCCGGCCAATTCCATTTTCGCCGGACAGGGCGCGCTGATCGACATGGGGGCTGATCGCCAGGCGGTCATGCGCCCGCGCGCGTTTCAGCTGGTCGAACTGGGCGAAGCGGGCGGCCAGCTTGCTGGCGGCAGCCGGGTGGCGGCCCATGCCCTGTTCCGCAATGCGCTGCGTGAAGCGCGCGATTACGGCCAACGCTCGGCCATTCCCGGCGCCTCGGCACGCGGCGGCGCGGCGCGCGCCGTGAGCGACGCGGGCGACGACATCCCGTTCGATCCGCGCCTGACCGACGACCCCGCCGACCGCGGCAGCGACGTGCTGCTGACCCGGTTCGACGCCGCTTCGCTGATCCCGGTGGTGAACGGCCAGCAGACGCTTTACGTCGATGTCGACCGCGCGGCGGACATTCTCGCCGCGCTCGACCTGCGCACCGAATTCCCCAAGCTCAAGCTGGTCATCGTCGGCGCGGCGGAAGGCTGGCTGGTCGCCGACCAGATCGCCGCGTCGGGCGTGCCGGTACTGGCGCAGGCGCTGCTCGACTTGCCGGCCCGGTTCGAAAGCATCGCTGCCACCCAGTCCAACGTCGGGCGGATGCACAAAGCCGGGGTCAAGGTCGCGCTCGGCGGGTTCATCGGCACCAGTTCCTATCCGCGCTGGGCGCCGCAACTGGCGGGCAACCTGGTGGCGCTGAACCGGCTGCCCGGTGCGACCGGCCTGACATGGGGCGAAGCGTTCGCATCGATCAGTTCAATCCCGGCGGAGATCAGCGGGCTTGGCGGTGTCGCGGGGGTGCTCAAGCCCGGCGCGTTTGGCGATGTGGTGATCTGGGACGGCGATCCGCTCGAACTCAGTTCGGCCCCGGTCACGGTTTACATCGACGGCATCCAGCAACCGCTCGAAAACCACCAGACCCGGTTGCGCGACCGCTATCGCACACCAACCGAAGGCGCCTTGCCCAAAGCCTATGACCGGTAGCTGCCGCTAACCGGTCGCGAATCCAACAACAATGTCAAAGAACGACTGTCCATCTGGCAGGTCGTTCGCGTGTAGGAAAATGGTTTTAGAGATTCCCTAGGGAGTCGGCGCGACCAGTGGCGGCGGCAGCAGGAACCACCCGCTGCCGAGCATGGCATCGAGCCCGTTGGGCGTGTCGGGGTCGCGCAAGTAATCGAACAATTCGTCGAAATCGCCCCGCCGGTCCCCGGCAATGGCGATCACGCAAACATCTTCGTTGGCCTGTTCGCGCAGCACTTGCTTGCGGTCATCAGCACCTCGCACCAGCAGGAACTGGTCCTTGCCATCAGGGTCGAGCCCGGTCGCGCGCAGCTTGGCCGACACCTCGCCAACCCGCGATGCCGGCAGCTGCGTCAGCCACAGCACGAGGATATTGTCCGCCCGCAGTCGCGCCAGCCCGGCGGCGAGCCCGGGCGGTGATGAGGCCGCCGCGCCGGGCGCGAAATCGCTGCGGGCGGGATCGAGGTCGACGATCACCGCCGGATAACGCCGGGTGCAGGGCCGCCGATGCGGTTCGACCAGCAAGCCGTCGGACACAATCAGCGCCGACTGCGGCTGCGGCGTGTCGCGCACCTTCTCGCCCTGAACCAGCGCATAGTCGACGAACGGCTGCCACGAAGCCGTAACCGCGCCGCTGCCGGCGACCGGCCCTGTCGGCACTGGCAGCGCGGTAAGCGCGGTCAAGGTCACGGTTTCCTCCCCCGTGACACCATCGCGCGCCGGCAAGGCAGCCGGCGGACCAGCATAACTGGCCGCCGCGTCCGACGGGGTGGCGGCGCGCACAAACACGCCGTGCTCGCGCGCAAACATGGTCCCGCCCGCCAGGAATGGGATGGCGACAGCGGCCACGCAGCCATTGAGCAGGGGCAGCAGAGCGAGCGCGGCCAGCCCGCGATGCCATGGCCGGAAGCGCACTGGCCCGGCCCTAAGCCCGCGCTTCTTCGATCCCCGCGCTGTTGTGGCGCAGGGCGCTGAGCACGGTTTCGACGATGTGCGGCGCGTTGAGACGCGCCTCGTCATACTGGTGTTCGGGCGAATCGTGGTCCTGGAACAAGTCGGGCAGCCGCATCGTGCGAATTTTGAGCCCGCCGTCGGTCAGCCCTTCGTCGCTCGCCATGGTCAGCACATGGGCACCAAGGCCGCCGATGCTGGCTTCCTCGATCGTCACCACCACTTCGTGGGTCGCCATGATCTTGCGGATCAGCGCAGTATCGAGCGGCTTGGCAAAGCGCATGTCAGCCACCGTGGTGGAAAGCCCCCGGGCCTCCAGCTGGTCGGCCGCCTTGAGCGCTTCGGCCAGCCGCGTGCCGAGCGAGAGCAGCGCGATCTTGTTGCCCTGGCGGACCACGCGGCCCTTGCCGATCTCGAGCAATTGCGGGGTTTCAGGCAGCGCCACCCCGGTTCCGCTGCCACGCGGATAGCGGAATGCGATCGGCCCGCTGTCATGCTGCGCGGCGGTGTAGGTCATGTGGACCAGTTCGGCCTCGTCGGCCGCGGCCATGACCACGAAGTTGGGCAGGGTCGCGAGATAAGTCACGTCGAAGCTACCCGCGTGGGTCGCCCCGTCAGCGCCGACCAGGCCCGCCCGGTCGATCGCAAAGCGGACCGGCAGGTTCTGGATCGCCACGTCGTGCACTACCTGGTCGTAGGCGCGCTGGAGGAAGGTGGAATAGATCGCGCAGAACGGGCGCATCCCTTGCGCGGCAAGACCGGCGGCAAAAGTGACCCCGTGCTGTTCGGCAATGCCGACATCGAACGCGCGGTCCGGGTGCGCCTTGGCGAACTTGTCGACCCCAGTCCCGCTCGGCATCGCGGCAGTAATGGCGCAGATCCGCGAATCGGTTTCCGCCAGCTTGGCCAGCGTTTCGCCGAATACGTTCTGGTACGAGGGTGGGCCGCCCGCACTCTTGGTCTGTTCGCCGGTGACGACGTTGAATTTCTGGACCCCGTGGTACTTGTCGGCGCTATCTTCGGCCGGGCCATAGCCCTTGCCCTTCTGGGTCACGACATGGACCAGGATCGGGCCTTCTTCGGCGTCGCGGACGTTTTCCAGCACCGGGATCAGGTGGTCGAGGTTGTGCCCGTCGATCGGGCCGACGTAATAGAACCCCAGTTCTTCGAACAGGGTGCCGCCGGTCACCATCCCGCGGGTGAATTCTTCCGCCTTCTCGAGGCTTGAATGGACCCGGCGCGAAAACTTGCGCGTGATCCGCTTGGCCAGGCTGCGCAGGCTCAGGTATTCCGAGCTCGAGACCATCCGCGCGAGATAGGCGCTGAGCCCGCCGACCGGCGGCGCAATCGACATGTCGTTGTCGTTGAGGATCACCACCAGCCGGTTGCCCGCCTGTTCGGCGTTGTTCATCGCCTCATACGCCATCCCGGCGCTCATCGCTCCGTCGCCGATCACGGCAATCGCTTTGCCGGGCTGGCCCTTGAGCTTGTTGGCCACGGCAAAACCGAGCGCAGCGGAAATCGAGGTCGAGGAATGCGCCGCGCCAAACGGATCGTATTCGCTCTCCGCGCGCTTGGTGAAGCCGCTCAGCCCGCCACCCTGTCGCAAGGTGCGGATACGGTCGCGGCGGCCGGTGACGATCTTGTGCGGATAGGCCTGGTGGCCAACGTCCCACACCAGCCGGTCAGCCGGGGTGTCGAACACGTAGTGCAGCGCCACGGTCAGTTCGACCACCCCAAGGCCCGAGCCAAGGTGGCCGCCGGTGCTGCCCACCGCATCGATCATCTCGGCGCGCAGTTCGTCGGCCAGTTGGCGCAGCTGCCCGGATTCGAGCTGGCGAATGTCGGAGGGTGTATCGACGGTATCGAGCAGCGGCGTTTCGGGCCGGCCGGAAGGTGCGGAAGTCATGGCAATCGGCTTACACGCCTGATTCCGGCCTGTCGATGAACGCCGTGTGAGGTTTGCCTGAGCAATTCGTGAGCAGGCGGGCCGCTCAGCCCGCGCAATCCGCGCAAATCCCGCGCAGTTCGACCACCGGGCGCACATCCGCAAATCCGGCGCTGTGCCCGGCGGCGCGCAGGGCGCCGGTCAGCTTGTCATCGTCGACATGGGTTGCCTGGCCGCAATCGTCGCAGATCAGGAAGATGCAGTCGTGGCGGCAACCCGGGTGGGTGTTGGCGAGATAGGCGTTGGCGCTTTCTACCCGGTTGGCGAGATTGGTGCGCACGAACAGGTCGAGGATACGGTAGACACTGTTGGCCGCGACCCGCTTGCCGCGCCGGTTACCAACCTCCTCGGCGATGTCGTAGGCGGAGGCGGGGCGATCCTGGTCCGCCAGCGCTTCGAACACGTCAGACCGCATCGCCGTCCACTGCTCACCCGCCTGGGTAAGCACCGCTGCGGCTTCTTCGATCAGCTTTGCGCCGGAATGTTCGTGATGATTGTGGCCCGCCATGCGCTCAATATAGGCGCGGGGCGGGCCGGCGACAATCCGGGCTGGCGCTCAAAGGCGCTCAGCCGTTGGTAAAAGCGGCGTGATACAGCGCCGGATACATCGCGCGGAACGCCGCCACCTTGGGCGCGTCCCAAGCCTGGATGTAGCCGTTGTTCGGATTCTTGCGGGCAAAATCCTGGTGGTAGTCTTCAGCTGGATAGAACCTTTTGGGCGCTTCGATCGCAACCACGATCGGATTCGACCACACGTGGCTGGCGCGCATCTGCGCGAGGTAGGCGGTCGCCACGGCGCGCTGCTCGTTCGACAAGGGAACGATCGCGGCGCGGTACTGGGTGCCGTGATCCGGGCCCTGGGCATTCAGCCGGGTGGGGTCTGAAACGACCGAGAACATGACGCGCAGCAGCTGGTCATAGCGAACGATTGCGGGGTTATAGGTTACCTTGACCGATTCCGCGTGGCCGGTGTCACCGTCCGAAACCTGGTCGTAATGCGCGGTTGCTGCGTTGCCACCGTGATAGCCGGATACCGCGCTGGTCACGCCGTTCATGTGGCTGAACACAGCTTCCACACCCCAGAAGCAGCCGCCAGCGAAAATCGCGGTCTTGAGGCCCGTTTCATTGGCCGTGCGGGTCGCGGCAGGCGCGTTGAAGGTGCTTTCCGCGGCCACGGCCGGGGCACATGAAGCCAGCGCAACGGCGCCGGCGGCGAGCAGGGCGGTGAGCTTTTTCATACCAGCTGCGGTCCGTAATGCGCCGCGAAAATCACCGCGGTCACGCCGAAGCCAAGGAAGAACGAGCGGAAGAAGCCGGGTGTAAAAAGACCCATTGGAAGTATCCATTTCGCTGAGTGTGCGTGTCATCTGTCCTGCCCCATGCATCCTTTAACCGCGGTGAATGCACCGTCGGTGACCGTTCATATAGAGATAGAGGGCGCCTGTTTAAAGGACCGGCCCGGACGACACCTCAGTGGCGGAAGTGACGCATCCCGGTGAACACCATCGCCAGCCCTGCGGCATCGGCGGCAGCGATCACCTCGTCGTCGCGCATCGCCCCGCCCGGCTGGATGACAGCGGTCGCCCCCGCTTCGATAGCGATGGCGAGCCCGTCGGCGAACGGCAGGAAGGCGTCCGATGCCATCGCGCTGCCGATGGTGCGAGGTCCGTCCCAACCAGCGGCTTCGGCCGCTTCGCGCGCTCGGATCGCGGCAATGCGTGCCGAATCGCGCCGGTTCATCTGGCCCGCCCCGACCCCCACCGTGACCCCGTCGCGGGCGAACACGATGGCGTTGGATTTGACGTGCCGCGCCACTGTCCAGGCAAACAGGCAGTCGGCCAGTTCCTGCTCGGTCGGCGCGCGGCGGGTGACGAGCGTAAGATCGGCCTCGGTCACCGCGCCATTGTCACGCGATTGGACCAGCAGCGCGCCAGCGATCGGCTTGACCGAGAGCCCGCCGCGGCGCGCCTTGGGCAGGTCATCAAGCAGCAGCAGGCGCAAGTTCGGCTTGGCGGCAAAAGCCGTCCGGGCCGCCACATCGGCCCCCGGTGCGACCACCACTTCGGTAAAGATTTCGGTGATCGCAGCAGCAGTCGGGCCGTCGAGCGGCCGGTTGACCGCAATGATCCCGCCGAACGCCGACACCGGATCGCATTCGAACGCCGAGCGATAGGCTTCGGCCAGTGTTGCCGCCTGTGCTACGCCGCAGGGGTTGGCATGCTTGACGATCACCACCGCCGGTTCCTGTCCGGCGAATTCGGCAACCAGTTCGAGCGCGGCATCGGCATCGTTGTAGTTGTTGTAGCTCAGTTCCTTGCCCTGCACCTGCTCGGCCTGCGCCAGCCCCTTGGTGTGCGGGCCGAGCGGGCTGTACAGCGCCGCGCGCTGGTGCGGGTTTTCGCCGTAGCGCAGTTCACCCAGCAAGCGCCCGTTGACCGCCAGCATTTCGGGAAACAGCCGCCCCTGGTCGGCAAACGCGAACCACTGGCTGATCATCGAATCGTAAGCCGCGGTGGCGGAAAACGCCTTGGCCGCCATCGCCTTGCGAAATTCGAGCGTGGTTGCCCCGTCATGGTCCGCCAGTTCGGCCAGCAGCACCGGATAATCTTCCGGATCGGTGACGATGGTCACGAAAGCGTGGTTCTTGGCTGCCGAACGGATCATCGCCGGGCCGCCGATATCGATGTTCTCGATCACCTCGTCGCGCGCCGCACCGCGCATCACGGTGTCTTCGAACGGATAGAGGTTGGACACCAGCACGTCGATCGCGCCGATATCATGCGCGTCCATCGCCGCCGCGTGTTCGGGATCGTCGCGCACCGCCAGCAACCCGCCATGGATCAGCGGGTGCAGCGTCTTGACCCGGCCATCCATCATTTCCGGAAAGCCGGTAACGTCGGCCACGTCGCGCACCTGCAGCCCGGCCTCGCGTAGCACCCGCGCCGTACCGCCGGTGGAAACCAGCTCGACCCCGCCTTTGGCCAGCCGTGATGCCAGTTCGACAATACCGGTCTTGTCGGACACCGAAAGCAGCGCCCGCTTGATTGTCACCATGGCCATCGCGGTTCTATCCCATCTTTTTGAGCAGCCAGGAGAAGCTGCCGCCGCCGCGCGAGACGAGGCCTTGCATCACCAGCTGCTGCACCGGGTGCGGGCGGCCTTCGCCGTCGACCCAGATGCTTTCATCCACTTCCAACGTATCGCCCTTGGCGACGAACTGCCAGTAGCTGCCGTCGGGCAGAACCAGGCTGGCCCCGTTTCCACCTGATGTGGCGGTCGCTTCGACGCCCGGGCCAAGATGGAAACGCAGCGCATAGGGAATCTTGCCGCGCTTGCCGCGCCCGGCCGGCACCAGCAGGTCGTCGCCGCGCAGTTCGGTGCCATCATCGCGCACGATCAGGATGCGCCGGTGGACCAGCCCGAAGCGGCCGGCATAACCATCGTGGCTGGCTTCAAGCCGGGTTGCCGGAGCGCCATTTTCAGTCGCCAGCATGCGCCGGTCGAGCTCGACCTCGCCCACGCCCTGCCCAAGTTTCCCGGCCACCAGCACGGCAGTCGAATTGGCATCGCCCAGCACCAGCGTCGAATGCGCCGAGGTGGCGCGCAAGCCCTGCTCGATCCGCGTCGGAACTTGTCCGCCGGCCAGTGCCGCGCCGCCGCAATTGACCACCAGCCGCTGCGGCCCGTGCGAGAATTCGAACGCCAGAGTGGACGCGCAGCCATGGCGCGCGTTGCGGCCGAGCGGCGGCGGCGCGGCGTCGAACTGGAGCACGCTTTTGCCCGCGGTAACACGCTGGTAACCCCATTGGCGGGCATCGCGCAGCGGGCGGGTTCGCACCCGGCTCGCATCGATCAGTGCCGCCACCCGTTCCGCCGGGATTGCGCCCGCGCCCTGCCAGCTGCCGAGCCCGCCGTCGCCGTGCGTCAGCGCCAGCAGCGGCGGGACCAAGGCCTGCAGCATTTCCTCGATCGCTTGCGGCGGATCGCGCCGGGTGGCGCGGTAGCACGCGGCGAGTTCGACCAGCAGGGTAATGGCTTCCATCTGCGCCAGTGGGCTGCGCGAGAGAACCCCGCCATCGTCGCCGACCAGTTCGCCCATCGTGCGCGCCAGTCCCGCTTCGCCAAACAGCCGGCGCGGCTTGCCGTCGGGCAGGAGCAGTCCGGCAGCGGTGATCGCGCACCAACCGGCCAGTGCATCGAGCGCATCATCCGCGCGGCCGACATGGCGGTCGAGCCAGCGCGCGGTCTGTTCAGCCGTGTCGAGGGTCCGCGCCCGCAGCCCCTTATCGGTGCCTGACAGGATCAGCGGTGCGTGGACCAGCCAGCCGAGCAGGCGGTGTCCGGCATGCCCGACCCGCCAGGCCGCGCCCTTGCCCGGCGTACCGTTCGCATCCAGCCAGGCCAGTAGCACCCGCTCGGCAGTCTGGGTGCATTGCGCGCGCGGGGCACAGGCCTCGAGGTCGCGCAGCCAGGTGAAGCCATGGACTGTTCGCTCCAGCGCCGGGGAAAGCTTGGCCGCGCTCGAAAAATCAACTTGCGAAATCAGCGCCTTGACCCCGCAGACGAGGAAATGCCCGGCGCGCAGCGCGGTCCCGGCCACCCGGTCCCCCTTGAGCGGGCTTTCGACCGTTGCGCGGAGGCGCGGCTTTACCGGCTTGCGAAACGGCGCGACCAGCGTCTGGCCGGAAAACCCCATGCGATAAGCCAGCCGCACGATCCGTTCGCCCAGTGTCGTGTCGGGCGCAGTGAAATTGGACAGCGCCAGCGAGCGCCCGGGCTCAATCGTTTCGCTCGGCGGGGGCGGAGGCGATGGGACGAGCAGGTCGGCTCGCTCGACCACCGGCGTCAGTGGCACCGCCAATGGCATCGGCATCGGCTTCGACATCGGCTTCGGCATCGCGCGCGGTTCTTCCGCCGATCCCTGCTCCACCGGGCTGACCCCGGTCACAAAGCGGTTACGCGGCGCGACTTCGGTCATGCCTGCCCCCGCAGCGCGGCGATGTTCGAAGCATAGCGATCCGGACCGCCCGCAAACGAGGCCGATCCCGCGACCAGCACGTCCGCCCCCGCTTCGATGCACAGCCGCGCGGTCTCGGGGGTGACCCCGCCGTCGACTTCAAGGCGGATGTCGCGCCCCGTCTTGTCGATCATTTTGCGCACGGCTTCGATCTTGCGCAACTGGTCATGGATGAAACCCTGGCCGCCAAATCCCGGATTGACGCTCATCACCAGCACCAGGTCGATTGCCTCGATCAGGTAATCGAGCATCTTGGCCGGGGTGCCGGGATTGAGCGAAATGCCCGCCATTTTGCCGTGCGCCTTGATCGCCTGGACGGTGCGGTGGATGTGCGGCCCCGCCTCGGGATGGACGGTGATGATATCAGCGCCTGCTTCGGCAAACGCATCGATCCACAGGTCGACCGGCGAGACCATCAGGTGGACATCGAGCCGCTTGGCGGTGTGCGGCCGCAGCGCTTTGACCACCCCCGGCCCGATCGTCAGGTTGGGTACGAAATGCCCGTCCATCACATCGACATGGATCCAGTCCGCCCCGGCCGCGTCGATCGCGCGCACTTCTTCCCCGAGCCGGGCGAAGTCGGCCGACAGGATCGAAGGAGAGATCAACACATCGGGCATGGGACTGCGCATGACGACTAGGCCGCCGCGAATCGGTTAACAACCAAGGGCGGCGGCCTTTTCCACACGGGTCTGCGCACCGGCTCGGGTCGGCGCGGTCGTCGCACTTGCGAACGCGCGAGGCTTGGCCTCTATTGGGGGCACTGTGCCGCGCCCCCTGCCCGCCTTCGAACCCGAGTTCGCCCTCGCTGCGGCGGTTGCCCTGTGGGACGACGACCCCTTTGCCGCAGCAGCCGGAGCGCTCATCGACCAGCCGGGCTTTGACTGGGGGCGGTTTTGCGAAGTCGCCTGCTATCACGGCGTAGACCAGGCGACCCAGCGCCGGATGGCCGAGCTTCTTCCCGGCGCGATGCCGGCGGAAATCACCGCCGAATTTACCCAGGTCGGCATGGCGCGCAGTGCAATGCAGGCCGCGCAGAGCAGCGTTACTGCACGCCTGGTCGGCCTGCTGGCCAATGCGGGCGTTCCGTCGCTGGCGCTCAAGGGTTCGGCACTGGCGCACCTGCTTTATGCATCTGACCCGGTGCAACGCACATCGAGCGATATCGACCTACTGGTGGCGCCCGACACGCTTCGGGCGGCGGACCGGGCGCTGCGCGCGGCGGGGATGATCCGCACTTTGCCCGAGACTCTCCCGCCAAAAGCGGCGCGACCGATGTACATGAAGCTGGTCAACGTCTTCAATTATCGCGGGCCGGTGTACGGCGAGCTGGTCGAATTACACTGCCGCCCAACGCTCAATCCGCATTGGTTGCCGGTCACGTTTGAGGAACTCTACGCGCAATCCTGCGAAGTGAGCCTTGGCGGTTCGCAAGTTCGAGCGCTCGATGGACCGTTGCTGGTCGAATACCTTTGCCAGCACGCGCTCTATTGTCTCGGCTACCGGCTCAAGTGGATCGGCGACATAGTCCGCGCCCTGCGCCGCGCCGGGGCCGCCGATTGCGCCAGCTACGTCGCCAGCTATCCGGCTCGCCTTCCGCCGGAGCCGGGCAAACTGGCCGATGCCGTGCTCCGCGCGCTCGATGCAGGAATTGCCCGGTCGATTGCGGGTGCGGGCCCGCCGGTGATGGCAGGCCGCGATGTCTGGCGGATCGTCGATTATCTTCACCAGTCCGAAGCGATCCCGACCGAGCGCACGCTCGCCAGTCTCCCGATCGAGTTCTGGTACCATTCGCTGTCGATGCGCCACCTGCCCGGATGGCGCGGCAAGGCGCACGAGTTGCTGGTTGCCGCCTGCAATCCTGTCGATACCATCACCTTGAAGATCGGCCCCCGGTTGGCGCCAGTCTATTTCGTTGCCGGGCCGGTTCTGGCATTATCGCGGCTCGTTGCCCGCCGCTGGCGTAAGCCTGCGGCCCCGGCGATCTGACTGGCAACGCGGAGGGCTGGCAGATGAGCACGATTGAGCCCGGCATGGATGCAGATCCGAAAGCACCGGATTGGTACGATGCAATCTGGCTCGCCCGCTATATTGAAGCGCAAGAAATCATCGCGGACAAAGCACCTGAGCGCCTTCGTGAATTCACCGAGAGCTTCACCATCTTGCGAACGCCGCCCAGCTATTGTCGCCAACTGGCCTTGCCCGGTTTCCTGACGTTGAACGAACTGGCAAATATCCGCGCCGTCATCCGAACGATCCCGATGAATCGACTCGAAGTCAACGAACTGCAGAATTTCGGCCGCTTTGTGGTCCATCGGTGGCCGGAATTTACGGCGCTCCAGGAACGCCTGACAGAACGCGTTTCCGATTTGGTGGGAGAGCCGTTGGAACCGAGTTACAACTTTCTCAGCCTCTATACCAAGATGGGCATCTGCGAACCGCACCTTGATGCACCTTCAGCCAAATGGACGCTCGATATTTGCATCGATCAGAGCGATGTCTGGCCGATCCATTTCAGTCAGGTGATAGACTGGCCGCATTCAAAGGCAGATTTGCGCGCGATGTCGTTCGACCAGATCACCGAAGACGCTGCGCTGCACTTCGAGGAAGTGCTGCTGCAGCCAGGCGACGCTGCGTTGTTTTCCGGCACCAACCAGTGGCATTTTCGTCGGGCGCTGCCGTCGGGACCGGGCAAACGCTTCTGCGAACTCTTGTTCCTGCACTACATTCCGCGCGGAACCTCTGAGCTGGTCCAGCCGAAGACGTGGTCCAAGCTTTTCGATATTCCCGAACTGGCCGAGATGAGCGACCTGGACCTTATCTACTAACGAGCCGGCGTCTACCAGCGAGCTGGCGCCGGCGCGGTTTCAGGCTGGCGCTACGAGACGGTTCGTCGTCAGCATTTCGAGCAGGGCCTCGAGGTCAGAGGTGAGTTGCTCGACCGGCACATCGTACTCGCTGGCCAAGATATCGCGCGCCTCAAGGCCGGATTTCCCTTCTTCGAGCAATTGCCAAAATTGCGCGCCGACAGGGTCGAGCCCGAAATAAGTGCCGCTCCCCAGATCGAGCAACATCGTCTCTTCACCGACTTCGCGCGAGACGACGGCGCTTGAAACCTGCATTTTATCGGACAACTTCACTAGACGGCCTCTCTCGAAAACATATGGCGCGATACCGCATCGATCACGGCAGGCAACTGGTCATATACCCGCGGGTAGTCGAGGGTGAAACAGGGCACCCGTTCGGCCGCCTCGGCGAGCGTATTGAAATCGCGCCTGATCCGCTGGCGATCCTCGCCGTCGAGAAAGAAGGAGTGGCTGATCAGGCGGGACAGCGATTGCGGCACTGTCAGGTCCGCAATCACCGGTTCGGCACTGTCGCCGGCGCCCAGGAAATACAGGGCGGCCAGCGGCAGCGGCTTATCCATATAGGGCAGCGCCTCATCGGCGGCGATAAGCGACTTTTCGTCGTCGCAATCGTCCGGCACCGGTCGGCCCAGAACAACGGCCGCTTCGCTGTCCTGCCACAACCGGAAGCTTGGTCGGCTGGGCTCGGCAAGAAATACATCGCCCTGTCGTATCAGACTGACGCCGTCATCCGACAGGAACGGCACCCCGGTTCGCGCAAAGGCGGCGGCAAGGGTTGATTTGCCGCTCCCGCTCGGTGCCGAAAAGCCCACCGCGCGGCCGTCAATTGCCACCACGCTGGCGTGAATAATCAGCTCGCCCTGATGGCTGCGGATCATCGGCACGACCTGGTTCAGGTAGAGGTCTCGCAGCGCGGCCGCCGATAGCCCAGGGATAGGGCGGCTAATGACGATGCGATCATCAAGCGCGATGAGGAAATCCGCCCGGTCGATAAAGCGGATCAGAAATCCGCCGTTGATCCTGTGGAATGTAGCGGTCTTGGGCCCGCCATCGGGCCGCCAGCACGCGAATTCAACTTCATCCAGCGAAGTTTGCGCGCGCGCAGCTTCTTCCCGCAGGTCAAAGTTCATCGCGCGCTCCGGCAAATTTCGCTTCGAACGAACGCGGCCACAAGGTCGATCGAGGGGTACAGGTCGGCATAGCGCGCCAGCATTTCGAGTTCGATTTCTTCGCCGGTCAGCCGCCCGTCAACCATGCCGAGCAGATCCCGGCGCGCTTCGCCTTCCCGACTGAGTTCGATCGCGCTTTCGGCCGGAGGCGTACGATCCCTCGGATCAAGTATGGTGCTCGCCCAAGTCGACTGGCGCGAGGCCTGCCCGGTGCGCGCAACACGCGCGCTCCAGGAAATGATGTTTTCTTCATGCCGCACGGACATGTTCACCTCGAGCTTGTCGCCCTTGATTACCGAAAGCGGCGAAGCAAACGGCAGGAACGCCTGGCTGCGCTTGATCCGCGCGGGCGCAACGGGCGAATTGGTCATCCACACGCCGTCGAATATCTCGCAGGCGAACCATCCCGCGAGGCCATCGAGATCGCAGCCGCGCAGGATATCAAGTTGGACGAAGAACGATAGCGCGTCTGGCCCATCTTCGCGTAAATCGATGGTGCCCAGCGTTTCCGGTCGCGCGACCAGCTCATCGGCAAGAAAGTCGCGGCCGTGCTTGGTGTTGACCCCGTATTCGCGCAGCCAACGGTAGTCGGCCGGAACGGGTGCCTTCGCCCAGGCGTTGGCCAGCTCGCGGCAACTGTCGGACTGGACGGCCGCTACTTCCAAACGGATTTGTTGCGGAAGGATTTTGCCGCCATCCTTCAGCAGGCGCCGGCGGGCGTCCCCCATCGTCTTGATGATGCCGTAGTCGAACCCGAAGTAGCCGACGTGGTCGCAGATCAGCACGTCCACTGGCGCTGGCAGTTCGCTCTTGAACGAACTTTCATGCAGGCACGTATAGCGATCATCGAACCCGCTGCGGGCCATTGCTTCGGCAGCAATCTGGATCGCGGGGGTCTCGTCAATTCCCCAGACGTGGCTGGCGCCGGCTTTCAGGCACATCAGGCCGAGGATGCCGAAACCACAACCGATGTCCGCAACGCTGTCACCCGGCATTACGGCCAGGGCGACAGCTTGCTCATATCTCTCCAGGCGAATGCCATCGGAAAGATAACTGTAATGCTCCTCGAGGGCACTCCCCACAGGGCAATGCCCTCCTAGGAATTACACATTGTCGATCAGTGGCGAGTGATACCCAGAAGCGAATAGTTGACGAAGCGGTAGCCGCTGTCGTCCACCGAGACGGCTTCCGGAACGATCTGTTCGACTTCGTCTGCCATCACGCCAAACTGGCGGCTATGGCCGAATGCATCGCGGAATTCCGGCTTGTAGTCGAACAGGTAGAGCCCGAAGCCCGCCGCATGTTCACCCACACGCACCACGTTTTCCTTGAACGCCGGGTCGCTCGCGCCGTTCATCTGCATGCCGCCGCCGTCAGCATTGCTGCCCGAGGCGTTATTGCCCGTCAGGTCGCGCACCGAGCCGTAAATGGTCAAGGTCGGCGCCGCATACTGCGCCTTGGCACCTACGCGGATTTTGTTTGAATCGGTCATCATCAAGTCTCCAACAGGACCAAGTATTAACTCGCCTCTTGCGAGTGAAATAGGTTCAGGCAGCCATAGGCCCCCCAAAGCGGATAGATTGCTGAAGTAGACGACGATAGACGCCCGTCGCAACAATCGTAAAATCGATCCAGCACTTCGGGATCGAACCATTCGATTCCGCACTGCAACATAGGGCGTATCACACTATATCGCGCCTTGTCCAGCGGCTGCGTGAAGGGGCTGCTGAACTCGGATTTGGTCCGCCGGTTAACCACACTGGCGGGCAGATCGGTGGCCATGGCCTTGATATGAACCCGCTTTTGAAAGTCGCCCTGCCGCTTCTGGCGATCGGGAATGGCAAACGCGTATTCAATAAATTTTCGATCATACATCGGGCTGCGTAATTCATACCCGAGTCGCGCGCAGTTTCGGGCCATGAATTCATGGGCGTAGCTATTGAAACCGTATTCCAGAATCGAGAACATCGAGCGTCGGGCCGGGTTGCGTACCAATCTCCTCTCACTTTCGTGTTTCAGGCGGCGTTGCTCTATCAATTCGAGCATCGCCGGTGTCAGCAGAGACCGGCCGGTTGTCCTGAGTGATGCGATATTGAAGCGAAGGGCGCGTATTGGCGCCGGCACGAACGGCCAGATTCCGTACTGCAATACGTCGCGCAGGGCTTGGCGCACGCCGAAGGCGGCAAAATCCTCGCGCAAGCTGTCACGAAAGCTCCGCCAGTCGAGTTCGGTCAGGTGTTCGGCGTAATTGTAGCTTGCCGTACCGAGAAATTCGTCGCCACCCTCACCGTTGAGCGCCACAACACAGCCGTCTTGCTTGAGCGCTTCACCTATCGAAACGGCCATGGCGGCATTGGCGTAGGGCGCCATGTCGCGATCCCGCTGCCCTCGCTCTAGAAACCACTCCAGTTCGGGCATAAACGGCCGCACTTCCCG
Organism: Croceibacterium sp.; assembly: GCA_039920345.1. GTDB lineage: Bacteria > Pseudomonadota > Alphaproteobacteria > Sphingomonadales > Sphingomonadaceae > Croceibacterium_A. Next base: position 42,871 of record JBDSDZ010000036.1, read on the forward strand.
GATCTTCACCCCAAGATGGGTGCCAACCGCCCGGGCGAAGTCGATTTCGTCGACGGCTTCGACGGCATCTTCGCCAAAGTTGTAGGTATAGCCTTTCAGGCTCGGCGCCTTCAGCGAACCCTGTTGGGTAAGACGTTGAGCCATGGCAAAAATCGCCGATGAATCATGCCCTCCGCTCACCTCGCAGGCGAGCGGTTTGTGGGTGCGCGACGCACGACGCACACTTTGTGCAAAAATCTCGCGGTATTCGGCCTGGTAGTCTTCGTCACGTGCATGCCGAATGGAAACTTCAAGCGGCGGAAGCCAGTGGCGCCGATGGCTTGGCCCCGACCTTCCGACGCGCATCGTATGCGCCGGACGAAGACGGGTGACGCCCTGCCACAGCGTTTCTTCCAGGCTGTACCATTCATTCGCCATGTGTTCGGCAATCATGCCGAGGTTTGGCAGGGTTTCGAAATCGTTCGCCGCGATCACTCCGGCGATATCGCTCGCCACAAGCAGGCGCTTGCCATCCCAATGATAATGCAACGGACGCATGCCCGCGTGGTCCCTGACGCAAAACGCTTCGCGCCGGCGCATGTCCCAGACGAGGAACGCATACTCGCCGTCGATGTGCGAAGGGCATTCGTCGCCCCATTGCTCGTAAGCGCGCAGGACAAGCTCGGCGTCTGACCGTGTCCGCAGACAGGCCCCGCGGGCAAGCAGGTCCTCGCGCAGTTCCTGATAGTTCGCCAGCCATCCATCCATTGCCAGCACCAGGGTCCCGGCTTCGTTGAGGAGGGGCTGGATTTCCCCGAGCGATTCTTCGGTGGTGTGCAGGGCGAGGTGGACGATCGATGCGCCCTCGCCGGTCCAGGCGCTGATGCCGTCCGGCCCACGGTAGGCGATAGCGTCAGTCATGCCAGCCAGCGCCGCGGGATTAACCGGCGCGCGATCGAAGCGCACGATTGCCACGAACCCGCTCACGCCTGATTTCCTGCCCGCATCACGTCACTTGCACATGACACATCGCTGGAAAGCGTGCCAGTGGGCACTACTTGACAGTTGGGCGCGGCGCCGGGACACGATTTTCCAGCTTCCACTTGCGGCCGCTAGCAAACGACAGGGGACTTTGATCGGTGAGGGCGTGGCGAGACATCCGGGCGGCCTGGGCACGCCGAGCCCTGGGCGATGCCGTGGTTGCCGCGTGGGAACTCGCCCGTGCCCGCCGCGAAATGCAACGGACGCCCGTCGATGAATTGTCGCTGCTCAAACAAGGCGCGCCAAATAACAGCACCGCCGAGCTTACCCTTGCGCAGCAATCGCTCGTCAATCGAGTGGCCTACGTCGTACCGGCAATGGGCAAGCGCGTGCCCTGGCGCTCCGATTGTCTGGTTCAGGCACTGGCGGCGCGCCGCTGGATTGCGCGGGCCGGGGTAACGTCTGACTTGTGCATCGGCGTGCGCAAGGACGACGCAGGTTTCCAGGCCCATGCCTGGCTGAAAGTCGGCGAGCAGATCGTAACCGGCGGCGATGTAGCGACGTACGCCGAGTTGCCGCCGGTTGGCCCGCCGGGCGGGCTCGCTTCGTTATGAGCGGACGGCACGTGCCGTCTGTGCGAGATTTCTTCGCTCTCATCGATCGGCGCAAGACGGCCCTGCTCGCCGTTCTGTCGGCGGCCTCAGCTGTGGCCGAAGGAATTGGGCTCTTGTTGCTGGTGCCGATGTTGGCTGTCCTTGGCAACAGCTCCGGCCCCTCCGGCATGCTGGGTTCAGTGTTCGAGCGCATCGGCCTGCCACGCTCGCTGCCGCTGCTGCTCGGGCTGTTTGTCGGGCTGGTGATCGTGCGCGGGGTGCTCAACCTGTTCCGGCTGGTCACCGCGCAAGCGGTCGAAACAGGGCTGGTCGACCGGTTGCGCAATCGCGCCTGGCGCGCCTTGCTGCATTGCGAGTGGCGCATGCTCGCCAACATGCGCCAGTCGGACAATGCCAGCCTGCTGATTACCAGCCTCGAGCGGGTGGCGGGCGGGGCGCATTTCCTGGTCTCGGGGGCGATTTCGGCGATCACCCTGTGCGGCATCGCGATGGCCGCGCTTCTCCTTTCGCCGTTGACCTCGGCAGTCGCCATAGTGGGCGGCGGACTGGTTGTGCTCGCCTACCGCAGGCTGCGGCACCGTGCGGCCATGCTCGGCGAAGCACTCAATACCGCGTCGGCACGGGTCTATGCCGAAGTTGCCGAAGGCCTGGCTGCGCTGCGCGTGATCAAGAGCTTCGGCATCGAGGAAGGGTTTGAAACCCGGCTGCGCGACAACTTCATCGTCCAGCGGCGGGCAGAGCGCGCCTATGTCCGCGATGTTGGCGTGGCGCAGCTGCTGCTGCAGGGTTGCGGCGCCTTGCTGCTGGCGATTGTCGTGTGGGGCGCGATCGAAGTCTGGCACGCACCGGTTGCCACCGTGCTGCCAATGGTCGCGCTGTTTGCGCGCGCCTTGCCATTACTCGGCCAGACCCAGGAAGCGTGGCAGAATTGGGCCCACGCGCGCCCGGCACTGGACGAGACCCTGCAACTGCTCGCCGTGACCGAAGCCGCGCGCGAGCCCGACTTGCCCGTTGGCACCGCCGTGCCGCAGGCCAGGCAATCCATCAAGGTCGAGCGGGCGACCGTTGCGCACCCCGGCCGCACCCAGCCTGCGCTGGACAACGTCGATCTTGAACTCAGGTTTGGCACCATTACCGCCATCGTCGGACCCTCCGGCGCGGGCAAGAGCACACTGGCGGACATTCTCGGCGGCCTGATCGCGCCCGACAGCGGCGCGTTGGTGATCGACGGCGTGACGCTGGACAACGCGATGCGCCGCGCCTGGCGCCAGCAAGTGACCTACGTCCAGCAGGAGCCCCTGCTGTTCACCGGCACCATTCGTGAAAACCTGGCGCTGGCGGCACCCGGCGCCAATGACGACACTTTGCTTGAGGCCTTGCGGCGCGCCTCGGCCGGATTTGTCGAGCATCTGCCCGACGGGCTCGGCACGACCGTCGGCGAAGGCGGGCGCCAGCTCTCGGGCGGTGAGCGCCAGCGCATTGCGCTTGCCCGGGCGTTGCTGCGCCGGCCGCGGCTGCTGATCCTGGACGAAGCGGCCAGCGCGCTCGACAGTGAGAACGAGGCGGCGATTGCAGGAGCCATCTTGCGGATGCGCGAAGAGATGACAATCTTCATCATCGGGCATCGTGGGGCGCTGGCGGACATTGCCGACAGGACCGTTCGGATCGAAGCCGGCCGGATTGAAGGGGGGAGGGTGCAAGAATGAGCCGCTACGCACGCAAAAGCACGAATTCAGCGATTGTTCACGGCTGTGGCCGCATTTCTTGCGCATCCGAGGCGCCTCGCCAGCCGCAAGCTGCGCGCACGAATGGCACCGTTTCCCTTTCCCTTTTTTTGCTCCGGTAACGCTCGCATTGCGTATGGCAATTAGAACTCGCACCCTGATGATCGCGCTGTCGAGCGCGCTGGCGTTGTCGCTTGCAGGGCCGGCCGCTGCCCAATATCGCCAGACGATCGCCAACGATGCGGCGCGCTGCAGCGGGAATGGTCCAGCGGTGCGCATCACCGTGACCGACGTGAAATCGTCAGCCGGCAAAGTGCGCGTGCAGCTTTACAACGGCACGAGGCAGGACTGGCTGGCAAGCGGGCGCTGGCTCAATCGGATCGAGGCTCCCGCCCGCGCCGGAACGATGACTTTCTGCATGCCCGTGCCGCACGCCGGGACTTTCGCGATTGCCATTCGCCATGACGTCAACGGCAACGACGAGACCGACTTGACGCTGGATGGCGGCGGAATGTCCAACAATCCCAGCATCAACATCTTCAACCTTGGCAAGCCGAGCTACACCAAGACCGCGTTTCCGGTCGGCCAGGAAGTGAAGTCGATCTCGATTCGGATGCGCTACCTCTGACTACTTTCCCGGCGCGATGGGGCCCTTGCGCGAGCGCCACAAGTGCCAGGCCAGCGACGGAACCGCGAGGATTGGCATCTTCTCCCGCAGCGGGGTGACTTTCACCGGGACGCCGGTGTGCCGCTCCACCTTCCACGCGACATAGCGCATGCCGCCTTCGAAAGTTGTGGTCGCCCTGACCAGCCGAACGGCGTTGAGCAGCTTGCCCACGCGGCGGCGGCGGGCCCACCAGCGCTGGGTGCGGCGGCGCTCGGCCAGCTCGAGGCGCGGTTCAATTGTCGTCTGGTCCTGCCCAAACGGTATCCCGCCATGCGATAACGCAGCCGGAAGCAGGCCATCGAAGTGGGCCCGATTGGCCGACAGGATCGACTCTTCACGGCCAGGCGGTTCAACGCGTAGTTCTGCCCGATACGTGGCGCGGAACAAGGCCCGCCAATAGTCGTCTTCGGAACCTCGCTCGGGCCCCACCGTCACGGCGAGTCGGGCGGCGGTAAACGCAGCAGCGGCCAGCGCTTCGAGCACGGACTGCTGGGCGGCGGTGTCACGCGCCCAGGCGATTGCGCAGGGCTGCACGAACCGCGCCCAGATCGTGGTGTCCAGTGTTTCGCCAGCGGCAGCCTTGGCAAATGTCGCCAGGTTCATTGTGGCAATCTTGGCCCTGAGACCATGCCCGGCGCGGTCCCACTCGCGATAGGAAACGTGCGGCCAGATCCCCGTCTCGCGCGGACCGGGCAGGAGAACGTAAAAATCGAGCACGCCTTCGAGCGAGCCGGTGCGCAAGTTGGATCCGTAAAACAGGACCGCCAGCGCCTTCGTTTCCTCGCCCAGCTCGCGCGCGATTCCGGCGACGGCGGGATCGAGCGATCGGTCCACCGCGGCGGCAACCCGCGCGGCGAGCGGCAAGCTCACGGAACGACGAAGCGCAGTTTGGGACCCAGCGAAAGGTTGTAACGGCCAGCCGGGAAGGCCTCCCCATCGAGGATGAAGCGATCGTCGATATCGATCCCATAGCGATCGCGGCCGAACACATGATAGCCGCGCCGGCGCAGGCCCTCGCTGAGGACGCCGCGGAACAGCAGCGCCAGGCGCAGCAGCAAGCCCTTGCGGGCGCTATCCACCAGCGCCATCCGGATCGGGCCTTCGACGTCGGCAAACGGCCTTAGTCCGGCAGGAAACCGCGTCAGCGTCGAAGCCAGGATGAAGAACCGGCTGTCGGCGCGTTCGCCTTCGCTGTGCGGCAAGTCGGCTCCGTTCGCGTCATACACGCGCATCGACGTGTTCCGACGCCAGAGATTACCGGGCCGGCCGAAAAGCGCCTGGGTCACAGTCCACAGCGTGGTGATGCCCACCGCCAGCGCATCGAACACGCCCCGCTTGTGCGCGGTCTGGGCCAGGCCCACCGACGCGGTGAAGATACCGCCCCCGAACACGAAGCCCTGCACCTGCGCATCGGGCTTGTCGCGCCGCGACACCACCACCGGGCGGCGCGCCTGCACGCGGCCACTGTCGATGGCCCGCAGCGCGTCCGCCAACGACCAATGGCGCGGGAGGCCAAGATCAGCCGCCAGCGCGTTGGTCTTGCCGTTCGGAAGCACGACGAGCGTGGGCCACAGGTTACCGAAAACCCCCGCCCCGCAGGTCAGGACATCGCGGATCGTGCCATCGCCGCCGTCGATCACCAGGTAGTCGACCCGGCGTTCGGCAAAGCGCGCCAGGATCGCGAGCAATTCGCTGCGCCGATCCGGCGTTTCCACCAGTACTGTGTCGCGTCCGGTCCAATCCGGGGAATCGCCCGCATTGCGATGGCTGCGAGGATTGCGGATCACGCCGATAAGCGGCGCCTGGCGCGCGACCGCATCCAGCCCCGCCAGCGGCGAAGTCTTCCGGGTTACTTCCGGCAAACTTTGGAAATTGTGGACCGTCGTGTTCATTTGCGGCGCCTTAGACTCCAGCATTTCAATAATTACTATGGTTAGAAACCAATTTCGAAACGGCGTGACGCAATTGTCACGGTGCAGTGCAGCATAAAGTTGTCATAGCCAGTTTGGCTAGATTCCTGATGAACAACGCGCGCGAACGATTCTGGGTATCAAAATACCGGTTTTCAAGATGTCGGCTCCACGGCAGCAGGCTGGCACGGCGGCACGATGCAGGGTAGGATTGTGCCATGCTCACCGAACATCTCCTCGATCAGGCGCGTGACATTGCCCCGCGCATCTCGGCGCTGCGCCGCGCGATCCATGCCGAGCCCGAACTGGGCCTCGACACTCCGCTCACCCTGGCCAAGGCGCGGGCGGAGCTGGCCGACCTGCCGCTCGAATGGCGCGAAGGACCGTCCTGCACGGGCGCGATTGCGGTGCTCAAGGGGGCCAAGCCGGGCCCCACAGTGCTGCTGCGAGGCGACATGGATGCGCTGCCGATGCAGGAGGAGACAGGTCTCGACTTTGCGTCTTCGCTACCCGGCCGGATGCATGCCTGCGGGCACGACACGCACACCGCGATGCTGGCCGGCGCAGCGCGGCTGCTGGCCGCGCGGCAGGCGGAGATCGCCGGTGCCGTCCATTTTATGTTTCAGCCGGGCGAAGAAGGCTATCACGGCGCCCGTTTCATGATCGACGACGGTTTGCTCGATCCGCTGCCCGACGCGGCTTTCGCGCTCCACATCATGCCCAATTACAAGCATGGCGTGCTGGTGGGGCGCGCCGGTACCTTGCTCGCGGCCGCCGACAAGCTCGAGATCGTGGTCGAAGGGCGCGGCGGGCACGCCTCGATGCCGCACCAGACGCGCGATCCGGTGCCCGTGGCGTGCGAGATCGTGACCGCGATCCAGGCATTGGTAACGCGCCGCTACGAAGCGGCCGAAGCCTTGGTGGTGACGATCACCCAGCTCGACGCCGGCAGCGCGCATAACGTGATCCCCGACCGGGCCGTCCTCAAGGGCACGATTCGCACCCTGTCGTCCGAACGGCGCGCCGACATTCGCGCGGCGCTCACCACGCTCGCTGAAGGCATTGCCTCGGCCCACGAATGCAGCGCCCGGGTCGAGGTGATCGATGGCTTCCCGCCGACAATCAACGATCCGAGCGCGGTTGACGTGTTTGAAAGGGTGGCACTAGGCTTGCCCGACGGCGCATTCGAGCGGTTGCCGCATCCGATCATGGGAGCGGAGGACTTCTCTTATGTGCTCGAAAAGGTGCCCGGCGCGATGGCCTTCCTGGGCGTGGCTGCGGAAGGATCCGACTGGGCGGGATGTTGCGGCATCCATTCGAGCCGGATGATCGTGGACGAAAGTGCCCTGCCGCGCGGCGCCGCGATCCTTGCCGGGTGCGCGTTACGCTTCCTCGATTCGGGCTGGGCCTGAACAAACGGCCGCATGGTGCACCCGACAGGATTCGAACCTGTGACCTCTGCCTTCGGAGGGCAGCGCTCTATCCAGCTGAGCTACGGGTGCGCCAAAGGCGGCGGACCGCGCGCGAGTTAGCAATGCGGGGCGCGCCCGCCAAGCACAATTGCCCTGAGCGGGATTATTGCCGGACGGGAAGCTGCTGGAGGGTGGAGCCGTTGGCGCGGGTCACGGTCACGTCGAACCCGCCCCGCCGCCCGTCGCGCAGCTTGTAGTACGTCAGGTCGATATGTTCGCCCGGCGCCAGCGAGCGCTTCGACCAGCCGGATCGCGCCAAGTGATTCGGGCTCATGCCCTCGAATGCCCAGCGTGTACCGCTGGCGTCCTTGACGTAAAGGAAGGTGTGCGGGTTGGTCCAGACCCAGCGCTCGACCGTCACGTCCTTGAGTTCGGTCGAGGTGCCCCATTCGAACATCGCGGTCGAATGGTGCGCCTGACCGGGAACGGTCAGGGCGACGGTGGCGGCAACCACGGCGCCAGCGACAAGCGCCAAACGCATGGGGGCAAGACGGATCGATTTGTTCAACATGGTCCTCTCCTGCGGCCCCGCCCCTGAACGGGCGATGAGCGCTTGCCGCCCTTCTGCCAGCAAAGGTCGGCCATAATCAACCCGCCGCTTGACTTGAACCGCCGGCGCGGCGCAAACTTTTTCTTGGAAGAGGTCACCGCCGGAGGGACAAATGCAAAGATTGGCTATCCTGGCGCGCGCGCTTGCCGGCGCCGGCGCGCTCGCCATGGCGACGGTGACCCCCGCTCTGGCCCAGGCGCAGGATGAGCCGATTCCCCGCGCGCACGGCTATGCCGCGATCGACGCCCTGCCGGACTGGAGCGGGGTATGGGCGCCCGATTGGTCGCTGCTGTTTGGCGGCGGCGCTGCCGGACCTCCGGCCCAGCCCAAGCTGACCCCTGCTGCCCAGCAGCGGCTCGACGCGTTTCGTGCCAAGCAAGCCGCCGAAGGGGTTGACCAATACGCGCAGGCGCATTGCATTCCGCCGGGCATGCCGGGGATCATGCGCCAACCCTATCCGATCGAATTCGTGTTTTCGCCGCAGCGGGTGACGCTGTTTGCGGAGACTTACAGCCAGGCGCGGCGCATCTATACCGACGGCCGCCCGATCCCGGAGGATCCGGATCCCTACTTCAACGGCAATTCGGTTGGCCATTGGGAAGGCGATACGTTGCTGGTCGATACCGTGGGCTTCAGCCCCGCGGCGGCCGAGATTGGCGCCGGCATCCCGCACGGCGGGAACATGAAGATCCATGAGCGCATCTGGCTCGAAAAGCCGGGTGTGATGCGGATCGAGACGACGATTACCGATCCCGACGTGTTGACCGAGCCATTTGTCTCGCAACTCGCCTTCAAACGCGAACCGGATTGGGAAATCCGCGAGTATGTGTGCGAGGAAAACAATCGCCTGACGTCGGGCGATGCGGGCGGATCGAACATCGACCTTGGGATCGATGCCCCGGCCGATGATCCGTTCGGCCAGCCGCGCGAGGACGAACCAGCAGCCAACTAGGTCCCGCGATCAGGTGGGCCGGCGGATAACGCTGGCGCCTGCCAAACCTGGATAAATATAGCGCCTGAAACAGGAAGGGGCGGGAGCCGATCAGCTCCCGCCCCACCTGGGCTGCGCCGCGTGAAGCGCTGCGCCATCCCCCTGCCTTAGGTCCAATCCCGGGCGAAGACATGGTCTTCGCTTTTCCTGGCCGAAAGGAGTGCGGGGCGATCCCGTTGCCAGGACCGCCCCACTTTGACTTCGATCCTAGAAGTCGATCTTCGCGCCGATGCGGAAGTAGCGGCCGACGATGTTGGCCTGGCTCCACGTCGGGTTGTACTGGAAGATCGAGTACGCCGCCGACGGGTCGAACTTCGGGTCGATCCCGAGAACGTTCAGCACGTTGGCATAGATGTTCAGGTGCTCGTTGACTTCGTAGTTGACCGCGAGATCGGCGTTCCACTGAGCGCCCGTGGTGCACTGCACTGGAGTTCCGTCCTGGTATGTCACGACCGAAGCACCGATGCTGGCCTGGCAATCGCCCTTGACCCCACCATAGTCGACTGAGGCCAGATCGAGGCCATCGGTGTAATAAACGGTGCCGGTAATATCGAGGTTGCCGATACCCAGCGTGCTCGAAACGTTACCACGCCACTTGGGCGAACCCGAGCAGGACGTGTAATCGCACGGGCTGAGCGAGCCATCGTAACGTTCGACCGAACCGTCCGCACGGCTGACCTGATACTTGATCAAGTAGGAGACATCGGCGCTGGTCGAGAAACGCACGTCACCGAAGTTGTGACGATAGTTCACACCAAAATCGATGCCCTGCACTTCTTCCGTGTCCGAGTTCGTGAACGAGAACTGGATGAACTGCGGCAGCACCGGAGCGCCCGGGAACTGCGGGTCGGCCGCAGCGCCGACGACCGTCACGCCCGGAACGGCGTTGGTGGTGCCGCTACGCAGGAAGGCATCCAGCGCTGCGTTCTGGTCAGCCGCCGAGATGTTACCGATGACATCCTTCACCTTGATGTTGAAGTAATCGACCGTGAACGACAGGTTGCGGATCGGTTCGAACACCGCGCCGAGGGTCCAGCTGGTGGACTTTTCCGGGTTCAGTGCAGGGTTACCGACCGAGGTACGGCCGAGCGAATACTGCCCGGTCGCATAGCTGTTGCCGCCGTGCGCCGCGCAGAACGCGACATACGTCCCGCAGTTGACCGACAAGGTTGTGTAGCCCGTCGTCGGCAAGCCGAACGCTTCGTTGAACGACGGGATACGGAAGCCCTTCGAGTACGTACCACGGATGAGCAACGCATCGACCGGCTTGAACTTGAAGCCGATCTTCGGCGAGAAGTTGGTCTGGCCCGACGAGTAATCGTCATAACGGCCCGAACCGATGATTTCCAACGAGTCCAGGATCGGCGCGTCGATTTCGAAGTAGGCTGACTTCACGTTACGGCTACCGACCGCACCAACCGCGTTGATCGTGAAGTAACGATCATACGGATGAGCGAGATTTTCCGGGTTGGCCGACTGATCGGTGATCGATTCGTGACGGTACGAAACGCCAACGGCCGCGTTGAGCGCGCCGCCCGGCAGTTCGAACAGCGCATGACCGACGGTAGCATTGACCTGCCACAGTTCTGAGGTCGACGTCTTCACGTTGACCGGCGAGATGTAGTCGCGCAGGGCCTGGGAGTTGAGCCAGGGCTGCACGAAATTGTAGCTACCGTTTGCGATTACATCCGCCACCCGCTGCGGGATGATGTAGTTTTCGCTGGTGCGGGCAAGCTTCACTTCAGAAGCCGTGCCTTCGAGCTGGTAGGTCCAGGAATCATCGCTGCCGAAGGTGCCCTGAATGCCCGCCGCGGCGCGCAGTGCACGCGCATCGGTTTGGACGGTCTGCGGACGATCATAGCGACCGCGCAGAATCGCGGACCTGCCGGAACCCGCATAGGGGTTGTTCGGATTGAGGTGCGCGCCAGGCGAGGCAACTGTACAGCTGCTCTGGTTGACGGTTCCGACGAAAGTGGCGGTGCCGCCTGGGCAGACATAAACCGGCAGCAAGACGGGATTGAACGTGACCGAGCTCGGCGGCGGGGTCGAAGTCGCGCCCAAAGCCGCCGGAGTCAGCTGCGAGTAGGTGTGCGCATTCAGGTAGTTGAGCGCGAAGTAAGCTTCTGCCTTGTCACCGATCTTGGCGGTGGCGCGAGCAGCAAAGCCGTAGCGTTCCGATTCCGGACGCAAGGTGGCGTAAGCCTTCTTGGTGTCCTTCTGGCACAGGGCGCTGGCATACGTGTACTGGCCCGCTAGGGAGCCCGAGGTGATCAGGCCGCGCGCGCTGTTCGGCAGGGTCTGCCGATCGGCACCGAAAGCCGAGCAGTCTCCGTTAAGCAGTTCATATTGGCCTGTCCGCGTACCGGCGGCCGTTGCAGGCGCAATAAGCGGGAAGTCAGGCAGGCTGGAGCCACCAAGGGTGCCGTTGGCATTGACGCCGAATTCGTACCAACGGGTCGGGATCGCCATGCAGCTGCCAGCATCATTACAGATGCCGCTCAGATTGCCCGTATTAAAGGGGTATTCGCGGTCACGCGCCCAGATCACGTCGCTCTTGCGGTAGGTACCAGCGACATAGATGTTGAAGCCGTCGCTCTCGAGGTCGCCCACGCCGTAAGCGGCGTCGAAGCGTTCTTCAGCGCCATCACCATGCTGGGAAACGCCAGTCGAAGCATTCACGTGAATGCCCTGGATTTCCTTCTTGGTGATGATGTTGACCACGCCTGCAACCGCGTCGGCGCCGTAGGTCGACGAAGCGCCGTCCTTCAGGACTTCGACCCGTTCGACGATCACGTCGGGGATGGTGTTGAGATCGACAAAGTTGCGGTGGCCGTCATCGGCCAGCGGATACGGAGCCATGCGCAAGCCGTCGAACACGGTAAGGGTCTTCTGCACAGTCAGGCCGCGCAGCGAAACCGCGTTGGCGCCGGCAGCGAAGTTGTTGCCGTTATTCCAGCCTTCGGAGAGCGCGCCCGAGCCGTTGGCGGCGATGCGCTGCAGTCCTTCAGCTACGGTGTTGACGCCGCGCTTTTCGAGTTCGGCGGTCGACAGCACGGTCACCGGCGAGGGTGTTTCGGTGTCGGTCCGGCCAAGGATCGAGCCAGTCACGAAGATGACGCCCGTGTCGTCAGCGGATTCATCGTCGGCCGCAGCGGTCGACGAGGGAGTTGGAACCGGAGTCGGCGCAGTGGTCTGAGCCAGCGCCGGAACGCTATAAATTGCGAGGCCGAGCGCGATTGGGGCAACGCCCGCGCGCAGGGCAATGAGTGTCGATTTTTTCACAGTGCAGTCCCTTTTTTGCAATGTAGCGCGACGCGCCGCACCACCCACTCTCCGCGGACAATGCGGTGATGGATGGCGCCCTACTGCCGCAAGGAAGGGCCGCAGCAAAGTTCCGCGACTGCGAAGGCGGTATAATAGGTTGCCTCTGTAACCAATGTGCAACACAGCTTGAGGCTGTTTGTTTTCAACTAGTTAGCGGTTGAAGCGCAAGATGGTTACAATCGTTGTGTTCAATTGAGCATATCGTTTCAAACGACGGGGTCATGATCGCTCCGCGCGCGCGCTGGGTCGTTTGACATCGTTCCGCTTCTGTTCCAGCCAAGCGCGATGAACACTCCCCCTCCCAGCCGAATTCTCGATCACGCCTCGCGTCGCGCGGCCGCCGTTGCCCGGGGAATCAGTCGGCTGTTTGCCCGCAACGACCTGTGGTGCCTTGCCGAGATGCCGTTGCGCAATGGCCGGCGCGCCGACCTGATGGGGATCGATGCCAAAGGGCAAGTGATTATCGTTGAAATCAAGACCGCGCGGGCGGACCTGCTGGGCGACGCCAAGTGGCCGCATTATCTCGAGTTTTGCGACCGGTTTTATTGGGGGGTCCCGCCCGAGCTTGATCGCGCCTGCCTCGAAGGGGCCGACTTCCGGCCCGATTGCTGCGGAGTGATCGTGGCGGACGAATACGATGCCGAAATCATCCGTCCCGCCCCAACTCGTGCGCTGGCAGCGGCCCGGCGCAAGGTCGAAGTCGAACGGCTCGCGCGCACAGCTTTGCGGCGGCAGCTGGTCATGCTCGACCCGGATTGCTCGGCATGGGGGCAGGGCCTCACATAATCCAGGCCTCACATAACAAGGTGCTGCTGTCGCGCTGGCGGGCGAGGTGCTAGGCAGCGCGCATGATGACTCTCGTGTTTTCGGCGCTGGCGATGACCGCGATCGTGGGTGGGCGTTACCTTATCACCAGCGGCCTGTTCGCCTGGGCCACGGCGCGAGTCCGTCCCGGGCTATATACAGGCCTTGATGGCCAGATCAGGCGCGAGATCGGCTGGTCGTTGGCATCCGCCGCGATTTACGGTGTCCCGGCGGGCATTATCGCCTGGGGCTGGCAGGCACGCGGCTGGACCGCGATCTACACCGACATCTCGGACTACCCGTTATGGTATGTGCCGCTATCGCTGGCTGCCTATCTGTTCGCGCACGACACCTGGTTCTACTGGACTCACCGCCTGCTGCACCGCCCAAGCTGGTTCCGCACCGCGCATGCCGTGCACCATGCCAGCCGGCCGCCGACCGCCTGGGCCGCGATGAGCTTCCATCCTTTGGAAGCGATCAGTGGCGCGGTCGTCATTCCCGCGCTGGTCTTCGCCGTGCCAGTGCATATCGCGGTTCTCGGCCTGGTGCTGGCGATCATGACCCTGATGGGGGTGACCAATCACATGGGCTGGGAGCTGTTCCCACGCCGCTTCGTTCACTCGCAGCTCGGCGCTTGGTTCATCACCGCCAGCCACCACCAGCGCCACCATGCAGACTATCGCTGCAATTATGGCCTGTACTTCACGGTCTGGGACAGATTGTGCGGCACCGACCGCGGCATTGCTTCTGAAATGACCGGCCGTTTTGCCGCCGTGATGCCGGTCGCCCACACGCGGCTGAATTAACACTACTTCACAGTTAATTAACTATGCGGGGCCAATAACCCGTTCATCAGGTCGAAGGGGGCCATCTTTGATGGACACGCTGCGCAGCAGTTTCGGTTCGCTAGTCGCGTCCGAAGGTGAAAACCAGGAATACGAAGAGCCTGTCCGGCCTCCGGCTCCGGCGTCGATCGGCCAGGATGAGCGGCGCATGCAAGTGCGCGCCTATAACCATTGGGCAAGCCTGCTGGGCGATCGCAAGTTTCCCGCCATCGAAGACCTTGAACCCGACAGCCTGCCCGACTTCGGCCCGCACAGCGTTGTGCTCGACTTCACTGCCGGGATCAAAAACCCTGGCGTCACTTACATCGGCGAAAAGCTCGCTGAGGAATGCGACGTCGAAGGTGAAGAACTCGACACTTTGTCGGATGTGCCGACCCGTTCGCTACTGACCCGCATCACCGATCACTACATGCAGATCCTCGCCAACCAGGCACCGATCGGTTTCGAGGCGGAGTTCGTCAACCAGCGCGGCCAGACGATCCTTTATCGCGGCATCTTGCTGCCGTTCTCGAGCGACGATGATACCATCGATTTCATCTATGGCGTGATCAACTGGAAAGAACTGGCCGATGCCCGGGCGGCAGACGAACTGCTGCTCGAAATTGACCAGGCGCTCGAGGCGACCCCTCCTGTCGCGACCAATCGCGACGACGACTTGCCGCTGACCGACTGGGCCGATGGGCCCGGCGCGGTAGCCGCCAACGACACGGCTGACACCATGATAAACCAACTTCCGGTGCCTTCGTTCGGCTACGACGACGAGGCCGTTGCCAACGAAACAGACGAATACGTGCTGCCGGAGATGGAAGAGGACGAAGTCGGAGCCGAAGATGCGGACGCCGACGGAATCGAAGATACCGACCTCGATGTGGACGAAGACGACGACGATCTCGGCGCAGCTTACGAGGATGAGGACGAGGACGAGGAATCGGCTTCCGCCTACGGATCGTTGCTCAAGATGCCGATCGACCTGACCAAGACGGTCGAGAAAGCCGAAGTCGTGCTGCCCGATTATGACCCGTCCGAGCTGGTCGCTTTTACGGCCGAGCTGCCCGCCGAGGTATTCCCGCAGGTCTATCCAGAGCTCGATCCGGCGGACATGGAGCTCGGCGACTGGCTCATGCTGGCGCGCGACATGGCGACGGTTGCCAACAGCAGCGAAGATCGCACCCGGACCGCGCTCTATGACGCGATCGGCCGGGCCTACGATTTCTCGCTCGCGGCGCAGGATGCGCCAGGCGATTTCGAAACCCTGCTGAACGATGCCGACCTGACCGTGCAGGATCGCGCGCCGATGACGCCGGTGGTCAAGCTCGTGTTTGGCGTGGATTACGACAAGACGCGGCTGACCGAATATGCTGCAGCCTTGAGCCATGCCCACCGGCTCGCGCTGCCTCTTGGCGGTTTGGGCGATTTCCTTGGCCGGCATGAAGGCGGGCTCAAGGGTGTGGTCAAGGCTGAGCGGCGCCTGCGCCGGGAAGACGCCGGCAAGACGGTCGAGCCGCTCGATGCGCCGCGCCAGGCACTGGCCGCCAAGCTGCGCGATATGTCGCCGCTCGGGTTCGACGCGATCACGCCTGAAGGGAGCGAATTCGCGTTGGTGATGATCCGCCGGAACCAAACCGGCGACGTGGTCATGCTCGGTGAAGTGCCCGAAGACATTGCCCTGCTCGAGCGTGCCGCACGCCGCCTGATTGGCTGACGACTGCCGCACAATCGCAAGGTCTTCAGTTCCGGTTCAGGCCGGAATGCGCTAGCGAGCGTTTCGATGACCCGGCTTTTCCGCTCTTTCGTCAGCCTCTTTGCATGGACCGCGCTGCTCGGATTTATCGCGCAGCCGGTTGCGGCTCAAGCGGTGCTGCGCGACGCCGAGACCGAAGCCCTGCTGCAGGACATGATGGACCCGCTAACCCAGGCCGCGGGGCTGCCTAAGGGGGCGGTTCAGGTGGTCCTGCTGCAGGATAACTCGATCAACGCATTTGTCGCCAATGGGCAGAAAATCTACATCCTGTCGGGTCTGATCAATACCGCCGCCAGCGCGAACGAAGTTCAGGGTGTGCTGGCGCACGAACTTGGCCACATCATCGGTGGTCACGCCATCAGCGTCTATCAGGGTGCCGGCAAGGCAGGCAAAATTCAGCTGCTTTCCCTGCTGGTCGGCGTTGCGGCGGCGCTCGCGGGTGCTCCGGCAGATGCCGCGATGGGAGCGATTGCCCTGGGCCAGCAAGCCGCTCTCGGTTCGTTCCTGCAGTTCAGCCGGACCCAGGAATCAAGCGCGGACGCGGCCAGCGTCAGCTTCCTGTCCAAAGCCGGTATCACGGGCCGTGGCTCGATCGCGTTTTTCGAGAAATTGCAGAACTTCGAATTTCGCTACGGCGTGAGCCAGAGTGAGGAAGCCGGATTTGCCAGCACCCACCCACTGGTGGGGGATCGCATTTCGCGACTGGAAGCGGATTTCAAGAACGATGCGGCGTGGGATACGCCACCAGACCCCCAGCTCCAGGCGCGTTTCGAGCGGGTCAAGGCCAAGCTTTACGGCTACGTTGCCGAACCGGCGCAGACCTTGAACGCTTATCCTGCCTACCTGACGTCAGTGCCTGCCCGTTACGCGCGGGCCTATGCCTATCACAAGCAATCCAAAATGACCGAGGCGCTGGCGGAAGTGGACGCCCTTCTCGCCACCGCGCCCAACGACCCCTACTTCCTCGAGATGAAGGGCCAGGTGCTGCTCGAATCGGGCCGTCCCACCGATGCGCTGGCGCCTTTGCGAACCGCGACCGAATTGTCGGGCAATGCCCCGCTGATCGCCAGCACCTTTGGACTGGCCCTGCTCGCAACCGAAGACAGCGGAAATCTGGACGAAGCCGAACAAGTGCTCAAGACGGCGGTCGGCCGCGACCGCGAAAATCCGATGGCGTGGTACCAGCTCGGTCTGGTCTACGGCGAACGCGGCGACATTCCCCGGGCGCAGCTGGCCAGCGCCGAGCAGCAGATCATGAGCGACCAGCCGCGCGAGGCGTTGCAGAACGCCGAGGCGGCCGAACGCTCGCTGCCGACTGGCACGCCAGACTGGATTCGCGCGCAGGATGTGGCGCTGCAGGCGCGCGCAGAGCTTGAACGCAGTCGCGACCGCAACTAGCAGTGTGTGATGCGCTGGTTTCTTACTCTGATTATCGCCCTTGCCGCCGGTTTCGCCGGAGCGGCGCTGTGGGATGTCACCGGGCTCGGCGATAAATCGACCCGCGCCTACCTGCTGTCGAACCCCGAAGTCCTGCCCGAAGCGATGGACGTGCTCCAACGGCGCGAACAGATATCGCGCATTGGCCCGCTCCGTAGCGAGCTTGAAACACCTTTCCCCGGCGCCGTGCTCGGCAATCCGGCGGGCAAGGTGACGCTGGTCGAATTCAGCGACTATGCCTGCACGTATTGCCGCCAGAGCGTAGCTGACGTCGCCTCGCTGATTGCCAGCAATCCTGACTTGCGCGTGGTCGTGCGCGAATATCCGATCCTGTCACCGGGCAGCGTCGATGCGGCCCGCATGGCGCTGGCGGCAGCCCAGCAGGGCAAGTATCCCGGCTTCCATGACGCCATGTATCGGCTTGGTCCACCGAGCGACCAGACGATCCAGGCCGCGGCCACCGAGGCTGGGGTCGATCTTGCCCGGGCGCGCACGCTGATCGCCAGTGGCGAACTCGACCGCCAGTTGCAGGGCAATGCAGCAATGGCGCAGCAACTCGGCATCTCTGGCACCCCGGGCTGGGTGGTCGGCGACCAGGCGCTTAACGGCGCCTTGGGCAAGGATGCCCTGGGCAAAGCCATCGAGGAGGCTCGCCCGTCCTGAAGCTGCCCCTGCCCTTCACGCGTCCGGCCGCTGCCAGAACCGCGAAGCCCCGG
The DNA here is from genome assembly GCA_039920345.1 of Croceibacterium sp. Classification (GTDB taxonomy): domain Bacteria; phylum Pseudomonadota; class Alphaproteobacteria; order Sphingomonadales; family Sphingomonadaceae; genus Croceibacterium_A. The sequence continues at coordinate 60,626 of JBDSDZ010000036.1, forward strand.
GCGACAAGTGCTGCCATCGGGTCGATGGCGATGCTGCCGTTCCGCCCCGCCCCTTTCTTTGCCGACAAGGACCAGGCCTTCTGGCGCTTGCAGTTCATCGGCTGGGGCGGCGCCATGGTCCTGCGCGCGGTGACCAACATCGCCAACGGCAAGCCGATCGATTACCTCGTCACCACGCTGATCGCGACGATCACTGGTTTTTCCATCAGCCTGATCCTGTCGGTGGTTTACGGGCGCCTGATCAACCGACGGCCAATCATCACCTGGGGCGTGACCGCCCTGGCGTTGGCGGTAGCGGTCATCGTCTCGGCCACCATCACCGGCTGGACCTTCAGCCTCTACCAGGGCGGCGTCGAAGGCAGCTTTGCTTCGCTGGTCCTGGGTGTGTTCTATCTCGACATGACCCTGCTCGGTGCGTGGTCGGCATTGTACTACGCGATCAACTTCTACCTGCAGGTGGAAGAACAGGCCGACCGGCTCGAACGGCTTGAGGCGCAGGCTACCAGCGCTCAGCTCGCCATGCTCCGCTACCAGCTCAACCCGCATTTCTTGTTCAACACCTTGAACTCGATCAGCACTCTTGTTCTGCTCAAACAGACAGAACCTGCCAACGCGATGCTCACCCGCCTTTCCAGCTTTTTGCGCCACACACTGGTTAGCCAACCAGGCGGCAAGGTATCGATCGCGCAGGAGGTCGAGACGCTGAAGCTCTATCTCGATATCGAGCGCATGCGCTTTGAAGAACGCTTGCGAACGGTGTTCCGGATCGAGCCTGCGGCCGCCAATGCGGCAGTGCCGTCGTTGTTGCTCCAGCCGCTGGTCGAAAACGCCATCAAATACGCGGTCTCGCCGCAGGAGGAAGGCGCGCGGATCAGCCTGACCGCGCAAGCGATCGGTGCCCGCCTTCGCGTAACCGTGGCCGACACCGGGCCAGGCATGCAGACGCAGGCCACGGCCGCGCAAGTCAGCGACCGGATGTCGGGTGAAGGCCGCACGGTCTCCACCGGAGTTGGTCTGGCGAACATCCGCGACCGGCTGGCGCAAGCCTATGGCGACGACCATCGATTTGAAATCCTTACCCCGCCGGAAGGCGGATTCACCGTGATCATCGAGATTCCTTACGAGGTGCTCCAAGATCCTGCCGCCGCCAGTGCGGCGCCGCTGAAACCGACCGGCTCCCTGTCGGTTATAGATTTGCCCGGCCAGCGGGCATTGGGAACCCATGCATGACTATTCGCACCCTCCTCGTCGATGATGAGAAACTCGCCATCCAGGGGCTCCAGCTGCGGCTCGAGCCTTATGCCGACGTCGAGATCATCGGGACGTGCGCCAACGGGCGCGAGGCGATCCGCGCGATCAAGACCGAAAAGCCGGATCTCGTGTTCCTCGATATCCAGATGCCCGGGTTTGACGGATTCTCGGTGGTCAAAGGCGTCATGGAGCTTGAGCCCCCGCTATTCGTGTTCGTCACTGCCTATGAAGAGCACGCGATTCGCGCGTTCGAGGCCAATGCAGTCAACTACCTGATGAAGCCGGTCGACGAGGACAAGCTCGCCGACACGCTCGACCGGGTGCGCACGCGGCTGGCAGAAAAGCGCGGCGCGGAAGAAGTCCGCAAGTTGCAGGACGTGCTCGCCGAAGTCGCCCCGGACGCGATGGAAAACATGCCGACCGACGACGAGTCCATCGCGCGCTATGAAAAGATGATCAACATCAAGGATCGCGGGCAGATATTCCGCGTCGATGTCGATTCGATCGAGCACATCGAAGCCGCTGGCGATTACATGTGCATCTACACCGGCGACAATTCGCTGATCCTGCGCGAAACAATGAAGGACCTCGAACGCCGGCTCGATCCCCGGGTGTTCCAGCGCGTCCACCGTTCGACCATCGTCAATCTCGACCAGGTTCACCAGGTCAAGCCGCACACCAATGGCGAGTGCTTCCTGGTCCTCGGCTCGGGCGCCGAGGTCAAGGTGAGCCGCTCCTACCGTGATGTAGTGGCCCGCTTCGTTCATTGACCGAAGCGGAGGGGGCAATGGGCACGTGGCGGCTCGACGGCTTCGACCTTAAGCAATTCGTGCGCGATACGCTGGCTGAAGACCTTGGCGTGGGGCTTCCAGGTGGCGGGCATGACGTCACGGCGGAAAGCGTCATCCCGGCGGACGCGCGCTTTTCCGGGGTGATGGACAGCCGCGACGCCATCGTCGTGGCCGGCTTGCCGATAGCCGCGGCCTTCTTCCGCCATCTCGACCCAGGCATTTCGATCGAGCTGCTGGTCGATGAGGGGGCCAAAGTTCCCGCCGGCAGCGATCTGATGCGCCTGACCGGCAACGCCCGCGCGCTGCTGACAGCAGAGCGAAGCGCGCTCAACACGGTGCAGCATCTTTCCGGCATCGCGACCATGACCCAAAAATATGTCCAGGCAATGGGCGAAACGGATTGCGTGCTGCTCGACACGCGCAAGACTCTTCCCGGACTGCGCCACCTCGAAAAATACGCCACCCGGCAAGGCGGGGCACAGAACCACCGCATGGGCCTGTGGGATGCGGCGATGATCAAGGACAACCACATCCTCGTCGCCGGCGGCGTCGCCGAAGCGGTGCGCCGGGCGCGCGATGCCGGGGTCGCTCGGATCATCTGCGAAGTGGACCGGATCGACCAGATCGAACTGGCGCTGGCAGCCGGCGCAAGCCACCTGCTGCTCGACAACATGGACGTTGCGACCTTGTGCGACGCGGTGGCCTTGGTGGCCGGCCGTGTGCCGACCGAAGCTTCGGGCGGCGTCAGGCTCGACACGATCGGCACCATCGCCGCCAGCGGGGTCGACTTCGTCTCCGTCGGCCGCCTGACCCAGAGCGCGCCTGCGGCCGACATCGGGCTCGACTTCACACCGCTGTGAGGGCCGCGTTTGTCTGGCTGGCGCTGCTCGTTGCAATCCCTGGGCAAGCCGCAGCTCAAGCCTATCAATGCCGCATCCCCACCGGACCGATCTCGGTCCCAACGGTACAGCAGAACGAACCGGCGCGCCGCGTGCCCATCACCGGCTATACCCTGTCGCTCACCTGGTCGCCGGAATACTGCCGCGGGCGCGAGAACCGGGCAGCCGACAGCCTGCAATGCTCCGGCCACGGCGGACGCTTCGGGTTTGTCGCGCATGGCTTGTGGCCCGAAGGGCGCGGCAGCAACTGGCCGCAGTGGTGCCCGGCAGCGCGCGCCCTGACCAGCCGCGAACTGGCGCGCAACTTGTGCATGACGCCCTCGGCAGGGCTGTTAGCCAACGAATGGGCCAAGCACGGCGCCTGCATGGCGCAACGCCCCGAAACCTATTTTCACACCCAGCGCGCGCTGTGGAACAGCCTGCGCTGGCCCGACTTCGACCGCCTGTCGCGCGACGACACCCTGACCGTCGGCGCAATCCGTCAGGCCTTTGCCGATGCCAATCCGCGCTGGCGGCCCGCCGATGTAGGCGTCGGCGTTAACGAGCGCGGCTGGCTGACCGAGCTTCGGCTTTGCTACAATGCCAGCTTGCGCCCGGTGGCCTGCGACGTGCGGCGCAAGGGCCCACGCGATTCGTCGGGCGTGACTATCTGGCGCGGTCTCTAGCGCCGCGCGGCGAAGAAATCGCGCAGCACTGCTGCTGCTGCTGCTTCCCCGATCCCGGAATAGACCTCGGGCCGATGCAGGCATTGCGGCTGGTCGAATACTTTGGCGCCGTGCTCCACCGCGCCGCCCTTGGGATCGGGCGCCCCGTAATAAACCCGGGCGATGCGGGCGTGGGCAATCGCGCCGGCGCACATTGCGCACGGTTCCAGCGTGACCCACAATTCGCATCCTTCGAGCCGCTCGCTACCGAGCGCGGCGGCGGCTTTGCGGATGGCGAGCATCTCGGCGTGCGCGGTGGGATCGGCCAGCGTCCGCGGCGCATTGTGTGCCTCGGCCACGATTGCGCCGTCCTTGACCACGACCGCGCCGACCGGCACTTCGCCCAGCCGCACGGCTTCGCCCGCCAGTTCCAGCGCGCGTGCCATTGGCGGGGGGAGCGGCCAGCGGGTCATCCCTCGGCGCTAGGGGCCAAGATCGGTTGACGCAAGCAGTCCTCGCCGCTATGCGCGCCGCTTTCCAAGACACCCCGTAAGCTTCGATTTCGAGAGAAAACCATGTCGCGTATTTGCGAATTGACCGGCAAGAGCCGCCAGGTTGGCCACAATGTGAGCCACGCCAACAACAAGACCAAGCGGGTCTTCCTGCCCAACCTGCAGAACGTCACACTGCTGTCAGAGAAGCTCGACCGCAGCTTCAAGTTCCGCGTGTCGACGCAGGGCCTGCGTTCGGTGGAACATAACGGCGGGCTGGATAACTGGCTGCTCAAGACGTCGGACGAAAAGCTCAGCGCGCGCGCCGTTAAGGTGAAGCGCGAGCTCAAGAAGGTTGGCGAAGCCGCCTGAGCCCTGCGGCGCCCGCGGGCACCGAGCAAGATTTACGAAGGCGCGCGGCTCGTTCCGCGCGCTTTTTCGTTGGGGTGCCAGACAAGCTTCATCAGCAAGGTGCGCTGCAGTTTCAGGCGATTGTCGTCCGAAATGAGCCAGATTACCATACTTCCGCGCGCGCCCCGCTCAACCGCCAGCCCTTCATAGTTTTCGGTCGGAAGCGGTTCGCGAATCGCGAAGACTTCTTTCGCCGCCCAGACTTCGCCCGCCCGGATCTGCGCCGGGTCGGCCGCCATCAACAGGGATTCGAACCGGGGCGGGAAAGCCCACAGCGCGCGCCTTAGCAGGATCAAGACGCGGCCATCGGGCACCTGCACGGCATCGACGGGTCGGAAACCCCTGGGCGGCGTGAAACTGAATTCGATGGGCGGCGCCCCCAAGACCGGGTCAGAGGGAAACAGCAGCGCCGGATAGGTGCTGGCAAACCAGCGCGGCGATCCCTCGGCGAGGACGATAAAGCGCCCGTCGGCCAATCGCGCGAACGATTCCGCTCCCCTGTTGGCGGGCCAGCCGCGCATCGCCGGCGGTTGGATCCAGACTTGTGCCTTGTAATCCGAATCGTGGCGCAGGATCGCATTCCAGCCTTCAAAACTGATCCAGATGTTTCCGCTCACCGGATCGCGCGCCATCCCCTCCATGTCGGGCTTTATTCGCCCGGCCACGCGCAGGCGGGCCATATAGTCCATGTAGACCGGATGCGGGGGCGTGCCCGGCGGTGCGAAGCGCAGCAGCCGTCCCGCATCGCTTACCGCAAACAGCTGTCCGCCGGGCAGCACCGCCAACGCCGAATAGCCGCCGAAATGCGTGCTATGGCTGGTGAGTTGCCACACGCCGGAGATATCAAAATCGCCTCTCCGCGGTTCGGCTACCGCAAGGGCGTGAACCACGAGGATGGGGCGGAAATCGATGCGCGATTCGGCGAGCGAGGCATGCAGCCAGGTCCCCGGAGCCAGGCCGAGCGCAACCACAAGCAGGAGGAGGAGCCGTCGCATCCGCGCAAGCGAGTCGCAAGCGCAGGGCGGGTGGTCAAGCGTTCAGCCCATGGGCCCTGTAAATAGCAGCGGGTCGAGCCGGGATCCGCGCCACACCAGCCCCCAGTGAAGGTGCGGCCCGGTGGCCCGCCCGGTCATGCCGATCTCGCCAAGGAGCTGGCCTTGCTTGACCACTTCGCCTTCGTGAACGAGCAGGCGCGAGCTATGCAGGAAAGCACTGCTGAGCCCCATGCCATGGTCGATAATCAGCAAGTTGCCTTCGAGCGTGAACGGCGATTCGGCTGCCAGCACCACGACCCCGTCAGCCGGTGCGACATAGGTCGTGCCGCTGCCACCGGCGATGTCGATGCCGGAATGGTAACTGCCCGGATTGCCGCGATAGATGCGCTGCGAGCCGAACAGGCCCGAAATCCGCGCCTTGATCGGCCAGATGAATTTTTGCCGCCAGCCCAAGCTTCCCGACTCGACGCTGCGGGCAGCGACGATTCGCGCCAGTTCGGGCTGGCGCCGGGCGGTGAATTCGGCCGTCGGCACATTGGCTGTCGGCGACGCGTTGATGTTTTCAATCTGCCAGGCGCGCGGCGAGATCGAGAGCGCGCTTTCGATCGCGCGACCGTCGCGCAGCATTGCCGAGAGCGTCGCGGTCGGCTCAGCATCGCGGTCGAACGCGGCAAAGAAACTGCCGTCAGCGGCAAATTCGAGCGGTTTGTCGCCGAGCCGGGCGGTTGCGGTGCCGGCGGGAACCTGCCCCCGGATCCAGCCACCTTGTGTCAGTTCGCCGGTGTAAACGAAAGTCGCCGGCCCGGTAGGGGCCGGCACCGTCACCGGGATTGGCGCGGGCAGCGGCTGGACCAATGCGACGGCCTGTGGCGGGCTGGCAGGCGGTTCAGGCGCCGCGACGCAGGCGGCCACAAGCAGGGCCAGGGCCATGGCCAGAATCGCCGTAAAAGCGGCGCGCCTCACGCGGTGCCATGCAGGCGGCGGGTGGCGATCTCTGGGCTGCCATAAGCTTCCTGCCGGTCGATGCTCCAATAGCGCAGCTCGTCGAGCGGGACCGGGTCGCCAGACACGGCGCACACGACATAGCGGCCCGGTTTGACCACGCGGAACCCGTTGGGTCCGTACATGAGGATAGCGGCTTGTTCGCCCGATGACATCAGCATGGCCACCGCCTTACCAAGCGCGTCTGCTCAAAGCAATTTTGGCTGCGCGCTGGGCGGCGGAGCGAGCTTCGGGCGCGATGGACGGCGGCTGCCCGCCGGCGCCACTTCGAGCGTGCCGTCGGCGAATTCGAGCGTCAGCCTATCTTGTGCCGCCGCGACGTCGCGCTGCCGGATAAGCGGATGGCCGGGCGCGCGGACAAGCGCATAGCCGCGCGCCAGCGGGGCCTTGGGATCAAGCTGGAGCCGCAAACGCTCTAGCGTTGCCAGCCGTTCCTTGCGCTGCGCCAGCGGACGGGTCAGCAAAACGGTCAGCAAACGGGCCCCGGCAAGATCCTTGCGCGCCAATTCGAACCGCGCGCGAAGCAGCGGAGCGGAAAGCTGCGCCGCATCGCCTTGCAGCCGTTCACGGGCCTTCGCCGCCCGGTCGCCAAGGCCGCGCCGCAACCGTTCGCCCAGATCGTCGAGTCTTTGCGCGGCTTGCGCCGCCAGCACTTCGGGCCGCGGCATCCGGGCAACTCTCGCTTGCAGCCGTTCACGCCCGAGTTCGACCGGGCGCAGCGCGCATTTGCGCTGGCGCAGGCCGAATTCGGATAGCGCCAGGGCAAGGTCGCGCAGCACCGGAACTGCCATTTCGGCCGCCGCCGTCGGGGTGGGCGCGCGCCGGTCGGCGGCGAAATCGGCCAGCGTGGTATCGGTTTCGTGGCCGACTGCGCTGATCACCGGAATCGGCGATTCGGCAATGGCGCGCACCACGACTTCCTCGTTGAACGACCACAGGTCCTCGACCGAGCCGCCACCCCGCGCGACGATCAGCAAGTCCGGACGCGGAATTGGTCCGCCCGGCGCAATCGCGCCAAAGCCTCGCACTGCCGCCGCGACCTGTTCTTCCGCGCCGCGCCCCTGGACCAGCACTGGCCAGACCAGCACATGGGTCGGAAACCGGTCAGCCAGCCGGTGCAGGATGTCGCGGATCACCGACCCGGTGGGCGACGTCACAACGCCAATCACGCGCGGCAGGTATGGCAGCGCGCGCTTGCGCTCCGGCGCGAAGAGCCCTTCCGCCTCGAGCCGCCGGCGGGTCTTTTCGAGCAAGGCCAGCAGCGCGCCTTCGCCGGCGATCTCCATTGTCTCGATCACGATCTGGTATTTCGAGCGCCCCGGGTACGTGGTCAGCTTGCCGCTGGCGACAACTTCGATGCCGTCTTCCGGCACGAACGCCAGCCGCTGCGCGCCGCCGCGCCACATCACTCCGTCGATCACCGCACCATCGTCCTTGAGCGCGCAGTAGAGGTGGCCCGACGCTGCCCGCTTGACGCCCGAAAGCTCACCGCGCAGGCGCACGAAGCCGAACTGATCCTCGACCGTACGCTTGAGCAGCTGCGAAATCTCGGTGATCGTTAGCGGCGCGGCGTTGTCGCCTGCCTGCCCCTTGGCTACCAGCCCGGCGGCGGGCACATCGTCGCCATCGCCAGAATCGTCGCCAAAGTCGTCGCCAGAGTCGTGGGAAGGGCCGGGCATGAATATCCTGCTGCTGGGATCGGGTGGACGCGAACATGCGCTGGCGTGGAAGCTGGCGCAATCCCGCCTGCTCGCCAAGGGCGGCAAGCTTTACGCCGCACCGGGTAATCCGGGCGTGGCCGAGCATGCCGAGCTGGTCGATCTCGACGTGAGTGACCACGGCGCCGTGATTGCCTTTTGCGAGGCGCATACGGTCGATTTCGTGATCGTCGGCCCCGAAGCGCCGCTGGTCGACGGGCTGGCCGATTCGCTGCGCTCTGCCGGGCTATCGGTGTTCGGGCCGTCGAAAGCCGCGGCCCAGCTTGAGGGCAGCAAGGGCTTCACCAAGGACTTGTGCGAACGGGCGGGGATACCGACCGCGGGTTACGTCCGGACCACTTCGCTGGCGCAGGCCCTGGAAGCGCTCGACCGCTTTATCCCGCCCTTTGTCCTCAAGGCCGACGGCCTGGCTGCGGGCAAGGGCGTGGTTATCGCTGCCGACCGCGCCGGAGCCGAGGCGGCACTGGCCGACATGTTCGAGGCGGCAGAGTACGGCACCGAAGTCGTGATCGAAGAATTCATGGACGGCGAGGAGGCGAGCTACTTCGCGCTGACCGATGGCGCGACGATCCTTTCGTTCGGCGGGGCGCAGGACCACAAGCGCGTGGGTGAAGGCGACACCGGCCCCAACACCGGCGGCATGGGCGCCTACAGCCCGGCGCCGATCCTGACGCCGGAACTGCGCGGCGAGATCATGAACCGGATCATCGCCCCCACCGTGCGCGCGATGGCCGACGCAGGCATGCCGTATTCGGGCGTGCTTTACGCCGGGGTCATGCTGACTTCCGCTGGCCCCAAGCTGGTCGAATACAACTGCCGCTTCGGCGATCCCGAATGCCAGGTCCTGATGATGCGGCTTGAAAGCGATCTTGGCGATTACCTGCTCGCCTGCTCTGACAGCCGGCTCTCGGCGATGGAACCGGCGAAGTTTTCGCAGGAAACCGCGCTGACGGTGGTCATGGCGGCCAAGGGCTATCCCAGGACACCAGAAAAAGGTGGTGCCATCAAGGGTATCGCAGAGGCCGAAGCCACCGGGGCCAAGGTGTTCCACGCCGGAACCGCGCTGGACAGCCACGGCAAGCTTGTCGCCAATGGCGGCCGGGTGCTCAACGTGACTGCACTGGGGCACACCGTGGCTGGAGCGCAGGCACGGGCTTACACTGCCGTTGACCAACTCGATTTCCCGAGCGGATTTTGCCGCCGCGACATCGGCTGGCGCGAAGTCGCGCGCGAACAGCGATGAAACTGACCAATTTCGACGCCGACGCGTTCCTGCGCGATTACTGGCAAATGCGGCCGCTGCTGATCCGCAATCCATGGGACGCGTGGCAAAATCCGCTCGAGCCTGACGAGCTGGCGGGCCTTGCCTGCGAAGACGGGATCGAATCGCGGCTGGTCGAACGGGCTGGCGAAGCCTGGAACACCGAGCAGGGCGCGTTCCCCGAACGGCGCTTTGGCGCGCTTCGCGAAGCGAACTGGACGCTGCTGGTACAAGCGGTCGACCAGTTCATGCCTGCCGTCGCCGCGCTGATCGAGCCATTCCGCTTCGTCCCCGACTGGCGGATCGATGACGTCATGGTGAGCGTTGCCGCGACCGGCGGCGGGGTCGGGCCGCACTTCGACCAGTACGATGTGTTCCTGGTGCAGGGCCTCGGCCAACGGCGCTGGCGGCTCGGCGCGAAGGGCGATGCCGACAGCCCACTGCTGCTGCATGGTGACTTGCGCCTGTTGGCCGATTTCGAGACGCTCGAGGAGCACGTGCTGGGGCCGGGCGACATCCTCTACGTCCCGCCCGGCTTTGCCCATGACGGGATCGCCGAGAGCGACGATTGCATGACTTACTCGATCGGCTTCCGCGCGCCTTCGCGCAGCGAACTGGTGGCGCATTTCGCCGATCATGTGCTCGAATCGCTGGAGGACGATGATCGCTACGCCGATCCCGACCTCATCCGCCCGGCCAACCCCGGTGAAATCGCGCCCGCCGCGATTGCCCGGCTCCACGCGATGATCACCGAATCGTTGCTGGACGGCGACGCCTTCGCGCGCTGGCTGGGGGCCTATGTCACCGCTCCCAAGTACCCGGACCTCGACTGGACGCCGGAGCAATCGCTGCCGCAGGACGCTCTGCACGACCAGCTCGCCGCCGGGGCATCGCTCCATCGCAGCGCTGCCAGCCGGTTTTCGTTTATCCGGCAGGATAGCGGCGTGCTGTTGTTCGTGGATGGCCAGACTTACCCCTGCGCAGGTGCAGTGGCGCAGTTCGCCGAGACCTTGTGCGCGCAAACCAGCACCATGGTCGCAGCAAACGACCTGCAGTCGCCAGACGTCATGGACCTGCTCGCAACCCTGTACGCGCGCGGAAGCGTCTCGCTCGACTAAGCCCCGGGCGGCGTGACGTCGCGCCATTCGCCTTGGGGTAGCCCCTCGAGCGTCCATTCGCCGATTGCCCAGCGCACCAGCCGCAAGGTTGGCAGCCCGACCGCGGCGGTCATCCGCCGGACCTGCCGGTTGCGGCCTTCGCGAATCGTGATCCGGAGCCAGCAGTCGGGCACGTTCTTGCGAAATCGCACCGGCGGATCGCGCGGCCAGAGCTCCGGGTCCTCGGTGCGTTCTGCCTCGCACGGCAGGGTCGGCCCATCGTTCAGCGTTACGCCTTCGCGCAAAGCACGCAGCGCGGCGTCATCGGCCTCGCCTTCCACTTGCACGAGGTAGCTCTTGGGCGCCCTGAAGCGGGGATTGGAAATCCGCGCCTGCAGCTTCCCGTCGTCGGTCAAAAGCAACAGACCTTCGCTGTCGCGGTCGAGCCGGCCCGCCGGATAGACTCCCGGCACGCGCACGAAATTCGACAGCGTCGGGCGCGGCGATGGCGATTTCGCGTCGGTGAACTGCGACAGGACTCCGAACGGCTTGTTGAAGGCAATCAGCCGGGCCATGTGCCGATCAGCCCAGCTTTTCCTGCATTAGTTGCTGCAAGTCGGCTTCGGGCCGCGCGCCATAGTGGCTGATGATTTCAGCCGCCGCGATAGCGCCTCGGCGCAGGCACGTGGCGAGCGGTTCGCCGCGCACATGCCCGAACAGGAACCCGGCCGCGAACAGGTCGCCCGCGCCGGTGGTATCAACCACCTTGTCGATCGGTTCGGCTGCTACTTCAGCCCGCTCTCCGCCGGACAACGCGACCGCACCTTCGGCGCTGCGGGTGACGACAAGCGTCGGCACCTTGTCCTTGAGCGCGGTCAGCCCGCCTTCGAAATCGTCGTTCCCGGTCAGCGCGGCGAGTTCGAGGTGGTTGGCAAACAGGATGTCGATCAGCCCGTCATCGATTAGCGCGCGGAAATCGTCGCCGTGGCGATCGATCACGAACACTTCGCTGAGGGTGAAGGCCACCTTGCGCCCCGCACTGCGCGCCGCTTCGATGGCCCGGCGCATGGCTGCACGCGGCTCTTCAGGATCCCACAGGTAGCCTTCGAGGTAGAGCACGCTGGCACTACCGATCGCCTGTTCGTCAAGTGCGGCGGCGGGGAGGAACTGCGACGCGCCGAGGAAGGTGTTCATCGTCCGCTGACCATCGGGGGTGACGAAGATCAGGCAGCGCGCGGTCGGCGGCTCTTCAGTGCGCGGCGCGGTGTCGAAATCGATTCCCACGGCGTGAATGTCATGCGCGAAGACTTCGCCCAGCTGGTCATTCGCAACCTGGCCGATGAAGGCGCACTGCGCGCCCATCGCGGCAAGGCCGGCCAGCGTATTGGCGGCCGAACCGCCCGAAATCTCGCGCGCCGGGCCCATCGCTTCGTACAGCACACTGGCCTGCTCAGTATCGACCAGCGTCATCCCGCCGCGATTGAGGCCAAGCTCCTCGATCAGGTCATCGCTGCACGGGGCCATCACGTCGACGATGGCATTGCCGATCGCGATCACATCATATCTGGGTTCGGGCATGAAACTTTCCGGTTGGGCGGCAGAGGGGGAACGGCGCGACTGGCCGCCGGGGCGTTGACTTGGCCTGCCGCGCGCGCAATCGCAAGCACCGATGCCCGCTGTTGCCACATCGCTCGCGCTTGCGCTCGGCCAACTGGCCGACCCGAAGGTGCTCCGTATCCTGGCCAAGAGCCTGGCGGTGACGCTGGTGCTGTTTGCCGCGCTGGCGTGGGGCGGCTGGTACGCGCTCGACTGGGGG